>JBKQOZ010000031.1:0-15636 GCA_052326345.1 Steroidobacteraceae bacterium | reverse complement strand
TCGTGATTCTTGTAGTAGGCGTAGATCAGATCGATCTGCGCCTGGCGCGCCGGTTCGCTGAACGGGAAGCGCGATTGCAGGGTTTCGAGCTGTTTGATCGCCTCCCCGTAGTTCGAATTCTTCATCGACTTCTGGGCGCGGGCGTAGATCACCTCAGGGCCGGATTTGGCATCGTCCCGATGACTGCGGCAGCCCGTAGCCAGCACGCCAATTGCGATGGCGAGCAACAGAATGCGGCACGGATGGACAAGATCACGCAGTCTCACAAGCGAATCCTTACAATGGGTGGGTTCAAAGACGCGCGGCAGTATACCCGATGCCCCGCCGCAAGCTTCGAGTGCCCGTATGAACGCCGAGTTCCAAGTCATCGACCTTAAAATCCCTCAGGAGTTGGCCGGACAGCGGCTGGACAGCGCGCTGGCGCGGCTGCTGCCGGAGCACTCGCGCACACGCATCAAGGGTTGGATCGAGGCGGGCCAGGTACAGGTCGGCAGGCTTTCCTGCAAGCCCCGCGATGTGGTGAGCGCGGGTTCCCGGGTCCGAGTGTGCCTGAGGGTCGAACCGCCGGCCGGAGCCGTGATGCCCGAAGCGATCGGGCTCGATCTGATGCACGAGGATCGGGACGTGCTGGTGATCGACAAGCCGGCGGGCCTGGTGGTGCATCCCGGAGCCGGAAATCCGCGCCATACGTTGCAAAACGCCCTGCTGGGCTTCGATGCGTCGCTGGCCGCGCTGCCGCGCGCCGGCATCATCCACCGGCTCGACAAGGACACCAGCGGCCTACTGGTGGTGGCGCGTACGATCGAAGCGCATACCGCACTGACCCGCCAGCTGATGGCGCGCTCGGTGTCTCGGGAATACCTTGCCGTGTGCGTGGGCATCATGACCGCCGGCGGCAGCATCGATGCGCCGATCGGGCGCCATCGCAGCGACCGGCTGCGCATGGCCGTGCGCCAGGACGGCCGACCGGCCATCACGCACTATCGCGTGCTCGAGCGCTTTCGCGCTCACAGCTACCTGCGCGTCAAGCTCGAGACCGGGCGTACCCACCAGATCCGGCTGCATTTGGCGCATCTCAAGTACCCGATCGTGGGCGATCCCAAGTATGGCGGCCGCTTCGGGCGACCGCGCGGCGCAGCGGAGGGATTGATCGTCACGTTGCGCGGCTTCAAGCGGCAGGCGCTGCACGCGGCGAGCCTCGCGTTCGATCATCCGCGCTCCGGCAAACGGCTCAATCTGCACAGCGCCGTGCCGCCGGACTTTGCCGAGCTGCTCCGTGCACTGCGCGAAGACGCGCGGGATACCGCCGCTCTGGGGCGGACCACGGGCGCGTCATGAAGGTAGCGTGGCTCACGCCGCAGTGGCCGGCGCCCGCCCCGGTGTGCGCGCTGTCGACGCTGCGCGGGGGCGGGGTCAGCGCCGCCCCCTTTGCATCGCTGAATCTGGCCGCTCATGTCGGCGACGTGCCGGCGGCGGTCGCGGAGAACCGGCGCCGGCTGCGCGCCGCCGCCGGTCTGCCGGCCGAGCCCGCCTGGCTCGCCCAGGTTCACGGCGCCGAGATTGCGGATTTGGATACGAGCGTAGCAACGGGCGTAGCTACGAGCGTAGCAACGGGCACGGCCGCGGGTCCCGCGGACGGGGCCGTCACGCGAACGCCCGGACGCATCTGCGCGATCCTGGCGGCCGATTGCCTGCCGATCCTGTTTGCGACCGAGTCCGGCGATGCGGTGGCCGCCGCGCATGCGGGCTGGCGGGGTCTCGCCGGCGGCGTCATCGAAGCGACCGTGCGGTCCTTAGCGGTGGCCCCGCCCTCACTGCTGGTATGGCTCGGCCCCGCCATCGGCCCTCGGCACTTCGAAGTCGGCCCCGAGGTCCGGGATGAGCTGCTGCGCGGCGATCCGCGGGCGGATGAGGCCTTCGCCGAGAATGCGCGAGGCCGGTACCTGGCGGACCTCTCTGTGCTCGCGCGCCGCCGACTCGCGCAACTGGGCATCGAGCGCGTGTACGGAGGGGGCGAATGCACCTTTTCCCGTTCCGATAAGTACTTCTCACACCGGCGCGACGGGCAGACCGGCCGGCAGGCGACGCTCATTTGGCTGCGCGACGCCTAGCGGCGGTTGAATTGCCCGACCGAATCCCCACCTACTGGGGCGTTATCGAGGGATTCTCAGGGGTGTTTTCATGCGAATGGACAAGCTGACGACCAAGTTCCAGGCTGCGCTGGCGGACGCCCAGTCGCTTGCGGTCGGGCGCGACAATCAGTACATCGAGCCGGTGCACTTGATGGCGGCCCTGCTCGACCAGCAGGGCGGCACCGCGCGTCCACTGCTCGAGAAAGCCGGCGCCAACGTAGCCAAGCTGCGCTCGGAACTCGCGGCCGCGCTGGATCGTACCCCGAAGGTGGAAGGATCGGCCGGCGAGGTGCTGCTCGGCAATGAGCTCAATAAGCTGCTGAATGTCACCGACAAGCTCGCCCAACAGCGCGGTGATCAGTTCATCTCCAGCGAGCTGTTCGTGCTCGCGGCCTGCGATGACCGCGGCGAACTCGGCCGCATCCTGAAGTCCTGCGGCGCGGCGCGGGACAACCTGGAAAAGGCGATCGAGGAAGTTCGCGGCGGCGCCAAGGTGGACGATGCGGGCGCCGAAGAGAACCGCCAGGCGCTGGAGAAGTACAGCATCGATCTTACCGAGCGCGCGAGCCAGGGCAAGCTCGATCCGGTCATCGGCCGCGATGACGAGATCCGGCGCACGATTCAGGTTCTGCAGCGCCGGACCAAGAACAATCCGGTACTCATCGGGGAGCCCGGCGTCGGCAAGACCGCCATCGTCGAGGGCCTCGCACAGCGCATCGTCAACGGCGAGGTGCCGGAAGGTTTGCGCGGCAAGCGGATTCTCGCGCTCGACATGGGTGCGCTAATCGCCGGAGCGAAATATCGAGGTGAGTTCGAGGAGCGCCTCAAAGCGGTCCTCACCGACCTGGCGAAACAGGAAGGCCAGGTGATTCTGTTCATCGATGAATTGCACACCATGGTCGGCGCCGGCAAGGCCGAGGGGGCGATGGACGCGGGCAACATGCTCAAGCCCGCCCTGGCGCGCGGCGAGCTGCATTGCGTCGGCGCGACCACGCTCGATGAGTACCGCAAGTACATCGAAAAGGACGCTGCGCTCGAGCGGCGCTTCCAAAAGGTGCTGGTGGACGAGCCCTCCGTGGAAGACACCATCGCCATCCTGCGCGGACTGAAGGAACGCTACGAAGTCCATCACGGCGTCGAGATCACCGATCCTGCCATCGTTGCGGCGGCGACGCTGTCGCATCGCTATATTTCCGACCGGCAATTGCCCGACAAGGCCATCGATCTGATCGACGAGGCTGGCTCGCTGATTCGCATGGAGATCGATTCGAAACCCGAAGCGCTCGACAAGCTCGACCGGCGCATCATCCAACTCAAGATCGAGCGCGAGGCGCTCAAGAAGGAGGCCGATGAGGCATCCCGCAAGCGCTTGAGCACGCTGGAGGATGCGCTGAAGCAGCTGGAAAAGGAATACTCGGATCTCGAGGAAGTGTGGAAGGCGGAGAAGGCCTCCGTACAGGGCGCCGCCCACATCAAAGAAGAGCTGGAGCGGGCGCGCACGGATCTCGACACCGCGCGCCGCGCGCAGGATCTCGCGCGCATGTCCGAACTTCAATATGGGCGCATTCCCGCCCTCGAGCAGCGGCTCGCCAAGGCGCTGGAGGCCGAGAAGAAGCCGAATCAGTTGCTGCGCAATTCGGTGACCGAAGTCGAGATCGCCGAGATCGTATCGAAGTGGACCGGGATTCCGGTCTCGCGCATGCTCGAGGGCGAACGCGAAAAGCTGCTGCGCATGGAAGCGGTGCTCGGCAAGCGCGTCGTAGGCCAGGAGGAGGCGGTGAAGGCGGTGGCGGATGCGATTCGCCGCTCGCGCGCGGGACTGTCCGATCCGAACCGGCCGACCGGCTCGTTCATGTTTCTCGGGCCGACCGGCGTGGGCAAAACCGAGCTTTGCAAAGCGCTTGCCGAGTTTATGTTCGACACCGAAGAGGCCATGGTGCGCATCGACATGTCGGAGTTCATGGAGAAGCATTCGGTCGCACGCCTCATCGGCGCGCCGCCGGGATACGTGGGCTACGAGGAAGGGGGCTACTTGACCGAGGCGGTGCGCCGCCGGCCCTATAGCGTCATCCTGCTCGATGAGATCGAGAAGGCCCATCCCGACGTATTCAACGTGCTGCTGCAGGTGCTGGACGACGGGCGCCTCACCGATGGGCAGGGGCGCACCGTGGATTTTCGCAACACCGTGATCATCATGACCTCGAATCTGGGCAGCCAGGTCATTCAGGAACTGTCCGGCGAAGCGAATTACGCGAAAATGAAGGCGGCCGTCATGCAGGTGGTAACCCAGCATTTTCGCCCCGAGTTCGTCAATCGGGTCGATGAAATCGTGGTGTTTCATCCGCTCGGCCGCGACCAAATCCGTTCAATCGTGGATATCCAGCTGGGACGGTTGCGCCAGCGGCTGGCGGAGCGAGACATCCAGCTGCGTCTCGATGAGGCCGCGCGCGATAGAATCGGCGAGGCGGGCTTCGATACCGTGTATGGCGCGCGGCCGCTGAAGCGCGCCATCCAAGCGCAGATCGAGAATCCTCTCGCGCAGCAGATCTTGCGCGGTGATTTCATCGCTGGCGATCGGGTGGTCGCGAAGCTCAAACGCGACGGCTTGGTGTTCGAGAAGGAGCGCTTGCACTAGCGTAAGCGACATTGCCTTGCGTTTCGCTATACTGAAGGGAAGACATGCCTTTTTACGAATATCAATGCGACAGCTGTGGCCACAAGTTGGAGGCCATGCAGAAGGTCAACGATGCGCCGCTGAAGAAGTGCCCGCATTGCGGCAAGGCGCAACTGACGCGATTGATGTCGGCGCCGGTATTTCGCTTAAAGGGCGGGGGCTGGTACGAAACCGACTTCAAGTCGGATCAGGACAGCAAGCGCAATCTCGCGGATCGGCCGGACGCGGAGGCGTCCAAGGAAGAGAAGAAAGGAGCGACCGAGACCGCCTCCAAAGACGCCGCGGCGCCCGATGCGGCGAAGCCGGCGGAAAAGGCCGCGGATAAGCCGGCCGAGAAGGCCGCACCGGTAGCGCCTGACAAAAGTCCGGCCGCCGGGGGCTCTGCCGAGCGGTCCAGCGCGTCGGCGCCCAAGAAGGCCCATCGTCGGGCGAAGCCCAAGCGGCCGGCCATGAAGGCGGCTGGGACGAAACCGGCGCGGCGACGCTAAAGCTCACGCATCGCGCACCGGGCAGCGCCCGGCTCGAGTGTCCGGGCTTGCTCACGCGGGCCCTAAGCCTTAGCATCGCGCGCTCTCCCCGTACAGTTCGAAGCTTATGCGCACTCATTATTGTGGTCAGGTCGGCGAATCGTCGATTGGCAAGGTCGTCACGGTGGCCGGTTGGGCGCATCGGCGGCGCGACCATGGCGGCGTCATTTTCGTCGACCTGCGCGACCGTGAGGGGCTGCTGCAGATCGTGTTCGATCCGGACACCCCCGGGGTGTTCGCGATGGCGGAGCGCGTGCGCAATGAATTCGTGCTGAAGGTCACCGGCGTCGTGCGCATGCGTCCAAGCGGTACGGCCAATCCGCATCTTAAATCCGGACAGGTCGAGCTGCTGTGCCGCTCGCTCGAGATCCTGAACCGCTGCGAGCCGCTGCCGTTTCAGCTCGATGAGCACGTGAGCGAAGAGGTTCGCCTGCGCTTTCGCTACATCGACCTGCGGCGCGAAGAAATGCGCGAGCGCTTGCTGCTGCGCCATCGCATTACCCGCGCCATGCGCCACTACCTCGATGAGGCGGGCTTCGTCGACATCGAAACGCCGATGCTCTCCAAGGCGACGCCGGAAGGCGCGCGCGATTATCTGGTGCCGAGCAGGACGCACCCCGGCAAGTTCTTTGCCCTGCCGCAATCGCCGCAGATCTACAAGCAGCTGCTGATGATTTCCGGCTTTGATCGCTACTATCAGATCGTTCGTTGCTTCCGCGACGAGGATTTGCGGGCGGATCGTCAGCCGGAGTTCACCCAGCTCGACATCGAGACCTCCTTTCTCGATCAGACTCAGATTCAGGAGCTGATGGAAGGATTGGTGCGGTTTCTGTTCAAGCAGGTGCTCGGTGTGGATCTGCCGAACCCGCTTCCGCGCATGAGCTATGCCGAGGCGATGCGCCGCTACGGATCGGACAAGCCCGATCTGCGCGTCGCGCTGGAATTGGTCGATGTGGGCGATCTCGTCCAAGGCTGCGATTTCAAGGTGTTCGCCGGGCCGGCGGCCGATCCGCGTAGCCGCGTGGCCGCCTTGCGCGTGCCGCACGGCGGGAAGCTCACCCGCAAGGAGATCGACGACTATACCGCCTACGTGGCGCGCTTCGGCGCGAAAGGGCTCGCCTACATCAAGGTGAACGAGGTCCTGAAGGGGCGCGACGGTCTGCAATCGCCGATCTTGAAATTCCTGAACGATGCGGCGGTCGCCGGAATTCTGCAGCGCACTTCGGCAAGCGATGGTGACCTGATCTTCTTCGGCGCGGATACCAGCAAAGTGGTGAGCGACGCCCTAGGAGCGCTGCGCCTGAAGGTCGGCCAGGACCTCAAGCTGGCGGCGTCGGGCTGGCATCCGCTGTGGATCGTGGATTTTCCGATGTTCGAGTGGAATCCCGAGGCCAGGCGCTGGGCAGCCATGCATCATCCGTTCACCAGCCCGGCGAACCTGGACTATGCCGCGCTCGCGGCAAGTCCCGGCGAGGCGATCGCCAAGGCCTACGACCTGGTGCTCAACGGCTCGGAGATCGGCGGCGGTTCGGTGCGTATTCACACGCAGGAGCTGCAGTCCGTCGTTTTCGACCTTTTGGGCATATCGCCCGAGGAGGCGCGGATCAAATTCGGCTTCTTGTTGGACGCGCTCAAGTTCGGTGCGCCGCCCCATGGCGGCATCGCGTTCGGTCTGGATCGGCTGGCCATGCTGATGGCGGGCGCAGACAGCATTCGCGACGTGATTGCGTTTCCGAAGACACAGACCGCCGCCGATCCGTTGATGGATGCGCCCACCGAGGTGAGCGAGGCGCAGCTCAAGGAACTGCACATTCGCTTGCGCGCGGCGCCCAAGGTCGACACTCAGACAGGCCCCTGATTGCAGCCGTTTCGACGCCCGGAATCCGTGCTGATCGTGATCTATACCGCCGGCGGCGAGTTTCTATTGCTGGAACGGCGCAAGCCGCCAGGCTTTTGGCAATCCGTCACCGGCAGTCTCGAATGGGGTGAAACCGCGGATGCCGCGGCGCGCCGCGAGCTCATCGAGGAAACCGGCATCACGCAAGGTTTCCTGCGCAACCTGCACTGGGCTCAGGTGTACGCCATCCTACCCTCGTTCGGCAAGAAATATGCGCCCGGCGTCACACGCAATCTGGAGCACGCATTTGCACTGAAGCTGCTTGAGCGCGTACCGGTGACATTGAGCGAGACCGAGCACGTGCAGTTTCGTTGGTTGCCGGCCGGCGAAGCCCTCGCAATGGCGTCCTCGAGCACCAACCGTGCCGTCATTCAGCAGCTTCGCCGATAGGCGGTGGACGCGACCAGTGCGGCGGACGTGTCGATGAGCGTGCTGGTCGTGTACGTGCACGGGCTGTGGCTCAACGGCTGGGAAGCGGCTTGGCTGCGGCAGCGGCTGTCGCGGGAATTGGACTGTGAGACGCGCCTGTTCCCCTATTTTTCCATGACGGCGGATCTTAAGGCCAATGCCCGTGCTCTGGCGGGTTTTCTGGCGCAGACGCGCACGGATACCTTGCACCTGGTCGGCCATAGCATGGGCGGCCCGCTCATTCTGGAATTCTTCGAACGCAGAGTGTCGGCGGACGGCCTGCTCGCAAGCGGCCGGCCGCTGCCGCCCGGGCGCATCGTGCTGCTGGGCTCGCCGGTGCGGGGCAGCCGAGCGGCGCAGCGGCTGGCGCGGCTGCCGTACGGCAGGAAGCTGTTGGGCTCCACCGCCAATGAACTGCTGCTCGAGCCGCGCGAGCGGCATTGGAGCGGAGCTCGTGACTTGGGAGTGATCGCGGGAGACATGGCGTTCGGCTTGGGCCGGCTGGTCGGTCCGTTCGATGCACCCAATGACGGTACAGTGCTGGTCGAGGAGACCGAACTGCCGGGCGCCAAGGCGCAATTGACGCTGCACGTGACCCACAGCAGCTTGTTGTTTTCCGCCGCGGTGGCGCGCCAGACCGCCGCTTTCCTGCGCGAGGGTCGATTTGCGCCTGTGACCACGCCTTAAAAACCGCTTGGCGTAG
The DNA here is from genome assembly GCA_052326345.1 of Steroidobacteraceae bacterium. Classification (GTDB taxonomy): domain Bacteria; phylum Pseudomonadota; class Gammaproteobacteria; order Steroidobacterales; family Steroidobacteraceae; genus Bog-1198. Next base: position 7,295 of record JBKQOZ010000031.1, on the reverse strand, counting down.
GTCAGCGTTCCGTCGGTGCGCCGCTCACCAGCTGGTGCAGCCGGAACAACAGCTCCAGCGCCTCGCGTGGACTCAGCGCGTTCGGATCGACGGCATGCAAGGTCTCGAGGACGGCGCAGTCGGTCCGCTCGGCCGGTGCGGGCGGCGGGACGACGAGCGGCAGTTCGGACTGCGGAGAGAAGGAATTTCTCAGCGCGTCGCGCTCGCGCTCGAGCTCCGTCAGGTAGCGGCGCGCTGCGGTGGTAACGGATTTTGGAATCCCGGCGAGCGCCGCGACCTGCAGTCCGTAGCTCTGGTTGGCCGGCCCTTCCCTGACGCTGTGCAAGAACACCAGCGAGTCGCCGTGTTCTACGGCTTCCACGTGCACATTGACCACTCCCGGCGCTTCTCCGGCAAGGCTGGTCAGCTCGAAGTAGTGCGTGGCGAACAGCGTGAAGGCGCGGATTTTTCGAGCTATGTAGGAGGCGCACGCCCAGGCGAGCGAGAGACCATCGAAGGTGCTGGTGCCGCGGCCGACCTCGTCCATTAGCACCAGACTCCTGTCGGTGGCGTTATGCAGGATATTCGCCGTCTCGGTCATTTCGAGCATGAAGGTGGAGCGCCCGCCGGCAAGATCATCCGAGGCGCCGATGCGCGTGAAGATGCGATCGAGCGGCCCCAAGACCGCGCGCTTCGCCGGCACGAAGCAGCCGATGTGCGCGAGAATGGCGATCAGTGCGGTCTGACGCATGTAGGTGCTTTTGCCGCCCATGTTCGGGCCGGTGATGATCAGCATGCGGCGCGCGTCATCGAAGCGCAGGTCGTTCGCAATAAAGGGCTCCCGACTGGCACGCTCAACCACCGGATGGCGGCCGCCGTCGATCAGGAGCATCGGCTCCTGCACCAACTCAGGCTGTGCGCAGTCGAGCGTCGTCGCGCGTTCGGCGAAGCAATTCAGCACATCAAGCTGCGCGATGGCGCCGGTGGTTCTCTGCAGTGCCGGCAGACGCGCCGTCAGCAAGTCCAGCAATCCCTCGTACAGCTCTTTCTCGCGCGCAAGGGCGCGATCGCGCGCACCCAGGACTTTATCCTCGAAGGATTTCAGCTCCGGCGTGATGAATCGTTCCGCGGACTTGACCGTTTGCCGGCGCAGATAGTCCTTGGGGACTAAATCGGCCTGCGCACGGCTCACTTCGATGAAAAATCCCTGTACGCGGTTGAAGCCCAATTTCAGGCTGGACAGGCCGCTGCGTTCGCGCTCGCGGCGCTCCAGGTCCAGCAAGAACTGCTCGGTGTTGCTACCGAGCAGGCGCAGTTCGTCGAGTTCTGCATCGTAGCCCGGCGCAATCACGCCGCCGTCCCGCAAGAAGTGCGGCGGTGAGTCGACCACCGCGCGGACCAGCAAGGCGCGCTCCTCGCCGTGCTCGCTGAATTCATGGAGCAGCTTCAGCAGCAGGGGCGAATCGGTTTGCGCCTGCGCGCTGCGCAGCAACTGATCAAGGCCCGGCAATGCGCCGAGTGCCTCGCGCAGCTGTGCAAGATCCCGCGGCCGCGCCGAACGCAGAGCGATCCGGGCCAGGATGCGCTCCAGGTCGCCGAGGCCGCGCATCGATTCCGCGAGCCGAGTATGGCGCGAGGCGTCGATCAAGGTCGCCACCGCTTGATACCGGCCGCGCAGCGTATCGCGGTCGCGCAGCGGACGATGCAACCACCGGCGCAGCAGCCGCCCACCCATCGCGGTCGCGGTGCGGTCGAATACTCCGGCGAGGGTCAGCTCGGGCTTGCCGGCGAGGCTCTCGTCCAATTCGAGGTTGCGCCGGGTTGCCGGATCCATGATCAAGGCGCCATCGTGCTCTTCGGTCGTGAGCGACAGCAAATGCGGCAGCGCCGCCTTTTGGGTCTCGCGCACATAGCCCAAGAGCGCCCCCGCTGCGGCAATGGCCAGCGGCTTGTCCTCGCAGCCGAATCCAGCCAGGTCGCGAGTCTTGAATTGTTCGCAAAGGGCGCGTCTCGCCGAGTCGGCGTCGAAATGCCATGGCGGCCGCAATCGCCATGCGCGGGCCGACGCGCCCGCCGCGGGCGCAGACGGCGATTGAGCGCCGTCGGGCGCGAGCAGCTCCGCGGGGCGCAACCGCTCGAGTTCGGCCTCGAGCGCCGCGCCGTCCGCAAGCTCCATGACGCTGAAGCGGCCCGCCGACAGATCGAGCCACGCAAGACCGAAGCGGCCTTCGGCGCCGCAGACGCTGGCCAGCAGGTTGTCGCGCCGCTCCTCCAGCAGCGCCTCGTCGGTGACGGTACCCGGGGTGACGATGCGCACCACCTCGCGCTCCATCGGGCCCTTGGTCTTTCCCGGGTCGCCGCGCTGCTCACAAATGGCGACCGACTCACCCTTGCGCACCAACCGCGCCAGGTAGGTATCGAGAGTGACCACCGGCACACCAGCCATGGGGATCGGCGCCCCCGCGGAAGCGCCGCGCTGAGTCAGTGCAATATCCAGCAGTTGCGCGGCGCGGCGCGCATCGTCATAGAACATCTCGTAAAAATCGCCCATGCGGTAGAACAGCAGCACGTCCGGATGCTGCGCCTTGATGCGCAGGTACTGCTGCATCATGGGGGTGTGCTCCTGCAGGGGTGTCGTGGTGCTCATCCCAAGCCATTGTCCACGTCTTAAATGCGAATCGCACCCCCCATGTGCGAACATCCGGGCTTGCCGATGCGCGGCCGACTTGAGGGCTTACCGATGAACAGCACGGACCAGGAGCTTAAGCGGCTGGCCGCCCGGGTGGGCCGGCATCTGCTCAACGCCGGCCGATGGGTGACCACGGCGGAGTCGTGTACCGGGGGCTGGATTGCCAAGGCGCTCACGGACGTGCCGGGCAGTTCACAATGGTTCGGCGAAGGATTCATCACCTATGGCAACGACGCGAAGGTACGAACGCTGCGCGTGGCGCGCTCGGTGCTCGATCGCGAAGGGGCGGTGAGTGCCGCCGTCGCGCGTGCGATGGCGAGCGGCGCCCTCAAGCGCGCCGGAGCCCACGTGGCGGTGGCGGTCACCGGCATAGCAGGTCCCGACGGCGCGGTGCCGGGCAAACCGGTGGGCACGGTGTGGCTGTGTTGGGCGGCACGGGTCGGACGCCGGACACGGCTCACCGTACAGCTTCGCCGATTCCGCGGCAACCGCGAAGCCGTGCGGCGCAAAACCGTGCGTCTGGCCCTGGCCGGATTACTCGAGCATTGAGTCTGCGTTCTCGAACCGCGGCGGAGCCATTGCCATCAGATTCTTCTTTGCGGTCATACCCGATCTGGAAACGCGGCAGCGAATCGCAGCGGCGGCCCAAGCGCTTGACCTCGAGCCGCCGTCGCGGCCGGTGCCGCCCGAGAACTATCATATGACGCTGGCATTCGTCGGTGAGGCGCCCGAATCACAGGCCGCAGCGCTGCGGCGGATCGGCGGTTCGCAGCGAGTGCGCAGGTTTGACGTTCGATTCGACGCATACGAGTATTGGCAGAATTCCGGGGTGGTGGTGGCGGCCGCACGCGAGTTTCCGGCCGAGCTGGAGCAATGGTGGCAGCAGCTGCATGCGGACCTTGCGCAGCACCATCTGGCGCTCAATCCCAACCCCACGCGCCTGCGGCCTCATGTAACGATTGCGAGGAAGGTCATGCAAGCGCCTGTGCTGCAAGCAATGTCCGCAGTGGTCTGGAAGATGCAGTCATTCAGTCTGCTGCACTCGAACACCGGCGCGCCGCAGCCCATCTATACAGTAGTCGACACCTGGCCACTACTGGATGAAACCGCGACGCCGTAGACAAACTCTGTCATTTCGATGCATATGAGATGAGCGACGGGCGCCGAATATGAAATAATGGCGCCACATTTTGTCAAGGACTCCCTATGGAAGAGAATCGCAAGAAAGCGCTCGCGGCCGCGCTGAGCCAGATCGAAAAGCAATTTGGAAAGGGCTCGGTGATGCGTTTGGGCGACGCCGGCGCCACGTATGAGGTGGACTCGATACCAACCGGCTCGCTGGGCCTCGACATCGCGCTCGGCGTCGGCGGCATCCCGCGCGGCAGAGTGATCGAAATTTTTGGACCGGAGTCCTCGGGCAAGACGACGCTCACGTTGGCCATCATCGCCTCGGCTCAGAGCCACGGCGGCACCGCGGCATTCGTGGATGCCGAGCACGCCCTCGACCCTGTGTACGCCGAAAAATTAGGCGTCAAGGTCAATGACCTGCTGGTCTCTCAGCCGGACACCGGTGAACAAGCGCTGGAAATCACCGACATGTTGGTGCGCTCGGGCGCGGTCGACGTGGTCGTGGTCGATTCGGTTGCGGCGCTCACGCCGAAGGCGGAAATCGAAGGCGAAATGGGCGATCAACACATGGGGCTGCAGGCGCGCCTCATGTCGCAGGCGCTGCGCAAGTTGACCGGCAACATCAAGCGCTCGAACACCATCGTGATTTTCATCAATCAGATCCGCATGAAGATCGGTGTGATGTTCGGTAACCCGGAGACGACCACCGGCGGCAATGCGCTGAAGTTCTATTCTTCGGTGCGCTTGGACATCAGGCGCATCGGCGCGATCAAGAACGGCGAAGAAGTGGTCGGCTCGCTGACTCGAGTCAAGGTGGTCAAGAACAAAGTGGCGCCGCCGTTTCGCGAGGCGGAGTTCGAGATCATGTACGGCACGGGCATCTCCAAGGAGGGTGAACTCATCGAACTGGGCGTGCTGCATAATCTGGTCGAGAAATCCGGCTCCTGGTACAGCTACAAGGGCGAGCGCATCGGCCAGGGCAAGGACAACGCCCGCGTCTTTTTGCAGCAGCATCCGGAAGTGGCGAAGGACATCGAGGGACAGGTCCGCGCCAAGTTGATTCCTGAGAAGGCGACCATGAACCGGGGTGGCGACGCCAAAGAGGCGTAGCATCTCAAGCCGCAGCGAAGTGGAGCCGCTGGATTCGCGCGCAGCCCGGGTCGCGGCGCTCGATGCGCTGGCGCGGCGCGATTACGCTTCGCAGGAGCTGCGCTGCAAGCTGCTCGACAAGGGTTACGACTCGGCCGTGGTCGGGCCGCTGATCGAGCGGCTGTGCGCGGAGAGATTGATCGACGACCGCCGCTACCTGGAGAATTTAGTGGCCTATCAAGCGGCCCGCGGCCACGGACCCAATTGGGTGCGCGCCGCATTGCGCACGCGCGGCATGCTGGATGCACAAGCCGAGGCGTGCATCGATGCCTATCCTGATTGGATTGCGCAGCTCAATCGGGCGCGACAGAAGAAGTTTGGCACTTCGCTGCCGAGCAATTACCCTGACCAGCAGCGCCAAGCCCGATTCCTTGATTACCGAGGTTTCACGGGCGCTCAGATTCGAACCGCTTTAGGCTTTGACACCGACCTCGATCGTTCCTGATCGTGACGTGCGCGATGCAGACAGAGAGAGGATATTTTGAGCAGAGTTGATATCACGATGATGCGAGATTCCACAAGGCGTGTACGCCGCTCAACAAGAGGTGCGTATCGTATGCTGCGAAGCAGCATCAACAACTCCCGAGTTATGAAGCGGCAGTTCCTCCCGGGCCTGAATGCCGGGGTTCCCGTGCCGGAGATTCAATGATGAGACGCGACGCCAAATTGAGGACGATGACGAGCTCGGAAATCCGCGGCAGCTTCCTGGAGTTCTTCCGAAAGAACGGGCACACGATAGTGCCGTCGAGTTCCCTCGTGCCGGGGAACGATCCAACGTTGTTGTTCACCAACGCCGGCATGGTGCAGTTCAAGGACGTGTTTCTCGGCAAGGAATCGCGCGACTATTCTCGCGCGGCCAGCGCGCAGCGCTGCGTGCGGGCGGGCGGCAAGCACAACGATCTGGAGAACGTCGGCTACACCGCGCGGCATCACACGTTTTTCGAGATGCTGGGCAACTTCAGCTTCGGCGACTATTTCAAGCGTGAAGCGATACATTTCGCGTGGAACTTCATCACCGGCACGCTCGGCATTCCGAAAGACCGTCTTTGGGTCACGGTCTACAAAGAAGACGACGAAGCCGCGCGCATTTGGACCGAAGAGATCGCCATCGATCCGACTCGCTGTACCCGACTGGGCGAGAAGTCGAACTTCTGGTCCATGGGCGAGACCGGACCCTGCGGTCCCTGCACAGAGATATTCTACGATCACGGCGCGGAGATTCCCGGTGGACCGCCGGGGACGGCGGACGAGGACGGCGACCGCTATGTGGAGATCTGGAATCTCGTCTTCATGCAATACGATCGCTCCGCCGACGGTGTGCTGGTGCCGCTGCCAAAGCCCTCCGTGGATACCGGCATGGGCCTGGAGCGCGTCGCCGCCGTCATGCAAGGCGTGCACAGCAACTACGAGATCGACTTGTTCAGGGCACTGATCCGCGCTGCAGCCGAACTCACCGGGACTCGCGATCTCGACTCATCAAGCTTGCGTGTGATCGCCGATCACATCCGCGCCTGCACGTTCCTGATCATCGACGGCGTGGTGCCTTCCAACGAGGGCCGCGGCTATGTATTGCGGCGCATCATTCGGCGGGCCATCCGGCATGGCTACAAACTCGGGCAAACGCAGCCGTTTTTTCACAAGCTGGTAGCGACTCTGGTCCTGGAGATGGGCTCGTATTATGTTGAATTGGTCAGCGGCGAGGCCCGGGCCGCGCAAGTGCTTGCGCAGGAGGAGAGCCGATTTGCTGAGACCCTCGCGACCGGCATGGCTCTGCTTGACGCCGAGACCGCCAAGTTGAAGTCCTCCGTGATCCCGGGAGAGACCGTGTTCCGCCTGTACGATACGTACGGCTTTCCGCTCGATCTTACCGCCGACGTGGCCCGCGAGCGCGGTCTGACGATCGATCAGGCGGGCTTCGACACGGCTATGGCGGCGCAGCGCGGCCGCGCGAGGGCCGCGAGCAAGTTCGGCACGGACCCGCGAGATTCGGTCAAGCTGTCGGGCAAGACGAGTTTTTCCGGCTATGATCGATTGTCCGGCCCGGGGCGCGTCACGGCATTGATTTTTGACGGTACCGTCGTTGATGTGTTGCGGACGGGCCAAGAGGGGCCAGTGGTGCTCGATCACACGCCGTTTTACGCAGAGAGTGGCGGCCAGGTCGGAGATACCGGTTCGCTCGTAGGCGCGGCGGGCCGCTTCAGCGTGCGCGACACGCAGAAGATTGGCGCCTCTTTTGCCCACATCGGGGTGCTCGAGACGGGCGAGTTGCACGTCGGCGACGAGGTGCGGGCCCAAGTCGATGCCGAGCGCCGCACGGCCATCGCCCTCAATCACTCGGCAACCCATCTGC
>JBKQOZ010000030.1:0-20035 GCA_052326345.1 Steroidobacteraceae bacterium | reverse complement strand
ACTCCCACTCGATGGTCGCCGGCGGCTTGCCCGAAATGTCGTAGACCACGCGCGAGATTCCCGGCACTTCGTTGACGATGCGATGAGCGACGCGGTCCAACAACTCATAGGGCAGGCGCGCCCAGCGCGCCGTCATGAAATCGACGGTTTCCACGGCGCGCAGCGCAATCACGTGCTCGTAGCGCCGGCCATCGCCCATGACGCCGACGGAACGCACCGGCAGGAAGACGGCGAAGGCTTGACTCACCGTGTCGTACAGATCGCCTCGCCGCAATTCCTCGATGAAGATCGCATCCGCTCGGCGCAGCAGATCCGCGTAGTCCTTGCGAACTTCGCCCAGAATGCGCACGCCGAGACCCGGGCCCGGAAACGGATGGCGGTGCACCATGTCGGCCGGCACATCGAGCGCTAGTCCGAGCTTGCGCACCTCGTCCTTGAACAGCTCGCGCAGCGGCTCTAAGAGCTTGAGCTTCATATGACGGGGTAGGCCGCCCACGTTGTGGTGCGATTTGATCACATGAGCCTTGCCCGTTTTGGCGCCCGCGGATTCGATCACGTCGGGATATATCGTGCCCTGCGCCAGCCATTTCACGTCCTCGAGATTGGCTGCCTGCTCGTCGAAAACCTCGATGAACACGCGTCCGATGATCTTGCGCTTGGTTTCCGGATCCGCTTCGCCGGCGAGCGCGGCGAGGAAGCGCTGTTCGGCGTCGACGCGGATCACCCGCACGCCCATATGCTCGGCGAACGTCGCCATCACTTGATCGCCTTCGCCGAGGCGCAGCAGCCCATGATCCACGAATACGCAGGTCAGCTGCGCTCCGATGGCACGATGCAGCAGCGCCGCCAGCACCGAGGAATCGACGCCCCCGGAGAGCCCCAGCAGAACCTTGTCGCCGCCCACCTGGGCGCGGATTCGCGCCACGCTGTCCTCGATGATGCTGCCCGTCGACCACGCCGCCGCGCAGCCCGCAATCTCGCGCACGAAGCGCCGCAGGATCTCCCCGCCCTGCAGCGTGTGCGTCACCTCGGGATGAAATTGCAGTCCATACAGGCCGCGGGCCTCGTCGGCCATGGCCGCGAGCGGTGCGTTGTCGCTCGCGGCAATCACGCTGAATCCGGGCGGGACGGCGACCACGCGATCGCCATGGCTCATCCATACGTCGAGCAACCGCCGGCCCGCCGCGTCGCGATTGTCCTCGAGGCCGTCGAACAGGCGCGATGCGGCGGTGGGCCGCACCTGCGCCGCGCCGAATTCCCGATGCCTCGATGATTCGACCTGGCCGCCGAGCTGCGCCGCCATGGTTTGCATTCCGTAGCAAATCCCCAGGATGGGAACGCCCAGCTCGAACACTTCGCGCGGTGCCGCGGGGCTCTTCGCCTCGTAAACCGACTCCGGGCCCCCGGAGAGAATCACGGCCTTGGGTCCGAATCGCCTGATCTCGTCCCCATCGACGTCGCAGGCGTAAATCTCCGAGTACACGCCGAGTTCGCGCACGCGGCGGGCGATCAACTGGGTGTACTGGGCTCCGAAATCGAGTATCAGGATCCGGTCGGCATGAATATCGGACATCAACCGACCCGGTAGTTGGGCGCTTCTTTGGTGATCGTCACATCGTGCACGTGACTTTCGCGCACGCCCGCGCTGGTGATGCGGACGAATTGCGGGCGGGTGCGCATCTCCTCGACGCTGCTGCTGCCGGTATAGCCCATGGCCGCGCGCAAGCCGCCGGCCAGTTGATGCAGTATCGCCACCAGGCTTCCCTTGTAAGGCACGCGGCCCTCGATCCCTTCGGGCACCAGCTTCTCCAACTCCGTGGTGGTGTCCTGGAAGTACCGGTCGCTCGAGCCATGCGCCTGCGCCATTGCGCCCAGAGATCCCATGCCGCGGTAAGCTTTGTAGGAGGCGCCCTGATAGAGCTCCACTTCGCCGGGAGACTCTTCGGTGCCCGCGAACATGCCGCCGATCATCACGCAGTGCGCGCCGGCGGCGAGCGCCTTCGCGATGTCGCCCGAGTAGCGGATGCCGCCATCGCCGATCACCGGCACGCCGCTGCCCTCGAGCGCCTTGGAAACCCGCGAAATCGCGCTGATTTGCGGCACGCCCACTCCCGCAACGACCCGCGTCGTGCAGATCGATCCCGGGCCAATCCCCACTTTGACGCCGTCGGCTCCGTATTTCACGAGATCCAGCGCGGCCTCCGCCGTCACGATGTTCCCGCCGATCACTTGGATATCCGCAAACTGCTTCTTGATCTTGGCGACCGTCTCGAGCACGCCGCGCGAATGACCATGCGAGGTGTCGACCACGACCACGTCGACTCCGGCTTCCCGCAAGGCGGCCACTCGAGTCAGGGTGTCGGGCGCGGTGCCCACCGCGGCGCCGACGCGCAGGCTGCCGACCGCGTCCTTGCAGGCATTCGGAAATTCCGTGGCCTTCTGGAAATCCTTGACGGTGATCATGCCCTTCAAATCGTGGTCGCCGGCGACCACCAGCACTTTTTCGATGCGGTACTTGTGCAGCAGCGCGAGCACCTCGTCCTTCGGCGCATTCTCGCGCACGGTGATCAATCGCTCTTTGGGCGTCATCACCGAGGATACGGGCGCATCGAGCTTGGTTTCAAAGCGCAGATCGCGATGCGTCACGATGCCGACGACCTTGGTGCCGAGCACCACCGGCACCCCCGAGATGTTCTTCGCGCGCGTGAGTTCGATCACCTCACGAATGGTCATGTCGGGATTGACGGTGATCGGATCGGTGATGACGCCACTCTCGAACTTCTTGACCCGGTCGACCTGGCGCGCCTGATGTTCCACCGACATGTTCTTGTGAATGATGCCGATGCCGCCTTCTTGCGCGATGGTGATCGCCAGACGGGCCTCGGTCACGGTGTCCATGGCGGCCGAGACCACCGGCAGATTCACGCGAATTTCGCGGGTCAGCTGGCTGGCCAATGAGACCTCGCCAGGCAGCACTTCGGAGTATGCCGGCACCAGCAGCACGTCGTCGAATGTGAGTGCCTCTTCCAGAATACGCATATGCGTTCACTTAAGGTTCGTCTAAGAGGCGGCGCATTGTACCTTGCGCCTGCTGCGCGGTAAACCGCTATCATTTCGCCATGGAGACGACCCCCATGTCCGGTTCCCTGTCCGGTGCCGCCGCCCGCCCCGAGCGCGACGTCTACACCGTTTCGCGCCTCAATCGCGAGGTGCGGGCGCTCCTCGAGCGCGGTTTCGGCAGCCTCTGGCTGGAGGCGGAGATCTCCAATCTTGCGAGGCCGAACTCAGGGCATTGGTACTTCTCGCTGAAGGACGCCTCGGCGCAGGTCCGGTGCTGCATGTTCCGGCAGCGTAATATGTTGTGCTCCTTCGCCCCGCGCGACGGCCAAAAGGTGCTGGTGCGCGCGCGAATCGGCTTGTACGAGCCGCGCGGCGAATTCCAGCTCGTCATCGATCACATGGAGGATGCAGGTCTCGGCGCTCTGAAGCGCCAATTCGAGGAATTGAGCGCGAAGTTGGCGGCCGAGGGCCTGTTTGCCCCCGAACGCAAGCGTCCCTTGCCGGCTCTTCCGACTCGTATCGGCGTGATCACGTCCCCGTCCGGGGCCGCGGTGCGCGACATCCTGCACGTGCTTGCGCGGCGCTTTCCCGCGGTCGCCGTGCTGATCTATCCGGTCGCCGTACAGGGTGCACAGGCAGCCGCAGAGATCATCGAAGCGCTCGAGCTTGCCGGGCGGCGAAGCGAATGCGACGTGCTGATCCTGGCACGCGGCGGCGGCTCCTTGGAGGATCTGTGGGCATTCAACGATGAAGGACTCGCGCGCGCCATCGTGGCCTCGCCCATCCCGCTGATCAGCGGTATTGGCCACGAGATCGATTTCACCATCGCCGATTTTGCCGCGGACGTGCGCGCACCGACGCCCTCGGCGGCGGCGGAGCTCGCAGTCCCCGACGCCGGCGATTGGCTGACTGCATTCGTGCGCCTCGGCACGCGGTTGCGGCGCGCCATGCGGCGTCGCCTCGATGAGCGCCGCGAGCGTCTGCGTTGGCTCAGCCAGAGAGCCGCGCTCGTGAGCCCGGCCGCTCGATTGGCGCAGCAAACGCAGCGCCTGGACGAGTTCGAGCAGCGCTTGGCGCGCGCGATGCAGCGCCGGCTGCACGACCGGGGCGAGCGCCTGCGCTGGCTCGTAGGGCGCGCGGCCCTGGTGAGCCCCGCGGCGCGCCTGACGCAGCAATTGCTGCGCTTGCAGGAATTCGAACGGCGCATGTATCGCGCGTTTCGCCAATCGCAGGAGACGCGCGTGGCGCAATTGCGCGGGCGCCAAAGCCGGCTGTGGCAGGCAAGCCCGATCGCACGCGTGCGCGACGCGGCCGCGCACCACCAGGCGCTGTTCGCTCGCCTGCGCGCGGCCGGCCTCGAGTGCGTGCGCCGAGCGCGCGAACGCTGGCTGCCGCTGGCGCGCACTCTGCATGCCGTGAGTCCGCTGGCGACGCTCGAGCGCGGCTACGCCATCGTCACCGGCGAACGCGGGGAGATCCTGCGCGATGCGGCGGATGCCGCTCCCGGCACCATGATCGAAGCGCGCCTCGCGAAGGGCCGGATTCGCGCCAAAGTGGCGAACAAGTGAGCGCGTGCCGCGCCCTGATCATGCTCGCCGCGATCGCCGCCGCGCCGCGCTTCGCCGGCGGCGTGGAACTGCCGCACGAGAGCGCGGTTCCCGGCGGGGTAAAGATCATCCGCCTCAACGTCGCCGGGGACGTGCCTCCCTACGTCGAGGCGGACGGAGTTCGTGCGCTGGTCGTGCAGGACGGCGCGGCCTGGGTGGCGGTGGTGGGCATCCCGCTCGCGGCACCGCTCGGTGCCCGTCGAGTCACGGTGCGCGGCGCCGGCGAACGGCAAGAGATCGATTTCGTGGTCGGCGAGAAGCGTTACGCCAGCCAGGCGCTGAAAGTCGCGCCGAGCCAGGTGAACCTGTCGGCCGCGGACCTCGCCCGGGTGAAGCGCGAACACGAGCGGCTCGAGCACGCGCTTAGGCTGTGGAGCGAACCGCCGCCGGATTCGCTGCGCTGGCCGCCGCCGGTGCCCGGTACGCGCAGCAGTTCGTTCGGCATGCGCCGCATCTTCAACGGCCAGTCGCGCAATCCGCACAGCGGCATGGACATCGCTGCACCCACCGGCACCCCGGTGCTGCTGCCGGTCGCGGGTACCGTGGTCGACACGGGCGAATATTTCTTCACCGGAAACACCGTGCTGGTCGATCACGGCCGCGGTCTGATCAGCATGTATTGCCATTTGAGCACCATCGACGTGCAGCCGGGGCAGCGCATTGCCGCGGGCACTCGCATCGGGGCGGTGGGGATGACCGGGCGCGCGACCGGACCCCACCTGCACTGGGCTTTGAGCCTGAACCGCGCCTGGGTCGACCCGGAGTTGTTCCTGCCTTAGCTTGAGCTCGCGTTCAGCAGCTGATCCACGGCGGCGCCTTCCACGGGCGGCGTGGCCATGGCGGCTTGGCGCAGGCGCGCACTGTGCTCCTGCACGGCGGCACCGGATGGCTGCATCTCGACCTGGCCTTGGAAGAAGGCGCCTTCGGTGATGCCGACTCGCGGCGCGAACACATTGCCCTTGACCTTGGCGGTCGCCCGAATATTCACCGACTCGGTGGCATACAGATCGCCATCGACCTTTCCGTCGACGACGATGACGCGCGCGCGGATATCGCCCTTCATGCTGCCGTCGGTGCCGACGGTGAGATTCTGCGTGTGGGTGATCGATCCCTCGACGCTGCCCTGAATGATCAGGTCTTCCTGCGCCGACAGTTCGCCGCGGAAGCGCAGGGTGGGCCCGAGCACCGATGCCCGCGGCGCGCTATCAGTGCGCGCTTCCGTCGCGCGCGCTTCGACGCGCGGATCCGGCGGGCGCACCGGCGGCGTTCTCGGTTCGACGCGCGGCTCGCGAGGTTCGGGCCTGGCAGTCGTCGGTTCTTGCGCCGTCGGGCGGCCGTTCGAGTTGGCATTCATCATGTCGCTGTCTCCATCGTCCGATTTTTTGAACCAGGCCATCGTTACGCCGCGCTACCGGAGGGTCTGCCCATGCGGGCAGACGCCGAATCCTGCTTGAGGTGCGCTTGGCCCGACTTCTTGCCGTCCATGTCGATGCTGCCGCTGAAATTCGCGCCCTCGATGATGCTCACGGTGGGCGCGAAGATGTTGCCGCAGACCTTCGCTGTCTCTTTGACGAAGACCGACTTGTCGGCCTGCAAGTCGCCGTCGACCGTGCCCTCGACGATGATGAGCTGGGCGCGGATGTTCGCCTTGACCGTGCCCTGCGCTCCGACCGTCAGACGCTGGGTGTGCGTGATTGACCCTTCCACGCGGCCTTGAATCAACAGATCCTCTTCGGCGCTCAAATCGCCCTTGAAGTACAGCGTGGGACCGAGGACTGAAGCGCGCTCAGTCGCGCTGTTGTAGGGATTGCTCATGGGGGTAACTCCAGGGGTGAACGTCTTCGGACTCGTGGGCGCAGACTACCTGGCATAATCGGCGGCAAAGCGCGACTTGGTTCACGAAATCCGGGACTGTCAAATGTCGGGGCCGCAGGCTGTCGCCATTTGCTGACGCTGTTTGCGCACCCGCCGCACCGCCGCCCCGGAAGCTGCCATGAAACCCCTACGGCGACGGCCGTTCTGCGGCCGGCGCTATTGCGGCGGCGAAGTGGAGGCTGCGCCGGGCGCCGTTGCGTCGTCCGGCATCTTGTGCGACTTGTTGGGTTTCTTGACCGGTGGGGGGATCTCGACCAGCGATGTCAGTGAGCATCGCTGGCGGCGCACGACGATCGAGCTGAACTTGTCGAAGCTGCCGCTCGCATTCGTCTTGAATCCGATCGTTTGAGCAAAGGGCAGGTCGATGCAGGGAGCGAACAGGGTGGCCTTGTACCACTTGCGATTGCGCCCCTGAATCAGCAGCGTCCGGTTGTCCACCACCCCCCAGTTGTAGATTCCGCCGTGATTCGCGAACGGAATGCTCGCTTCCTTGGGCGCAGCAGCGCTCGCCGCCGCAGCGTTCGGCTCGGGACTGGCGGCGGGGGCTGTCGCCGCCGCAGCGCCGCCGGGCGGCGCGTCGATCGCCCCGATGGCGCGCGGTGACAGCACGATGACCAGCAGCACGGCGCCGATCTTGAGGAGGCTCATTCGGTCAGTATAAAACCAGCGGGCGGCCGCTAGAAAGGGGCGGCCTGCCGCGATGCTAGTGGCTAGCCACCGCCGCAGCCGCGGCAGCCATCAAGGTGCCGCTGCCGCGGTTGAGCCGCTGGATCGCCCGCGGATCGCGCAGCCAGGCCCTTGCCCGCGTGGCCAGCAACACGTAGGCGCCCAACGTAGCGGGCAGAATCACCGCGATCGCTGCCGCGATCTCGAGGTGGCCGAAGGCGTCCAAGGTTTCGAGCGGCACGACGGTGGGCAGCAGCGCAAGGAAAAAGATCATGGGCTTTGGATTGCTCAATGTGAGCGTCAGGCTGCCCAAGAAGAGCGCCGCCGGTCCCTGCGCGAGACTCTGAACCGCAGGTTCCTGAAGCGGCTGAACCGGCGCCGTCCACATTTTGCAGGCGAGGTACAGCAAATAGGCGGCACCCGCATATTTGACGAGCATGAACGCCGTATGCGCCGTTTGCGCGAGCGCGCTCAATCCGAGCGCCGCTGCGAAGAACCAGATCAGATCCCCCACCACGAAGCCGGCAATGAACGCCGGCGCTCCCGCGCAGCCGCGGGCCAAGCCCCGCGCGACCACCGCCGCCACCCCGGGACCCGGGGTGGCAACGGCCAGGAAATAGACCGCGCAAAAGGTTACGAGCCCGTACCGAGACATGTCTTACCCCTTGGCGAGCAAGACGCAAGTCTACGCTACTCGATGCTTTCGCCGTGCAGCGAGATATCGAGCCCCTGGCGCTCCTGATCCTCCGTGACGCGCAGTCCGATGGTCATATCGATGATCTTCAGAATGGCGAAACTGACCACGAAGCCGTAAATGAGCGTGGTGGCCACGCCCTTGAACTGGGTAAGCAGCGAACCGTCCACGCCGCTGATTTCCTTGCTGACGAACACGCCGGTGAGCAGCGCGCCGATGATTCCTCCGACACAGTGCACGCCGAAGGCGTCCAGCGAGTCATCGTAGCCCAAGGCGTGCTTCAAGGAGGTGGCGGCGAAATAGCACACGACCCCGGCGGCGATGCCGATGATGACGGCCGCGCTGGGCGCCACGAACCCCGAAGCGGGCGTGATCGCCACCAAGCCCGCCACCGCCCCCGAGGCGATGCCGAGCACACTGGGCTTTCCCTTGGTAACCCACTCGGTGAACATCCAGCCGAGCGCGGCGGCTGCCGTGGCCATCTGGGTCGCCAGCATGGCCATCCCCGCACGGCCGTCGGCGGCCGTCGCTGAGCCCGCATTGAAGCCGAACCAGCCCACCCACAGCAGCGAGGCGCCGATGAGGGTCAGCGTCAGGTTGTGCGGCGGCATGGCTTCCCGGGGATAACCCAGCCGTTTGCCGAGCACCAGGCAGCTCGCCAGTCCGGCGATTCCCGCATTGATGTGCACCACGGTGCCGCCCGCGTAGTCGAGCACACCGGCCGCGCTGAGCCAGCCGGTGGGCTCCCACACCATGTGCGCGATCGGGCTGTAGACGAGCAGCGACCACGCCGCCAGGAACAGCAGCATGGCCGAGAACTTCATCCGGTCGGCAAAGGATCCCGCGATCAGAGCCGGCGTGATGATCGCAAAGGTCATCTGAAACATGGCGTACACGGTCTCCGGAATGGTAGGCGCCAAATGCGAGACGGTCAGCCGGCTGTCGCTGTCGCCGTGCATGAAGGTCATGCCGGTGAACAGTGTGCGCGAGAGGCCGCCGATGAAGCCATTGCCCGGTGTGAACGCCAAGGAGTAGCCGACGACCCACCACAGGATCGTGACCACGCAGGTGCAGGCGAAGCTCTGCATCAGTGTCGCGAGCACGTTCTTCTTGCGCACCATGCCGCCATAAAAGAGCGCAAGCCCGGGCACGCACATCATCAGCACCAGCGCCGTGGAGGTCAGCATCCACGCGGTGTCGCCCGCGCTGATCTTATCGGCGCCAACGAGGGCCGGTTGCGTCATGGGCGCGGGCGCTGCGGCTGCCGGCGCGGCCGCCTGCGGTGCTGTTGCGGATGCGCCGGGCGTCGTTACGCCGGGCGTCGCTACGCCGGGCGTCGCTGCGCCGGGAGTTGCCGCGCTCGCCGGCGCCTCGTCCGCCCACGCCGCCGGCATGGTGGACAGCATCAGCATGGCGAGAAACACCCCTATGGATAGCTTTGTCATCAATGCGAATCTCCCTCTAGATGGCGCCCGAGCCTCGTTCGCCCGTTCGTATGCGCACGACTTGCGTAAGTTCGAATACAAAAACCTTGCCATCGCCCACTTTGCCGGTTTGCGCGGATTTATGGATCGCCTCGATCACCTGATCCACCAGCGGATCGTCCACCGCGATTTCGATTTTTGTCTTCGGAACGAACTCGACGGCATATTCGGCGCCGCGATAGATCTCAGTGTGCCCGCGCTGTCGCCCAAAGCCGCGCACTTCGGTGACGGTGACGCCCTGCACGCCCACATCGCCGATCGCCTTGCGCACATCGTCGAGCTTGAAAGGTTTGATGATGGCCGTAACGAGTTTCATGTATTGACCTTCGCCTGACGTGGGCCTTCGGATCGGGGTGGCGCCGCGTCCTTGGGATCGGGCTCGAACTTAAGCACCCAATGTGCCATCGGCAAAGATCCCATTGCGATCAGCAAGTTACCGTCCGTCCCATGGTGCATGACGGCGCATTTGCACCGAAGCGGGGCGCGCCGTCGATGTCCGGTGCATTCTTTTGGCGCGCGCCCACGCGGCTATTTAAGGGACAGTTCCAATCGCACCACGCCGTCCTTGGCGACCGCCTTGTCGTTCGCGACCAGGAAGACGCGTTCCGGCTCGACCTGCGTACCGGTGAGCAAGGCCTGCTGTAGAGCCAAGGCGCGCTGCTCGCCCAGCGCCTTGAGCTCGGCATCGCCGACCGTCAGATGCTCGCGTATGGCGGAAGTCAGAAACTCGATCTTGGCCGGCACGGCGTCGGTCTTTTTGAGAGCTGCGACCGCGTCGGGATATTTCGGCTGCGCACCCACATCCCGCGTGTACAGCTGGGTCAACAGCTCGAGCTGGGCGGCGGGACTCAGTTGCTCAAACGCGGGAGCGAGCGCGCCGGCCGAGGGCTTCTTGCGGCTCTGACCGGCCATTTGAACCTCGTTCAGCTGCGCATTAAATTGCGCGGCAAGGAGCGCCGGGCGGTCGATGTCGGGCACCACGGCAATCGGCACGTCGATCTTGAGCTGCGGTCGAGCATTCAGGGCTTTGGCGACCGTTTTGACCTTGTCGGCGGCCGCCGCGTCCAGCGTACCCACCCCGGGCTGAAAATCGACGAACTGTATGTCAGGCCCCCCTCCGAACAAGGCACCCAGCAATGCGAACGGCGCGGTCACCGCCTTCTCCAAAATATTGACGAGCACTTTCCAGATGATCGGCGCCAATCGAAATTTGGGGTCATCGAGCGAGCCAGCCACCGGAAGATTCAGATCGATGACGCCGTTGCGGTCTCTGAGCAGGGCAACCGCGAGTTTGACGGGTAGCGACACCGCGTCCTTGCTCGCTGTCTTGTCGCCGAACTCGAGCTGATCGATCACGATGTGGTGCTGCGCATCGAGCTTTCGGCCGTCGACTTTGTAGTGCAGCTCGGTGGTGAGCTTGCCCTTGGTGATGTTGTAACCCGCAAACTTGCCGGAATACGGATTGAAGATGCTAAGTTCGATGTTGTCGAAATTCATCTTAAGATCGGTATAAAGTGCCGCGCTCAGCACGTTGACCTCGCCGCTGACCGACACCGGTGAGAACGCATCCACTTCGCCGTGCAAATCCACTGTCGCC
This sequence comes from Steroidobacteraceae bacterium, assembly GCA_052326345.1. Lineage (GTDB taxonomy): Bacteria > Pseudomonadota > Gammaproteobacteria > Steroidobacterales > Steroidobacteraceae > Bog-1198. The sequence continues at coordinate 9,052 of JBKQOZ010000030.1, read as the reverse complement.
CGCGAATTCGCCTTCGAAGAGAGCCCCAGCACGGTGCCGTCGAGGGCTTGTATCCCGGCGGAAAAGTTCGGTGTGACGGAGCGATCCGTGAAATTCGCCTGACCGCCGTGCAGCAGAATTTTCTTGATCGACATCGGCATCGGATTCGGATTCGGATTCGAGCTTGGCGCGTCGCCCGCCGCCGCCGACTTGGCGGCAACCGCTTTTGCCCGCGGCGCCGGTGCGGATGGCGCGGGCGTGGATGGCGCCGTTGCGGTCTTGAGGCCCGGCCCGGCCAGCACGCGCTTCACGTTCAAACTGGTGTCCGATTCAATGATGATCCGCGCATAGGGTTTCTGCGCCACGACCTCGGCGATGTCGAGCCGGCCGGGATTCTGCTGGTACGTCAATCCGTGAACGTCCAAGCGCTGCCAATTGATGAAATCGTCGTGCAGCACATTGTCGACGGTGTGCAGGTTATCGACGTGCAGGTCGCCCTCGAATTGCAGAGCCGGCATCTGCTTCGCAGCGCTGCCGTAGCGCAGCTGAACTTCGGCGCCCAGCTGGCCGCTGCGCAGGGTCATGGAGGTGTACTGTGCGATATACGGCTGCGCCGCCGTCAAATCGATGCCGGCGAGTTTGAGGCTCAAGGACGCGGCCGTCGGCTGCGGCGTCACTTCTCCGGTCAGCGTCAGCGATCCGCTCTCGCCGATGTGGGTATCGAGCGCCACGCGCAGCGGCTTGGTCAGATCGAGACTGATCCCGTTGACCTGCAACGAGATGGGCGCCACTACGATCTTGGCCGCCGGATGAGTGCCGCGGTCCTCGGCCGAGACGCTGGCGTCGTGAAGTTCGAACCGGCGCAAGTCGAATTGCCACGGCGAAGTCGCCGCGGCCGGCGCCGGTGCCACGGCCGGCGCCGCGGTCGGTGCCGCCGCGAGTCTCAGCAGATTGAAGGAGCGGTCCGGCTCGAGCCAGGTCACCAATTTCATGCCGGTCAAGGACAGCGAATCCACGCTCGCCTGCCGCTTCGACAGATCCGCACTGGCTCCGCTCAGCGTCAAGCCGGGAACGCTGATCCAGTCGGAGTCCGAATCCCTCGGTCTGATGGCAAGATCGGTGATCGTGGCCTTCGATACGTCGACCCGCAGGTCGACCGCATCCTTCAGTGAAAACTTATACGTCGCCTCGAGATCGCCGCTGCCCGAATTGATCACGAAGTTGAGCCGGTCCTCGAAATATTCCCAGATCCTGTGCGCGCGCCATCCGGTGACGCGCAGCTCTCCGTCCGACTCGATCGGCTGCACCGACACATGCCCATGCCACTCGAGGCGCTCGCCGAGATCCGAGGTGCCGGTGAGCGTGAACAGGCCGCCGGCGGCGCCGGTGGTGAAGTCGCGGAGCTCGAAATTGATCGGCTGCAGCCGTGCCGCGAATTCGGACGGCCGGCTGCGATCCTCGTAGCTCAGTGACCCTTGAGCGACCTTGAACGAACCGATCCGAACCGTCGGCAGCGCCTCGTTGCTCGCCGCATGCTCGGGCGGTTTCGAGGGCGGACGCAGCTGCAGGAGGTTCAGCGTTCCATCCCGCGCAATCGTCGCGTTGACATGCGGCGCACCAAGCTCGATGCGGCCGAAGGTATAGGCGCGGTGCCACAGCGACGAGAGCTCGAAATCGACGAACAGCCGCTCGAACCCCAGAAGCTTCTCGCCACCCTTGCCTGCGAGCGAAAAATCCTTGACCTCAAGCTGCAGCAGAAACGGGTTGATGCGGATTTCGCCCACCGTCGGAACGACACCGAGCGTCTTCGGGATGTTCTCGAGCAGCGCCGAACGGAGCAGCTTCGGCGCGAGCAGGAATCCCGCCGCAGCGTACAAGCCGACGGCCAGCGCGGCTGCCGCGAGAATGCGGATAGTCTTTGATTTCAACAAGTGCAGCACGGGACATCCTGTCGATACGCCGCCAGTGCGCGCCGCGCTAGTCTAGCAAAGTTGCGCTCAGCGCTTGTTGCGCTGGATGAGCCGCTTGCGCTTGCGCACCTGGCGAGGCGTCAATGGATTGCGCTTGCCGGCAAAGGGATTCTCTTCGCCACGGAACGTCACTCGCACCGGCGTGCCCGTCAAAGCGAACGCTTTGCGATAAACGTTGACCAGGTAGCGACGGTACGCATCGGGCACGTGATCGGTCTGATTGCCGTGAATCACGATCACCGGCGGGTTGCGCCCGCCCTGATGGGCATAGCGCAGCTTGATGCGCCGACCGCTGACCAGCGGCGGTTGATGGCTCTCGATGGCGGCTTCCAGCACGCGGGTCAATTCCGGGGTACCCATGTCGCGCGTGGCGGCGGCATATACCTCCCGCACGGCGGCGAACAGTTCCCCCACGCCGCTGCCGTGGCGGGCGGATATGAAGTGCAGCGGCGCAAAATCCGCGAACTGCAGCCGCTGTTCGATCTGGCTGCGGATGAGGTCGCGTTGCTCGGGCGCAATGTTGTCCCACTTGTTGACGGCGAGCACCAGCGCCCGGCCCTGCTCGATTACGGTCCCGAGGAGGCTCGCGTCCTGCTCTGCGACGGTGTCGTGGGCGTCCATCACCACCACCACCACATGGGCGCTCTCGATCGCCTGCAAGGTTTTGATAACGCTGAATTTCTCGATCGCCTCATCGATGCGCGCGCGGCGCCTCACGCCGGCCGTGTCGATCAGCGTATAGCGCTCGCCGTCGCGTTCGAAGGGCACAAAGACCGCATCGCGGGTGGTGCCGGGCTGATCGAAGGCCACCATGCGGTTCTCGCCGAGCAGCCGATTAATCAGCGTGCTTTTGCCCACATTCGGCCGGCCGATGACCGCGACCTTGATGCCGGTCGATTCCGGGCCGTCCTGCGGGTCGGCGGCGAGCCCCTCGAGCGCCGCCTCGAGCAGCGAAATCACGCCTTGGTCGTGCGCGGCGGCGATCGGATGCGGCTCACCGAGCGCCAGCTGGTGAAAATCGGCAACCGCGATGTCGTGGTCGAAGCCCTCGGTCTTGTTCACCGCCAACAGCACGGGCTTGCCGCTGCGCCGGGCCAGCTGCGCCACGAACTGATCCTGCGGCGTCACGCCCGCCCGGCCGTCGACCAGCACGATCAGTCGATCGGCCTCGGCGATCGCCCGCTCGGTCTGCGCAATCATCAGACTCTCGATGGCGCCCGCGTTCTCGACCAGGCCGCCAGTGTCGACGACGATGCAGGGCACGTCGGTGCGGCGCGCGAACCCGTACTGCCGATCGCGGGTCAGGCCCGGCAGATCGGCGACCAGCGCGTCGCGTGTGCCGGTCATGGCGTTGAACAAGGTCGATTTGCCCACGTTCGGCCGGCCGATCAGTGCGACTACGGGCAGCACGTCGCGGCTACTGTTGCGGTCGGGGCATCGCGCGAAATGCGGCCAGGCTGCCCGCGTCGGTGAGCACCACCACCGTGTCTTTCACCGCCACAGGAGGATTGCTGACGCGGAATTTGGCCACTCGCTGCCGCGCAACGAGTTCGCCCGTGGACTTGTCGAGCCAGTGCAGATAGCCCTGATAGTCGGCGACCGCGATGGCCCTGCTCGTGATGGCAGGCGTGCTCAAACCGCGTCGCATGAGTTTGTCGTTGCGCCACAGTTCGGACCCGTCGCGCTGGCGCAGCGCCAGGACGACGCCGTCCGACTGCGTCACGAACAGGTTCTCATCGTCCACCGACAAGCCGCGGTAGCTCGACATGTCGCGCGCCCACCAGATCTGCCCGGAGTCGAGCGCCAGCATGGCCGTGCGGCCTTGGAATCCGGCGGCAAACACGTTCTCGCCGACCACGCGCACCTCGGAGTCGATGTCGACCAGACGGTCCAGCTCCGTTCTGCCGTGCGGCGAGGCGAGCGCCGTATCCCACACGGTGTCGCCGCTGTTCAGGCTGACCGCCATCACTTTACCGTTGTCGAAGCCGCTGACCGCGACTTCCTTGGCGATGATCGGAATCGCCGTGCCGCGCAGGCTCAAGCGCGGCACCTGCTGCTCGACGGACCACAACTCCTTGCCGCTGCTGGAATCGAAGCCGTGTAAATGGCCGTCGACCGAGCGCATCACGACGACCTTCTCGCTGATCGCCGGCGCCGATAGCAGCTCAGAATTGACCTGTGTGCGCCACAGTTGGCGCCCGCTCGCGCCCTCGAACGCGAGCACCGCGCCCTTGCTGGTACCGACCACCACCATGCCCGAACCCGCCCCCGGTCCCGCTGACAGGGGCAGCTTGAGTTTCTTCACCCAAACCTTCTTCCCGGTCTCCAAATTGACCGCGAGCAGGACCCCCTGGTCCGAGGCGGCGAACACCAACCCGTTGTCGACGGCCGGACCCAAGCCGAGCCGCAGCTTCACCTGCGCCTTGCCGCCGCCGACCTTGTCGCCCCAGAGTTCCTTCACCGCAAGCTTGGTTGGAAATTTCACCAGCTGCGCCGGTGGTTCGACGTCCTTGTCCTTGCTGCAGCCGGCGGCGATCAGCAGAGCCGCGAGGGCGATCGGGAGCAAAGAGCGCATCAGGGTGTGGCCTTTTTCGAGGGGTCGGCGGGAGCGGAAGCCGCCGCGGGCATCGGTGCGCCGGGCGCCGCAGATGCAGTCACGCCGAGGTCCTCGATTTTCAATTCCAGCAAATTGGACGGCGCATTGTTCGCGGCGCCCTCGCCGAGCGCCGCCTGGTATTCTTTCAGCGCCCGCGACGAATCCTTCTTCGCAACGAAAGCATCGCCGCGCGCCTCATGATAGGGCGCCGCGAATGCCCCGGGAGGATCCGCCAGCATGTTGAGCGCATCGTCCGGCTTACCCTGATCGATCAGCACGCGCGCGAGGCGCAGGCGGGCGATGTGCCGCAGCTCGGTATCCTTCGAGCCGTTCATCACGTCGGTGAGAGGCGCGATCGCGTTCGCGTCCTGCCCCTCGGTGACGTAGAGCCGGGCCAGGACCAATTTCGCCTGGTCCGCGTACGGCGAACCCGGATAATCCTTGATCAAGCCGTCGGCGATCTGGCGAGTCCTTGAGGGGTCGTTGTGCTGAAGTGCGGATGTCATCGCGTCGAATTGGGCGGCGGCGTGCAGCGCGATTTCGTCTCGCCGGTTCTCGTAAAAGCGCATCCCGAACACGAACGCCGACCCGATCACGAGCGCGCCCAAGATCCAGGGGCCGTATTCCGTCGTCAGGTGCTTGACATGCTCCAGCTGTTCGTCGTCCGTCAATAGATCTTCTGTCATGAATGCTCCGTACCTTAAGCCCTGTTCAGACCCAGCAATGACCCCAGGCGTTCACTGATTTGGGTAACAGGGCATTCCTCCTGCGCCAGGTCCTGGCGCAAGGCCTTCAGCGCGACGACTCCGCGCGCCAATTCATCGTCTCCCAGCACGAGCGCAAACTGCGCGCCGCTCTTATCGGCGCGCTTGAATTGCGTCTTGAAGCTGCCGCCCCCCAGGTTGACCTGCAGCTTCAGGTCCGGCCACGCGTCGCGCAATTGCTCCGCCAGCTTGAAGCCCTCGAGCAGGGTACGCTCGCCGACCAGCACCAGATACACCTGCGGCCGCTCGCGCAGCGCACCCAAGCCCTGTTTTTCGAGGAGCATGACGATGCGCTCCTGCCCCATCGCCCAGCCGATGCCGGGGGTGGCGGCGCCGCCCAGCTGTCCGACCAAGCCGTCATAGCGGCCGCCGGCACACACCGCGCCCTGCGAACCGAGCGCATCGGTGGTCCATTCGAACACCGTGCGTGTGTAGTAATCCAGTCCGCGGACCAAGCGGGGCTCGACATGATACTCGATGCCGGCGCGGCGCAGGTGCGCGCACAGGGTCTCGAAATGCGCCTTGGACTCCGCGTCGAGCGTCTCGAGCAACAGCGGCGCGCCGGCAATGATGCGCTGCATGTCCGGATTCTTGCTGTCGAGTATGCGCAGCGGGTTGCCGAGCAGCCGGCGCCTGCTGTCCTCGTCGAGCGCCGCCTGGTGGGCGCTGAAGTATGCGGTCAGCCGGTCCCGATACACCGCTCGGGCCGCCGGCGTCCCGAGCGAATTGACCAGCAGCTTGATGCGCGTCAGCCCGAACCGGCGCAGCAGCCGCGCGGACAGCAGAATGATTTCCGCGTCGATGTCGGGACCCTCGAATCCGAAGGCCTCGGCATCGATCTGATGGAACTGGCGAAAGCGCCCGGCCTGCGGCCGCTCGCGGCGGAACATCGGTCCCATGCACCACACGCGCAGCCGGCCCTCGCGCAGCAGTCCGTTCGAGATCACCGCGCGCACGATACCGGCGGTCGCCTCGGGCCGCAGCGTGATGGCGTCCTCGCCCTGGTCTACGAAGCTGAACATTTCCTTCTCGACGATGTCGGTAAAATCGCCAATCGATCGCTTAAACAGCTGCGTCTGCTCGATGATGGGTACGCGAAATTCCTCGTATCCGTATCCCGCGAAGACTTCACGGGTGATCCGCTCCATGTGCTGCCAGGCCGCGGCCTGCGCAGGCAGCACATCGTGAACGCCGCGCAGGGGCTCAATGATCTTGCCCACAGAGGTTCCTTCGGCTCAGTCGTGCGGCGGCACGCCGTTCGGGGTCATGGCGCGCGGGGCGCGCCGCAACACGCCGTCGGCGCCGGCTTCGAAGCGGGCAACATCGCCCGTGAAGAATTGCGGCCCGATGGCGACGGCGTGGTCGTTGACCTCGAGCTGTACGCCGTTGGCGAAGCCCAGGTACACCATCAACGGCGCCATGCCGGCGATCGTCTTCACGCTGTTCGCGCGGCCGTTGCCGGCGAACACCCGCCGGCCGTCGGCATCATGCACGTCGACCCATGAATCCGCCGAGAAGCTCAGGCGCAGGCGCGCCCGGCCGGCGCCGAGCGCCGCATCGGCTTCATGGGCATTGCTCGCCGCCGCCTGCGCAGCGCCCGGGGCCGCGGCCGGCGCCGGTGATGGGCGCGCCGCCGCGTTCGTCGGTGCGGGCGGCGCGCCGTCCGCCACCTGCTCCTCGGGCGCAGACTGCGCGGCTGGTTCCGCCTCGGGCGCAGAGCCGGGCGCCGAGGCAGCACCGGCCGGCGCCGCCGCTGCCGATACCCCGCTCGCCGGCAGGCTGCTTTGCGCAGTGTCCGCGCCAACCCCGGCGCTCACGGCGGAGCGCCGCTGCCACGGCTGCCACCAAACAACGCCGCCCACGACCAGCGCGATAGCCGCCACCGCCGCTATCTGCGGCAGCGGCCAATTGGCCGCCTTCGCCGATGAGGCTCGCGTCGTTCTGATGTTCATGGACTGCGCGGCGGGATTCACCACCGGCGCCTCGGGCTGCGGCGCGAAGCCGGCAGCGATTTCCGCGGGCGTCAATCCCAAAATGGACGCGTATTTCTTCAAATGCCCTTTTACATAAACCGGCGGACCGATGCGCTGGTAATCGCCGGTCTCGAGTGCGTCGATAACCCACGCGTCGAGATGCATTTCATCGGCAGCCTTCTGCGTGCTCATTCCGCGCCGTTCCCGCTCCGCCTTGAGCCGCTGTCCAAGCGTTTGCGCGGGCTCGCTCATCGGCTGACGCCGGCGCGCATCTGCTGTGCCTGCGCGGAGTCGGGAAACTCCGTCTGCACGCGCCGGCCATAGCCGGCCGCGGCGGTATCATCGCCGAGCTTGCGTTCGGCACGGAATCCGAGCCACAGGATTTCGGGGCTCGCCGGATTCACCGCGAGGAAGCGCTGCACGTAGTCGAGCGCTTGCGTCGGATCGCCGCGCTCGAGCGCCAGGTTGCCGAGCTGCAGCAGGGCCTCCGGCATGTTGGGCTTCAGCGCGAGCGCCTTGTTGAAATAGCGCTCCGCATCCACCACGTCGCCGGCGCCCCCCACGCACACGCCGGCATTGAGCAGCGCCACCTCGGGAGTTTGATAGGCCGGGTCGCGCGCGACCTGGACGAACAGCTTTTCGCCGGCGGCGACCTTGCCGGTGCGGCACAGGAAGCCCGCGTAGCTGTTCTGAATGGCGGGATCCTGCTTGCCCAGACGAGCAGCGGTCGAAAAGGCGTGCTGCGCCTTCGACATTTCGTTGAGGCGCTCGTACACCAAGCCCGCCGTCTCCTGCACACTCGCATTTTGCGGCGCCTCACCGAGCGCGCGCTCGATGCGCACGCGCGCCTGACCCAGGTTGTTGAGCCGCATGTATTCGATGGCCATCTGCATGTTGGCGATCGCGGCCTGCTCGGGCTCGGGCTTTCTGGTTCGATCGGGCGGCTGATAAGCGGGCGGCGAACTGTGGCAGGCGCAAAGCAGCACGGCCAGAGCCGTCAGCATCGCCGGCAGTGCGCGGCGGTGTAGCGGACGGCACCGGCTCATTGGGCCGCCGCCACGGCGCTCGATCCGCTCAATTTGGCGCCGAGCCGGACCAGCGTGCGATCCGTGACCCGGCCCGCAAGCTGGCCGCACGCCGCGTCGATGTCATCTCCGCGCGTCCGGCGTGTCGTCGCAATCACACCGTGCTCGTTCAGAATGTCGCGAAACCGCAGAATCGCGGCCGCCGGCGAGCAGCGATAACGCGTGCCCGGAAAAATGTTGAAGGGGATCAAATTGAGTTTGGCCGGCCGGCCGCGCAACAGCCGGGCCAGCGCCCTCGCGTGTTCGGGCTTGTCATTCACGCCGTCGAGCATGACGTATTCGAAGGTGACGCTGCGGCCGTTTTGCTTCTCGATGTAGTGCCAGCATGCCGCGAGCAATTCGGCGATCGGATGCTTGCGGTTGATCGGCACGAGTTCGTTGCGCAGCGCGTCGTGCGGGGCGTGCAGCGATACCGCAAGCGCGACGTTGCATTCCTCGGCCAGCTTGTAGATCTGCGGCACCAGCCCGGAGGTGCTCAAGGTCACGCGGCGGCGCGACAGGTCGTACCCCAGATCATCCATGAAAATGCGCATGGCCGGAACGACGTTGCGATAGTTCGCGAGCGGCTCGCCCATTCCCATGAATACGATGTTGGTGATGGTACGGCCGTCGGCCCGGCCGGCGGCGCCGTCCTGCGCCAATTCGCGATGCGCCAGCCAGACCTGACCGACGATCTCCGCGACGC
>JBKQOZ010000029.1:0-39483 GCA_052326345.1 Steroidobacteraceae bacterium | reverse complement strand
GCGTTGCGCGGCTTGACCGTAGCGCTTGCTACGTCCTGCGCCGCGCGCCTGGCATCCGCTCCCTCGCCAAGCCAACGCGGCTCACGCGGAATACTCAGACAGGCTCCTACGCATGACCTGGTTCGAGCGAATCGTCCCATCGCGTATCAAGACCGAGCGCCGCACCCGCTCGGTTCCCGAAGGGCTGTGGACCAAGTGTCCCGCCTGCGATGCGGTGCTGTACCGGGCCGAGATCGAACGCAATCTGCACGTCTGTCCCAAGTGCAGCCATCACATGCGGATCGATGCGCGCGAGCGCCTGCTCAAGTTCCTGGACACCGGTTCGGCTCAGGAGATCGCGGCCAAGGTCGAGCCCGAGGATCCGCTCAAATTCAAGGACTCGAAGCGCTACAAGGACCGCCTCGTGCAGGCTCAAAAACTGACGGGCGAGCGCGATGCGTTGATCGTCATGTCGGGACAATTGGCCGGTCTCGACGTGGTCGCCTGCGCATTCGAGTTTCGCTTTCTGGGCGGATCGATGGGATCGGTGGTCGGCGAAAAATTCGTGCGCGCGGTCGAGCACTGCCTCGAACACCGCACTCCGCTGGTGTGCTTCGCGGCCAGCGGCGGGGCCCGCATGCAGGAGGCGCTGTATTCGCTGCTGCAGATGGCCAAGACCAGCGCTGCGCTCAAGCGCCTCTCCGAGGCGCGGCTGCCGTTCATCTCGGTCATGACCGATCCGACCACCGGCGGGGTGTCGGCGAGTCTCGCGATGCTGGGGGACATCAACATCGGCGAGCCGAAGGCCTTGATCGGCTTCGCCGGGCCGCGCGTGATTCAGCAGACGGTACGCGAGACCTTGCCCGAGGGTTTCCAGCGCAGCGAGTTTTTGCTCGAACACGGCGCGCTCGACATGATCGTCGATCGGCGCGAGCTGCGCGATCGAATCGGCGCGATGCTGCGATTGTTGACCGGCAAAGAGCCCGCAGCGGCTTAAGATCCGAGGTTCGGCGGCTTGCGCAGTCTCGAGCAGTGGCTCGCCCACCAAGCACAGGCGCACCCGCAGTCGATCGATCTCGGGTTGGAGCGCCTCGCGCGAGTGCTCGATCGACTGCATTGGCGGCAGCCATCCGTGCCGGTCATCACCATTGCGGGCACCAACGGCAAAGGCTCGGTCGCGGCGTACTGCACCGCGATCCTGGGGGCTGCCGGCCTTAAGGTCGGTACCTTCACTTCGCCTCATTTGCGCGACTATCGCGAGCGCATACGCGTGCACGACGCGATGATCAGCAGCGAGGCGCTGCTGTGGGCGTTCGAGAGAATCGAAACGGCCTGCACGGGCGCGTCGGGCGGGCCGGTTTCGCTGACTTTCTTCGAGTACAACGCGCTGGCCGCATTGCTGATCTTCGAGACTGCCAAGCTCGATGCCTGGGTGCTCGAAGTCGGCATGGGCGGGCGCCTGGACGCGGTCAATGTCGTCGATCCGACGGTTGCCGTGGTGGTGAGCATCGGCCTGGATCACCAGGAGTTTCTCGGATCGACGCTCAAGGCCATTGCGCGCGAGAAGGCCGGCATTTTTCGGCGCAACGCGCCGGCGGTGCTCGGCAGCCGCGATCTGCCGCCGGTGCTCGAAAGCACCGCGCGAGCGGTGGGCGCGCCGCTCAAGCGCCCAGGCCGCGAATACTCCTTCACCCGCGACTCAAAGGGCTGGCATTACCGTGGTACGCGCTGGGATTTGCCGGACCTGCCGCCTCCCGCGCTCGCAGGCGGCACTCAATTCGACAATGCGGCGACCGCCATTGCGGCCATCGAGGCTCTCGCTCCGCCGCTCGCGGTGTCGGCGGCGGCTATCGCGCAGGGCTTGACGTCGGTGCGGCTGAGTGGGCGCTTCCAAGTGGTCGCACCGGCGCGAGCCGGCCAGCCCACCTGGATATTGGATGTTGCGCACAATCCCGATGCGGCTGCCGTGCTCGCACGCAATTTGCGCGACCTGCCGGCCGCAGGCAGAACGCTCGCCGTCTGCGGCGTGCTCGCCGACAAGGACGCCGCGGGCGTTGCGGCACAGCTGCGCAACAGCATCGACGCGTGGTGGTTGGCCTCGACGGACGGCGCGCGCGGCACCAGCAGCGCGGAGTTGGCGATGCGGATTGCGGCGCAGATTGCTGCCCCGCTCAATCTGGCCGGCGACATCGCCGCCGCCTGCGCGGCGGCGTTGGCGGCCGCGGGTCCTCTCGACCGCATCGTCGTGTTCGGCTCCTTCCACACGGTGGGTCCGGCGATGGATTGGCTCGAGGCGCGCGGCATGCTGCCACCGGATACCCTTCGCGAATATACTGACCCGCCGCGTGGATTTTGAAGAGTAGGATTTCCATGGAACGTCCCGTCAAGGAGCGTCTGGTCGGCGCCACGATTTTGGTGGCGCTGATCGTGTTGATCGTGCCGGAATTGCTGTCGGGCTCGAAGCGGCCGGCAACAGCGCTGCCGTCGGCGGGATCTTCGGCGCCGACGCGCAGTGTTTCCGTCGACTTGACGACCAATAGGTCAACGTCCGCGCCGCAGGCCGCCGACCTCGCATCAGCGGCCTCCGCGCCGGCCTCGGCAGCCGCTGCGCCGGAGGCCGCAACTGGCGGCGGCGACGCGCCGTCGGCGGGCGCGGTGACGGCCGCCCCGCCCACGGTCTCGACGCTGCGAGCGCAAGCAGGCTCCACACGCACACTTGAAACTCGGCCGCCGACCCCCAACTCCTCTGCAGACACAGCGACATCCTCCTCGCTGGAGGGCGCGGCGGGGCGCGGCTGGACAGTCCAGCTGGGCAGCTTCGTGAACCGGGCAAACGCGGAAAAGCTGGTGCACCAATTGAAGGCGACAGGATCGGTGGTCTACGTGACTTCGAGCGGATCGGGCCGGTCCCTGCGGTATCGAGTGCGAACGGGGCCCTTGCCGGATCGCGCCGCTGCGGAGCGCGCCGCGGCCAAGCTCAAGGCTGCGGGCCATACGGTGACCATTGTAACGCCGGCGTCGTGATTTGGTGTTTGTGCCGATGGTTTCACGGCAACGGTCGTCGAGGTTGGGTAGAATGCCTGCGTTACATGCAATGCTAAAGGCGGAAGCTTGACCGGAGCCGATGTCCTAATTCTGCTGGTTCTGTTGGGCTCAACGTTGATCGGATTATTGCGCGGTTTTGTGCGTGAGGCCGTGTCGCTGGGGTGTTGGATCGTCGCCATTTGGGCGGCATGGAGATTCGGTCCGCTGGTCGAGCCGCACCTCGGCGGACTGCTCGCCGATCCGCGAGCGGCGCCCTGGGTGGGACGTTTGGTCGTTTTGGTGCTGGTGTTGCTGGTTGGGTGGGTCATCGGCATGCTGCTCAGCTACTTCACGCGCAGCTTCGGGTTGGGGCCGCTCGACCGGTTCATCGGCCTGCTGTTCGGCATCGTACGCGGCATGGTGCTGATGGGCCTGATGATCATCGGCGGGGAGCTGCTGCATATGAATCAGGATTCCTGGTGGAACCGCTCGAAGCTCGTTCCTTACGGAGAGGCAGTCGGCGATTGGCTGCGAGCCATGGTGGGCGAGCGAGGCGAACCCTGGGCCAGCCTCGAGCGCCTCACCGGAGTCAAAGAGAAAGCCAGGTAGACCGGAGGTCCGTCATGTGTGGAATCGTCGGTATGGTCGGTGTGAGTGCGGTCAATCAGCGAATCTATGACGCGCTGACGGTGCTCCAGCACCGCGGCCAGGATGCAGCCGGGATCATGACCACCGAGGCGGGCGAGCTGTTCATGCGCAAGGATTCCGGGCTGGTGCGCGACGTGTTTCAACAGAAGCACATGGTCAAACTCAAGGGCAACGTCGGTATCGGCCATGTCCGCTACCCCACGGCCGGGGCCGACAGCGCGAACGATGCGCAGCCGTTCTACGTGAATTCGCCCTACGGCATCTGTCTCGGCCACAACGGCAATCTGACCAATGCGCGAGAGCTCACGGAAGTGCTGGTGCGGGAAGACCGCAGGCATCTGAATACCGGATCCGATTCCGAGGTGCTGCTCAACGTGTTGGCGTCCGAGCTGCAGCGCGTCGGCACGCCGCGCGTAACGCCCGCCGATATCTTCGCCGCGGCCAACGCGGTGTATCGGCGTTGTCGTGGCGGCTACGCTGTCGTCGCGATGGTGATCGGGCACGGCATCCTGGGATTCCGAGATCCGAACGGCATTCGGCCGCTGGTCATCGGGAAGCGCGACACCAAAAAGGGCTGCGAGTGGATGCTGGCCTCCGAGAGCGTCGCTCTCGACATGCTGGGCTTCGATATGGTGCGCGACGTGGCCCCCGGGGAAGCCGTGTTCATCGACGAGCAGGGCCGATTCTATGCCCAGCAATGCGTGGCGATGGTGAATCACACCCCGTGCATATTTGAATATGTGTACTTTGCCCGGCCCGACTCGATCATCGACAACATATCGGTGTACAAAGCGCGCCTGCGAATGGGCGAACGGCTCGCCGAGAAGATCAGGCGCGAGCGCCCCGAGCATGACATCGATGTGGTGATTCCGATTCCGGACACCAGCCGCACCAGCGCGGTGCAGGTCGCGCAGCTGCTCGGCGTCAAGTACCGGGAAGGCTTCATCAAGAACCGCTACATCGGCCGCACTTTCATCATGCCCGGCCAGGAGCAGCGCTCGAAATCGGTGCGCAGCAAACTGAACGCCATCGATCTGGAGTTTCGCGGCAAGACGGTGCTGCTGGTGGACGACTCGATCGTGCGCGGCACCACTTCTGCGCAGATCATCGACATGGCGCGCGAAGCCGGCGCCAAGAAGGTTTATTTCGCCTCCGCCGCACCGCCGGTGCGCTATCCGAATGTGTACGGCATCGACATGCCGGACACCTCCGAGCTGGTGGCCGCGGGACACACTGATGCGGAGGTGCGCGACATCATCGGCGCCGATTGGCTGATCTACCAGGACTTGGAAGATCTCGTGCACGCGGTCCGCCACGACAACGCGAAGATCACCGATTTCGACACCTCATGCTTCTCGGGCGAATACATCACGGGGGACGTGACGCCCGAATATTTGAAGCGCCTGCAGGGAGAGAGATCCGACGAAGCGAAGCAGCTACGTCGCGATGGCGCCGGTCGTGGACTCAAGTCCGTTCGAACACTGTAGAGCCGCGAACGTGGCGGCTCGGGCCCATAGGTCTTGAGCCTGCGTCTACTGCTCATCGCGGAGCGCGCCGAGTATCGACTGCTGGTGAAAAAGCATGTCGAGATCGAGTGGCCTGACGCAACCGTCGCCGAGCACCGCCTGGGCGAGGAGGAGCCGCTGGAGGCGCATTTCGCCGCCGCCGGCTACGACGCAGTCATCGTCGCGAGCGCACCTCCCAACGCCGCCGCGGAAGAGCTGGTCTCCTCGCTGTTGGCCAGACCAGAATTCGCGCCGCTGCTGCTGCTGCTGCTGCAGGAAGCCCCGGCGCCGCTGCCGCCAGAGGTGCCGGGATTGCAGCGCCTCTACGGCCGAAAAATCGATCGCGACCGGCTTATTCGATCGCTCACCGACGCCTCGCGCGAACACAAGCGGATGTTGACCGCGCTGCGTTCGCGGCCGGACTTCGAACAGCGCTATAGATTCGGCACCGTGAGCATCCGCGGTCATCGATGCATCAAACAAGTCGGCAGCGGCGGCATGTGCAAGATCTACCTGGCGGAGAGCGAGCGCGCCGGCACACTCGTGGTGCTCAAAGTCTTCAGCCAAGTACCCGATGTTTCCGAGCGCCTCGTCGGCTTCGATCGTTTCCTGCAGGAATACGAGATCGTCGCGGGCCTAAAACACCGGAACATCGTCCGCATCTACGATTTGGGAGTCGCGGACGACCATGCGTACATCGCCATGGAGCACTTTCCCGCCGGCGATCTTCGGCAGCGCATGAAGGCGCCGCTCACGCCGGCGATGGCGGTGCACTTTCTCGGCCAGATCGCGAGCGCGCTCGACGCCATCCATTCCGTCGGCGTGCTTCACCGCGATTTGAAGCCCGCCAATGTGATGCTGCGCACCGATGGATCGCTGTGTCTGATCGATTTCGGCCTGGCCAAGGCAAATGAGCTGGACGCGGAGTTGACCGGCACGCGCGAGATCTTCGGCACCCCCTACTACATGAGCCCTGAGCAAGGCCACGCGGAACTGATCGACGCGCGCAGCGATCTGTACAGCCTGGGCGTGATATTTTTCGAGATGTTGACCGGCCGCAAACCCTACTTGGGCGGCTCCGCCATGGAAGTCATCTACAAGCACAAGCGCGCTGAGCTGCCCCCCATCGACTCGCAATACGCGAGCTATGAGCCACTTCTGCGGCGCCTGCTCGCGAAGTCTCCCGCGGACCGGTTTCAATCGGCGCGCGAGCTCATCGAGGCGGTCGCCGAATTGAAAGTCCCTGCATGAGCGTGGCCGCTGCGCACCCCTTGCTGCGGGCGGCGACTCCCGCGGGCTGGATCGCCCGCGCCTGTGAATCGCCCGACGTGCTGCTCATCGACCACGCGAATTGCGAGAAGAAGGCGGCCTCGACCGCGCTCGCCTTGATGTTTGCGTACGCCGAGGATCTGGAACTCGCCGACAAAATGTCGCGGCTCGCGCGCGAGGAATTGCGGCATTTCGAACAGGTGGCCAGGCTGATCCGCAAGCTCGGCATGGTGCCCCAGCGGCTGGCTCCGGGCCGCTACGCGGAGCGCCTGCGCCGTCTGGTCGCGAGGAGCGAGCCGCGGCGCGAGGTGGATCTGATGATCTGCGGCGCGTTCATCGAGGCGCGGTCCTGCGAGCGCTTCGCGGCCCTAAGCCCCGCCATCGGCGGCGAGCTGGGCGAGCTGTTTCGCGGCCTGCATGCCGCGGAAGCGCGCCACTTCAACGTGTACCTGGACCTGGCGCGCCGCGCCGCCCTGCGCGCGCGGGTGGATTTGCCCGAGCGGATCGATGAATTTGCGTCGCTCGAGGCGGACCTGATCTTAAGCCGCGACGAGTTGTTCCGGTTTCATTCGGGGGATCCGTCGGGACCCGCGTAGCCATGTTTTCAGCGAGCCAATGACTTGAGCTCGGGGCCGCTCGAGTCCCAGCGCAGCACGCTGCCCTGGGTATACCAGTCGCCGAGGACGATGCGCGTGCAGGCGCGGCCGTCCACGTTCAACGGATGGATGCCCGGCCGGTGGGTGTGACCGTGCAGCAAGGTGGCGGCGGGGGCGGCGCGCAGGGCGACGGCGACGCTGTCGGCATTGACATCAGTGATGGCGTATTCCATCGCCGCCGTGTGCGCCCGGCTTCCGACCCGCGCGGCGCCGGCCAGCGCGCGTCGCGCAGCCAGGGGTAGGGCGAGGAATTGCCGCTGCCACTCTGCATCGCGGACCGTCGCGCGCAGGCGCTGATACGCGCGATCGTCGGTGCACAGCGCGTCCCCGTGCATGACCAGGACCGGCTCGCCGTACAGGGTCACGATCAGCGGGTCCGGGAGCAAGTGCGCGCCGGAGGCCGCGCAGAATTGCTGCCCCAGCAGAAAATCTCGATTGCCCCGCATGACGAAGCAGGGCACGCCTTGCGAGGTGAGAGACTTCAAATCGGCGATCGCCGCGGCTTGCGCGGCATCGGCCGCATCGTCGCCCACCCACGATTCGAACAGGTCGCCGAGGATGTACAGAGCGTCCGCGCTGCGCGCTTCGGTGCGCAGAAACTCGATGAACTGTTCGGTGATGGCCGGGCGCGTCGCGTCGATGTGCAGATCGGAAATGAAAAGGATCGCCATGCTCCGCGTTGCCGCGCGATCAAGGAGTTGGAACGCGCTCGATCCGTTCGATGACAACGGGCTTGACGGGTGCATCCTCCTTGAAGGGACCTTTCGCTCCGGTCGGTACGTTGGCAATCTGATCGACCACGTCCATGCCCTGCACTACCTTGCCGAATACCGCATATCCCCAGCGAGCCTGATTCGGATCGAGCGCTGCATTCTCATTCAGATTGACGTAGAACTGCACGTCGCCGGCGTGGGGTTCCGGCGGCCGCGCAAGCCCCACGGTGCCGCGCTGATTGGTCAACCCATTCCCCGATTCGTTGACTACCTTGGTTGGATTGCCTTTGAGCTTGTAATCGGCGTCGTAGCCGCCCCCCTGGATCACGAAATTCGGGATCGCGCGGTGAAAGATGGTGCCCGAATAAAACCCCTGATCGACGTACTTCAGGAACTGCGCGACCGTGAGCGGTGCACGCTCGGCGTTCAACTCGATCGTGAAACTGCCCAAGGAGGTGACCACTTGGACCTGCGGACTGGCAGTCGCGGCAGCTGGCTTGGCCGCTGCCGCGGCCGCAGCGGACGGCGGGTCGGCGGCGATGCCCGAAGATGAGAGAGCTACCGCAAGCACCGCAACGCTGAGTATTAGCTGTTTCATACGCCGAGATTCTACTCGAATGGGTACAATCTTGAGATGTCCTCAACAATTACCACCCGGTTCGCTCCCTCACCTACGGGCTCCCTGCACTTGGGCAATGCGCGCACGGCCTTTTTCAGCCATTTGTGGGCGCGCAAAAGCGGCGGGCGCTTCATCCTGCGGATTGAGGATACGGATGTCGAGCGCAGCTTGCCGCGCTTCCGAGACGAACTGTTGGCGGACATGCGCTGGCTGGGATTGGATTGGGACGAGGGGCCCGAGGTCGGCGGGCCCTCGGCGCCGTATGCGCAATCCGAGAGAGGCGCATTGTACCGCGAACTATTCGACCGCCTGGAGGCCGGTGGCCGGGCGTATGCCTGCTTCTGCACGGCCGACGAGCTGGAATTGTCGAGAAAACTGCAGCGCATGGCCGGGCAGCCGCCGCGCTATGCGGGAACCTGCCGGAACCTGACGGCGGCGCAGCGCGCCGAGCGCACGTCGCGCGGACTGCGGCCCACGCTGCGCTTCGCGGTGCCATCAGACACCGTGATCGAGTTCACCGATCTGGTGCACGGAGCCCAGAGGTTCTCCTCGAGCGATATCGGCGATTTCATCATCCGGCGCGAGGACGGCACCTCGGCGTTCTTCTTTTGCAACGCGGTCGATGACGCGGTGATGGGGGTGACGCACGTCCTGCGCGGCGATGACCATCTCACCAATACGCCGCGGCAGTTGATGCTGCTCGATGCGCTCGGGCTGCGGCGCCCGGGCTACGGCCATGTCGGGCTGCTGGTGGGTGCGGACGGCGCGCCCCTGTCCAAGCGTCACGGCAGCACCAGCGTGCAGGAGTTTCGCGAGCGCGGCTTCCTGCGCGCTGCGCTGCTCAATCACCTGTTCCGATTGGGTCACGCCGGCGACGTGGACGCCTGGCTGTCGCCGGCGCAAATGCCGGCGCATTTTCGCCCCGAGCATCTGGGCCGCGCGTCGGCGCGCTTCGAGGAATCGCAGCTCGTGCACTGGCAGAAGGAAACCTTGCAGCGGATGTCGGGCGCCGAGGTTCGAGCCTGGCTCGGCGCGGAGGATCCGGACGCGTTCGTCGAGCTGGTGCGCCACAACCTCGTGCTGCCGGCGGATGCGGTGCCGTGGCGCGCCGTGGTCCGCGGCGAACTGCCCCCGCTGGGGCGGGACGAGCAGCGCATCATCGCCGCGGCGGGGCCCGGATTCTTTGCCGCCGCTGCGACCGCCTTGGAGGAGTCGGGTAGCGATCTCAAACTGCTCACCAAGCTGCTGAAGGAGCGCACCGGGCGCAAGGGCGCCGAGCT
The DNA here is from genome assembly GCA_052326345.1 of Steroidobacteraceae bacterium. Lineage (GTDB taxonomy): Bacteria > Pseudomonadota > Gammaproteobacteria > Steroidobacterales > Steroidobacteraceae > Bog-1198. The sequence continues at coordinate 29,790 of JBKQOZ010000029.1, read as the reverse complement.
GTTCATGCCCCTGCGGGTCGCCCTCACCGGTCAGGCGCACGGCCCTGAGCTTAAGCCGCTGTTCGCATTGATGCCGACGGCCATCGCACGCCGCCGCCTCGAGTCCCATGCTCGAAATTCATAACTCACTGACCGGCAAGAAGGCCGAGTTCAAGACGTTGCGTCCGAACGAAGTGGGCATGTACGTCTGCGGCATCACCGTGTACGACTACATTCACTTGGGCCACGCGCGCATGCTGACGGTTTTCGATCTGGTGCAGCGTTACCTGCGCTCGCGCGGTTACAAGGTCACCTACGTGCGCAACATCACGGATATCGACGACAAAATCATTCAGCGGGCGGCAGACAAAGGCGAGGATTGGGCCGAGCTGGCGCGCCGCTTCACGGTCGCCATGCACGAGGACTGCGCGACGCTCGGTCTGCAGCCGCCGGATTTCGAGCCTCGCGCCACCGAATACATCGGGCCCATCATCGCCATGACGCAGACCCTGATCGACAAGGGATATGCCTATGTATCGGCCGACGGGGACGTGATGTATTCGGTGCGCAAATTCCCGCAGTACGGCGCGCTGTCCGGCAAGAAAATTGACGATCTGCGCGCCGGATCGCGCGTGCAGATCGACGAATCCAAGCTCGATCCGCTGGACTTCGTGCTGTGGAAGCACGCGAAGCCGGGCGAACCATCCTGGCCCTCGCCTTGGGGCGCCGGACGTCCCGGCTGGCACATCGAGTGTTCGGCCATGTCGACAAGCGTGCTCGGCAGCCACTTCGACCTGCACGGTGGCGGCTTGGATCTGAAGTTCCCGCATCACGAGAACGAGATCGCACAATCCTGCGCCGCGTGCGGCACGCCGTTCGTGAATGTCTGGATGCACAACGGATTCGTGCGCATCGACGACGAGAAGATGTCCAAGTCACTCGGAAACTTCTTTACCGTGCGCGATGTGCTCAAAACCCTGAGGGACCCCGAGGTTTTGCGGTTCTTTTTGCTGAGCAGCCATTATCGTGGGCCGATCAACTATTCCGCCGGGCAGCTTGTGCAGGCTGACGAGACGCTGCTCGGCCTGTATCGAGCGCTAAAGGGCAGCGAAAAGCTTCAGCCTCCGGGGGCACCGCGCGATTTTGGCGGGGTGCTCACCCGTTTTCACGCGGCGATGGAGGACGACTTCAACACGCCGGAGGCCTTGGCGGTGATGCAGGGGGTGGCGCGGGACCTGAACAGCGCGAAGGCCGCGGGGGATTCCGCGGAAGTCTTCGCCGCCGCCGCGGCGCTGCTCAGCATGGGCAAAACGCTCGGCCTCCTGCAGCAGCACCCCGATCTGTATCTCAAGCGCGCCGTCGGAGCTGCCGGCGCGCCCGCCGCGGGCAGTCCGACCGACGAGCAGATCGAGGAGCTGTTGGCGGCGCGCCGCGCCGCGCGCGCCGCGAAGAACTTCGCCGAGTCGGACCGCATTCGCGATCGCCTCAGCGCGGCCGGCATCATGCTCGAGGACAAGCCGGGCGGGATCACCGAGTGGCGCCGAGCCTAGCGGGCCGAACCCGGCGCGGCGAGCCCGGCGCGGCGCACCTCGGCCGCGTCGTCAGTCGGAGCGCCGGGTCATCAGCATTCCCAGCACGATACCCACGGCGGCCGCGATTCCAACCACCTTCCACGGGTTGTCGCGTACGTAGTCATCGGTGATTCGAGAAACTTCTTTTGCGTGGTCTCGAACCTGACCTGCACCGTCGCTCAGCGCGCTCTTGGCGGCCGCCAGCGCGATCTTGACTTTGGCCCGAACTCGGGCGATCTCCGGAGTCTCCACGTCCTTGATGGCCCGAGCCAATTCTTCGACGTTGTCGAGCAAGTCGTTGAGTTTGCCGTTGCCCATATGCATGCCTTTGCGCGTCTGCGCCGTGTTCAGTTGATGGTCCATAGCGTACCCCCTATTTAAGACGCGAAGCGCGCCGGCGACAAGTCGGCGACCTGCACGCCGGCGGCGAGCAGATCCTCCGGCACCGGCAGACTTCGAACGAGGGCCGCCGCCGCCCGCGACAGTGCCGGCGCCGTTTGAATGCCGTAGCCGCCCTGACCGGCGAGCCAGAAAAACCCCGGCGCCTCACTCGAAAAGCCCGCAACCGGCGACCGATCGGGCGCGAAAGTTCGAAGGCCCGCCCAGCGGGCCTTGAGCCGGTCGATTTGCAAGGTGGTTGCGCCCTGCACGCGGTCGACGGCGGCGGCGACGTCCCATTCCTCGGGCTGTGCATCGCCGGGGACGGTGGGCGTTTCATCGGCGGGCGAGAGGAACAGCAGGCCCGCCTCCGGCTTGAAATAGAATTGCTCCTCGATATCGTTGACGAAAGGCCACGCGCTGATGCTCATCCCGGGCGGCGGATCGATCAGCACGGCGGTGCGGCGGCACGGCACCAAGCCAAGGCGGGAGACACCCGCGAGTGCGGCGATCTCGTCCGCCCAGGCGCCGGCGGCGTTGACCACGATGGGCGCGGTCACGGTCTGCCTGCCGGCGTGCGCGGTCCAGCCCGGGCCGGCGTGCTCGAGCGCCTCCACCGGAGCGTTGTTCAAGAGCTGCCCGCCGCGTTTGCGGAACAGCCGCAGGTAGCCGTGGTGCAGCGCGTGAACATCGATGTCGGTGGAGTCCGGTTCCCATAAGGCGCCGGCCACGTATTCCTCGCGCAGCACCGGGCAGAGGCTGCGGGCTTGGGTCGCGGTCATCGCTCGAGTCGCGGGTGCGATATCCGGCAGGGCTGCGAAATCGCGCAAGGGACCGAGCTGCTCCGCGGTGGCGATGTACAGGCAGCCGCGAGGGTGGATCAGCGCTGTTTCGGTGAAGCCGGGAGGTGGGTCAAAGAGAAATGGGCGGCTGGCGCGCGTCAGGGCGCGAATCACGGAATTGCCGTAAATCTCGGTGAACAACGCCGCGGAGCGCCCCGTGGAGTGGTAGCCCGGACGGTCCTCGCGTTCGATCAAGAGCACCTGGTGCGTCTCGGCCAGGTGCGCTGCGACCGATGCGCCGGCGATCCCGGCACCGATGACGACGATGTCCGTCACGTCTGCAGGTGGCTCAAGGGGACTCGCGTCGAGCGCTTGACGGTGGCGAGTACCACGCTCGACTGTACATCGCGCACATGGGGTATGCGCAGCAGCTTTTTGAGGATGACGGAGCTGAGCGATTCTAAATCCTTGCCGAAGACCTGCAAGATGAAGTCGTAGGCCCCGGTGGTGGCGAAGCAATTCGTGACCTCATCGAGTAGTGCAATCTCGCGCTCGAAGCGTGCCACCGTCTCATCCGTGTGCTCCGTCAGTTTGACGTGCACGATGGCCTGCACGGCCAGACCGACCCGCGCCGGATGCAGAATGGCCGCATAGCCTTCAATGACGCCCGCGGACTCCAGAGCCTTGATTCGGCGCGCGCACGGGGTCGGCGACAAGCCGATGGTGTCTGCCAGCGCCACCACCGGCAAGCGCCCGTCGCGCTGCAGCTCGGTCAGGATGCGGGCGTCGAAGCGATCGAGCTGCATCAGAAATAGGCCTCCGGTGGCCGTAGTGAATATCGCCAACAATGATGCCTAAAGATGCGTGTTTTGGCGATTCTTTTTGGCTTATTTGGAGCGTACCTTCACAGGGGTCCAATGGGCCTGGCAGCCCGACCATTTCCTGGGCCAAGGTCTAATAGCCGCCGCGCCGGGCCGGCCCACAATACTATGTGTCCATAATGTCCACGCAATCCCCGTCTGACCCGACCCCCGCTGCGCCGCCCCCGGCAAGCGCCGGCGCGCACGATGCGCCGCCGTCGGATAAGGCGTCGGATAAGGCATTGTCACGCCTGGTGCTCGGGCTGCTGCGGCCCTACGGCGGCTGGTTGATCATTGTATTCATCGCGATGCTGGTGGAAATCGCGATGAGCCTCGCCGCGCCGTGGCCCCTCAAGATCGTGCTCGACGACGCGCTCGTCCACCACAAGCTGCCTGATTGGCTCGCTTGGGCGCACAACTACGGCATCGGTCGCCACACGCTCGGGGTTGCGCTGTTTGCGGGAATCGCGACCCTGGTGATTGCCGTCATCGCCGCGGTCGCGTCGTACATCGACAATTACTACACGACCAGCGTCGGCCAGTGGGTGGCCAATGACCTGCGCATCCGCATGTACGAGCACCTGCACCGGCTCTCGCTGCGCTTCTACGACAACGCGAAGAGCGGTTCCCTGATGTCGACGATCACCAGCGATGTATCGACGGTGCAGGGTTTTGCCTCCTCCTCGACGCTCGGCATCGTCGTCGACCTGCTGACCATCGCCTTCATGCTGGGCTTGATGTTCTGGCTCGACTGGGACTTCACGCTGATCGCGGTCGGCGTCACTCCCTTCCTGCTGCTGTTCGTCATGCGGTTCAAGAGAATGGTCAAGGACGTGACGAAGATCGTGCGCGTCAAGCAAAGCGACGTCGTCGCGGTGGTCCAGGAGGGCCTCGGATCGGTGCGGGCGGTGGAGGCTTTCGGGCGGCAGGATCTCGAGGTGGCGCACATGACCGAGGCGAGCCACGCCACGGTCGAGGCGGCTCTCAAGGCGCGCCAGGTCAAATCCCTGCTCTCGCCGGTGGTCAGCATCGTGGTGGCGGTCTGCACCGGCATCGTGCTCTGGAAGGGCACGGCGCTGATCATTGCCGGCACGCTGACGGCGGGAGCGCTGACGGTTTATCTCGCATACCTCAACAAGTTCTTCAAGCCGGTGAAGGACCTCGCCAGCATGACGACGGCGATCGCGCAGACCACCGTGGCGCTGGAGCGCATCCAGAAGATACTTGCCGCCGATGACATCATCCCCGAGCGCCCGGACGCCATCGATCCCGGCCGCATCAAGGGTGCGATCACCTTCGATCATGTTGCGTTCGGCTATATCGACGAAGAGATGGTGCTGCGCGATATCTGCTTCACCATCGAGCCCGGCCAGGTCGTGGGCATCGTCGGACCGACCGGCTCCGGCAAATCGACGGTATTGAGCCTGATTCCCCGCTTCTACGAGGCGCAGAAGGGACGCATCCTTCTCGACGGCGCCCCCGTCGAGACCTACAAGCTCGCGGCGCTGCGCTCGCAGGTCGGATTCGTGCTGCAGGAAACGGTCCTTTTCCGCGGCACGATCCGCGAGAACATCGCCTATGGCCGCCCCGGCGCGACCGATGAGGAGATCATCGCCGCGGCGAAAATCGCCAACGCCGACGAATTCATCAGCCGCATGCCGCACGGCTACGATTCGGTGGTGGGTGAGCGCGGCGACACGCTGTCCGGCGGCCAGCGCCAGCGCATCGGCATCGCCCGCGCGGTGATCCGCAACAGCCCCATCATGATCCTCGATGAGCCGACGGCGGCGCTCGATACCGAGTCCGAGCGCCTGGTGGTGGAGGGCCTGCAGCGGCTGATGAAGGGCCGCACGGTCATCATGATCGCGCACCGCTTGAGCACGATCCGCGACGCCGACAAGATCATCGTGATCAAGGACGGTGTCGTCGCGGAGGAAGGCACCAATGACGAGCTGATCGCGCGCGGCGGCGTGTACGCCGAACTGCACCGCATCCAGTACGATTCGCCGCCGGCCCCGGCAGTCAACGCGGCCTGATTTCAAGGAGTCCACGCCATGTCGCACACGCTGATCGTCCTGCCGGATGACACGTCCAAGCCCATTCTCGATGCGATCAACGGCGCCAAAAGCGCGCTGAACATCAGGATGTTCCTGTTCACCGATCCGACGCTCGTGCATGCGGCCATTGCCGCAAAGCGCCGGGGCGTCAAGGTCCGGGTGATGCTGAACCCCGCGCGGCGCAGCGGCGAGAACGAGAACGAGGAGTCGCGCAAAAAGCTCGCGGCCGCCGGCATCGACGTGCGCGACAGCAGCCCGGAATTCGCCTTGACTCATCAGAAGTCCATGGTGATCGACAATGCGGCGGGCTTCGTCGAGTCGCTCAACTGGGAGACGCGCGATTTGACCGAAACGCGCGATTATGCCGTCGTGACCACCCACGGGATCGAAGTCGAGGAAATGGTGAAGTGCTTCGAGGCCGACTGGGAACACAAGAGTTTCAAGCCCAACCCGGAATCGCGCCTCATCTGGTGCCCCAACAACGGCCGCGAGCGCATATCCGCGTTCATCGATTCGGCGAAGGAATCGCTCTGGCTGCAGAACGAGCGCTACCAGGACACCGTCATCATCGAGCGGCTGGTCGAAGCGGCGACCCGCGGGGTTCGCCTGCACATCATGGCGCGGCAGCCCCATAAGTTGAAGCTGGAAAAGCTGGTTGAGGGGGTGGGCGGACTGCGCATCCTGCACGACGTCGGGGCGAAGGTTCACCGACTGAAGGACATGAAGCTGCACGGCAAAATGCTGCTGGCGGACGAGAAGCGCGCGGTCGTGGGCTCGATCAATCTCGCACCCGGCAGCTTCGATGCGCGGCGCGAGCTCGCCATCGAGACCGATGCCCACCACGTCGTGAAGCGGCTGGTGGAAACATCGCACCGCGACTGGGAAAATTCGCATCCGATCGACTTGACGGATGCCGGCCTGCTGGCCGACATGGAAAAGCACGGCGCCGAGGGAGCGGCGGGCAAGCTCGGGATTGCGGAGCAGTCCGAAGAGCAGGAATCCGGCGGGAAGAAACATTCGAAGCACTGATGCCGGCGGTTCGTGAACGGCGTCACGCCCCCGTTGGTGATTATCGCCAATGAGGGCGCCTGAGCCTTATCTTTTTGGCGATTGTCGTCGAAAACTTAAGGTTAGGCTTGGCACTGGCTCACTTGAAGCGAGGCCGCAATGGCCGCCAGTCCCGAGAAATTGGCACCGGCACTGCGCAGCGCCTCCCCCGACTGGCGCGCGGTGGTGCGTCTGGTGGCGGTGTCGCGCGCACTCGACGATCTCGAGGAATCGACGCTGCTGCCGGAGCGCAAAGTGCTGTACCAGTTCTCGGCGCGCGGCCACGACGTGACGCAGGTGCTGCTCGGCAGCCGGCTCACCGGGGCGCGCGACGCGGTCGTCGGCTACTACCGATCACGGCCGCTGCTGCTGACCCTGGGATTGTCGATCGATGAGGCGCTCGCCTCGAGCATGATGCGTGTGGGCGGCATGAGCGAAGGCCGCGACATCGGTGTGGTGTTCAACTTTCCTCGGCGCGAGGGGCCCTGCGCGCTGCCGGTGTGCGGGGGGGTCGGTACGCAATACACGCCGGCGGCTGGCTGGGCCCAGGCGCTGCGCTACCGGCACGGCACGCTCGGCGAGGCGCAATATGCGGGCAGTATCGCGGTCGCCCACGGCGGGGATGCGTCCACCGCGACCAACGGATTCTGGGCGGCGCTCAATATCGCGACCACCGAGCGTCTGCCGCTGCTCTTCTTCATCGAGGACAACGGATACGGGATATCGGTACCTTCGCAGCAGCAGACCCCGGGCGGCGACATCGCGCGCAACTTGAGCGCCTTTCGGGGGCTGCGAGTGCTCGACGGGGATGGATCGGATCCGATGAGCGCCGCCAGGCTGATCGAGGATGCGGTCAGCGGCGTGCGGGCGGGTGATGGTCCCGCCTTGCTGCGGCTCACCGTCCCGCGCTTGTCGGGACATTCCGGGCAGGACACGCAAACCTACAAGGGTCCGGCGCTCATTGCGGCCGAGCAGGAGCGCGACCCGTGGCGCAAGCTGCGCGCGCAGGTCGTTCCGCAGATTCTCACGGCCGAGGAGTGGGATGCGCAAGTGTGCCTGGCACGCACCGCGGTGGCTGATGCGCGGGTGCGCGTCGAGCGCTTCAGCGTGCCGGACCGTGCGCGGGTGAAGCGATACGTGTTCAGCGAATCGACCGACGATGGAGCGATCGACATCCAGACGCAGGGCGGTCTGTGGGTGGACGGTGCGCAGCCGCCCGCGGGCTCCGAGCGCGCCCACGTCCAAGGGCCGCGGATCAATCTGGTGACCGCCGTGCGCCGCACCCTCGAGCATGAACTCGCCGTGAACCCGCGCATGGTCGTGTTCGGCGAAGACGTCGGCCGCAAGGGCGGCGTGCATGCGGCCACCATCGGCCTGCAGGAGAAATTTGGCGTGGCCCGGGTGTTCGATACCAGCTTGTCCGAGGAAGGGATCATCGGCCGCGCCGTCGGGATGGCGGTGGCCGGGCTCATGCCCGTTCCGGAGATCCAATTTCGCAAGTACGCGGACCCCGCGGCCGAGCAGCTCAACGACTGCGGCACGATGCGCTGGCGTACCGCCAATCGATTCGCCGCCCCCATGGTCGTGCGCATTCCCGGTGGTTTCTTCAAGTGCGGCGACCCATGGCACAGTCAATCGAACGAAGTTCAGTGGGTGCACGGCATCGGCTGGCGGGTGGCCATGCCATCGAACGCGCAGGATGCGGTAGGGCTGCTGCGGGCGGCGCTGCGCGGCAACGATCCGACGATATTCTTCGAGCACCGATCGTTGCTGGACGGCAGCTGGGCGCGGCGCGCCTACCCCGGCGATGATTTTGTCGTGCCGTTCGGCCGGGCGAGCCTGCTGCAGACCGGTGCGGCGCTGACGGTGGTGAGCTGGGGCGCCATGGTCGAGCGCTGCGAACTTGCGCTCCAGCGCACCGGCGTGTCGGCCGACCTGCTGGACTTGCGCACGCTGTCGCCGTGGGATCGGCACGCCACGCTCATGTCGGTCCGCAAGACTCGCCGCTGCATGATCGTGCACGAGGACAACATCACCGCGGGCTTCGGCGCCGAGATCGCGGCGGTGCTCGCCAAGGAGGCGTTCTTCGATCTCGATGCGCCGATCGAGCGCCTCGCCATGCCCGACATACCGAGCCCGCACAGCCCGGTGTTGCTCGAGGCCGTGCTGCCGAGCGTCGAGCGGATCGCCCAATGCATGACGGATCTGGCCGCCGTATGAGCGACAGCCGCATGGCCGACGTCATCGCCCCGCTGAACGAGGAGGGCACCAAGGCCACGATCTTGAGATGGTGCAAGGCGGCGGGCGATTCCATCCGCGAGGACGAGCCGCTGCTCGAGCTCGAAACCGACAAGGTCACCGTCGAGATTCCATCGCCGGCGAGCGGCGAACTGTGCGAAATCCTCAAGCATCCCGATGAGGAAGTGTTGCCGGGACAGGTGCTGGCCCGGGTGCGGATCGGCGCCATCGACGGCGCGACTGCGAACGCCCCGCAGGCTGAGCCGCGCGATGGGGAACCGCCGCCTTCGGATGCGCGGCCGCTGTTGAGCCCCGCGGTGCGCAAGTTGCTCGCGGAGCACGCGCTCGAGCCCGAAGATATCGTCGGAAGCGGGCGCGAGGGGCGCATCACGGCCGGCGATGTCGCTCGGCACGTGAGCGAAACCGGCGCTGCTTCGCCTGAAGCCCCGGCCTCGCGCGCTTCGAGCACGCGGGTGCCGCACACGGCCGTGCGCCGGCGGGTCGCCGAGCACATGGCAAAGAGCCTGGCTCTGGCGCCGCATGTGACGACTCTGTTCGAGGCTGATTTGACTCGCGTGCAGGCGCATCGCGCGGCGCACGCCGGCGAGTTCGAGCACCAGGGCGTGCGCTTGACGCTGACGGCGTATTTCGTCGCCGCCTGCGCGCGCGCCTTGCTGGCACACCCGTCGCTGAACGCCACCTATCATGAAGATGCGCTCGAGCTGCACGCCGATGCCAACATCGGTGTGGGCACGGCGCTCGGCAACGAGGGACTCATCGTGCCCGTGATCCATCGCGCTCAGGGGCTCGACCTGAAGGGCATCGCCCGCCGGATGGGGGAACTCGTGGCCGCGGCGCGCGCGGGCCGGCTCGCGCCGGAGCAGGTGCGCGGCGGCACGTTCACGATCTCGAATCACGGCGTCGGCGGCAGCTTGCTCGCCGCGCCGATCGTGATCAATCAGCCGCAAGTGGCGATCCTGGGCGTCGGCAAAGTCGAGCGCCGGGCCTGTGTGCTGGAAGCGCAAGGCGCCGAGGCCATCGGCATCCGCTCGATGTGCTATCTCACGCTCACGATCGACCACCGGGCGCTCGATGCCTTTCAGGCGAATGCGTTCCTGGCGAGCATCGTGAATACGCTCGAGCAGTGGGAGTAGCATCATCCGATGCCGCCGAAGCGGCGCATGACTGAGTGCTCGGGCGGCGGCAAGAGGCCGTCGAGGCGTGCGGCCGCCTCCGACAGGTGCGCTTCCGAGGCCGCGAACACGCGAGCGTAAATGTCCCGGCACAATCGCGCGGCGTGAAAGCCGGGCCAATTCGCGGGCAGCAAGCGCTGGGGCAGCAGCGGGTCCCGCAGATGCAGCCGGCGGTATTCGTGGATGAGCAGGGTGCGCAGGATGAAGCCGGTCAGGGGTGTGGCGGCTCGACCGCGCAACGCCGCGTGCGCACCCTCGAAGCGCCGCACGAACCGCTGGTAGCGATTGCCGAGCTCCTTAAGATCCCAGCCGAGATTCACCAGCCGCGCCGCGGCCGGAGGGGCGGCGAGATCGGCCTCGAATATGAAGGCGCCGGCGGGCAGGTTCGCGGCCTTGAGCTCGAGCTCCAGTGCGCGCGCCGGGACCTCGGGGTGCGCGAACACCCCGCCGAAAAGCTCGCCGAAGCCGTGCCAGGCGAGCTCTTTGCGCAGCCGGCGCCGCTCTGCAGCATGCATGGAGGGCAGCATGACCAGGGTCCAGCGTCCTGACCAGTGCGCGGTCGGCCCGCCGTAAATGCGCTCGGTCGCCTCGGCGAACCGTTCGCGGCCGCCCGTCGACAGCCGGTATTCGCCGAGCTTGCCCACCCGGCGCGCCTCGACCCAGCCCTCGTGCGCGAGGCGCGCGGTGGCGGTGCGAACCAGGCGCTCGTTGAGTCCGAAAGGCGCCGCGAGGCGAATCAAGCTGCCGAGAGCGACGGCGCCGCCGCGCGGCATGATCGAATCGCCGAAAACGGTCACGATCAGCGATCCTGCGCGCAGCGGACGCTGGCGGCGGAAGCGCTTGACCAGTTCCGCCGCGACGTCGGAAGGGTCCATTGGGCCGGTGCGGGGCGCTGTTCGTGGCATGGCGCGGGAAGTGTAATATGCCGGAGTTTATGACACAGAAAAAATTGATTTGAGTCAGTTTACGTGTCACGATGGATCGCCTCGATCGGTTGGCTGTTAGGCTGGGGGTTGGCATGTACACGCAAGCGCTCGATGTTCAGGGCTTGGATGCGGCTGCCCCGGTGGATGAGGGCGCTCTCGAGCGGCGCTTTCAGGCGCGTATCGACAGGGAAGAGAAGATCGAGCCGAAGGACTGGATGCCCGCCCGGTACCGCGCGACGCTGATTCGCCAGATTTCTCAGCACGCGCATTCGGAGATCGTCGGCATGCTGCCGGAGGGAAATTGGATCACGCGCGCGCCCACCCTGCTGCGCAAGTCCATTTTGATCGCCAAGGTGCAGGATGAGGGCGGCCACGGGGCGTATCTGTACGGTGCCGCCGAGACCCTCGGCGTCAGCCGCGATCAACTGGTCGATCAATTGCTGTCGGGCAAGGCGAAGTATTCCAGCATCTTCAATTATCCGACGCCCACCTGGGCCGATGTCGGCGCCATCGGCTGGCTGGTCGACGGGGCGGCCATCATGAATCAGATACCGTTGTGCCGCTGCTCCTACGGTCCCTATGCGCGCGCGATGGTTCGCGTGTGCCGCGAAGAGAGCTTCCATCAGCGGCAGGGCTACGACATCATGCTGCGGCTGTGTCAGGGCAGCGCCGAGCAGAAGCGCATGGCGCAAGTGGCGCTCGACCGCTGGTGGTGGCCCGCACTCATGATGTTCGGCCCTCACGATGCCGACTCGACGCACAGTTCGGACTCGCAGCGCTGGAAGATCAAGCGCATCTCGAACGATGACCTGCGGCAGAAATTCGTCGATTTCACCGTGCCTCAGGCGAAATTTCTCGGCCTGACGCCGCCCGATCCGAAGCTGCGCTGGAACGAGGAGCTCGAGCGCCACGAGTTCGGCGAGATCGATTGGAACGAATTCAATCAAGTTCTCAAGGGCAACGGCCCCTGCAACGCCGAGCGTCTGGCGGTGCGGCGCCGCGCCCACTCGCAAGGCGCGTGGGTGCGCGAGGCCGCTATGGCGTACGCCGAGAAGCAGCGCCTGCGCAGCGCGGGCCGCGCGGCCTGATGGCTCGAAACCCCCCGACGGAGTATTTCAATGGACCCGGCAATGCACGATAAACGCCAATGGCCGCTATTCGAAGTGTTCATCCGGGCGCGCGGCGGCCTCGATCATAAGCACGTGGGCAGCCTGCATGCGAGCGACGCGCGCATGGCGATCGATCACGCGCGCGATCTGTACACGCGGCGCCAGGAAGGCGTCAGCATCTGGGTGGTGCGTTCCACGGACATCACCGCGTCGGACCCTGAAGAGGCGGAGGCGCTGTTCGAGCCCGCGCGAGACAAGATCTACCGGCATCCCACCTTTTACGACATACCCGATGAGGTCAAGACCCTGTGAGCGCCTCGGCCACCAATGTGGCGCAGCTCCTGTTCCGCTATGTGCTGCGGGTGGGAGATCTGAGCCTGGTGCTCGGCCAACGGCTGGGCGAGTGGGTCGGCCACGCTCCGGTGCTCGAGGAGGATCTGGGGCTGGCGAACATCGCGCTCGACCTCATCGGCCAGGCGCGCCTGCTGCTCGCCTACGCGGGCGAACTCGAGGGCCGCGGCCGCGGCGAGGATGAGATCGCGTTCCTGCGAGAGCAGGGCGAGTATCTGAACCCGACCCTGGTGGAGCTGCCGAACGGGGATTTCGGCGAGACCATCGTCCGTCAGGTGCTCATCGATGCCTTTCAGCTGGAGCTCTTCGAGCGCTTGACCAACTCCGCCGATGAGCAATTATCCGCGATCGCCGCCAAGGCGGTGAAGGAGACGCGCTATCACCTGCGCTACAGCTCGGACTGGCTGGTGCGCCTCGGCGATGGCACTGCGGAGAGCCATGCCCGCGTCCAGTCGGCGCTCGAGCGCCTGTGGCCATATACGGTGGAGCTGTTCGAGGAGGACGAGCTGGATCGCGAGATGGCGGACTGCGGTATCGCTCCGTGGCTCGCCGAGGTTCGCGCCGCTTGGTCGAAGCGGATCGAGGAGGTGCTCGCCGAGGCGACCCTCGAGCGGCCGCGTGAACGCCCGTACGCATGGTTCGGCAAGCGAGGCGAGCACAGCGAGCATCTGGGCTACATCCTCGCCGAGATGCAATACTTGCAGCGCGCCTATCCGGGAGCCCGCTGGTGAACGCCGCCGCGCTGCCCGCCGGCGGGCTGCCGGGCCGAGCGATTGCCGCGGACGCCGCGGTCGCCCCCGGCGCAGCCACCGGCGAGCGCGTCGCCGCGGCGTGGCGCGCGCTCGCCTTGGTCGAGGATCCGGAGATTCCGGCGCTCACTCTCGTCGATCTCGGCATCGTCCGATTCGTCACCCAGCGACCCGACGATGTGCTCGAGGTCGGCCTCTCGCCCACCTACACCGGCTGTCCGGCGACCGAGTTCATCCGCGGATTGGTGGCGCAGGCGCTCGCCGACGCTCAGCTGGGCGAGATCGCAATCACTCAGGTTCTCTCGCCCGCCTGGAGCAGCGATTGGATCACGCCGGAGGGTCGGCGCAAGCTCGCCGCCTACGGCATCGTGCCGCCCTCAGATGATCGATCCTCGCATCCGATCGCCTGTCCGCGCTGCAATTCCATCGATACGGAGCGCATCAGCCAATTCGGCTCGACGCCCTGCAAATCCTTGCACCGCTGCCGCCAATGCCTGGAGCCGTTCGAATGCTTCAAATGCATTTGAGGGGGCTTGCGTGCTGAGCTTTCACCCCCTCGAGGTCAGATCGGTCGAGCGCATCGCCGAGGATGCCGTGTGCATGACGCTCGCCATTCCGTCCGCGCTGCGCACGCAGTTCCACTTCGACGCCGGACAATACGTGACGGTGCGCCGATTCATCGACGGGCGCGAGGAGCGGCGCACCTACTCGATCGTGACGCCCCCGGGCAGCTCCGCGCTGCGCTTGGGGGTGCGCGAGCAATTCGGCGGGCGAATGTCCAAAGAGCTGGCGACGCAGCTGCGGCCCGGCGACCGGCTCGACGTGGGCACGCCGGTCGGACGCTTCCGTACCGCGGTGGACCCGGCCCGGACGCGCTCCTATGTGGCATTCGCGGCCGGCAGCGGCATCACGCCGGTGCTGTCGCTCGCCACGGACATTCTCGCCCGCGAGCCGAACAGCCGCTTCACGCTGATCTACGGCAATCGCAGCATGGCGCGGACGATGTTTCTCGAAGAAACACTCGCGCTCAAGAACCGCTACCTCGGGCGATTCGCGCTGTATTTCGTCATGAGCCGCGAGCCGCAGCACACCGCGCTGCTCAACGGGCGCATCGATGCCGCCAAGGTGGCGGAGCTCGCGCGCGAGATCGTGGAGATTTCCACGGCGGACGAGTATTTCGTCTGCGGTCCCGGCCGCATGGTCGATGAAGTGCGCGAGGCCATCAAGCGGTTGAACGAGGCGGCGCCGGTGCGCTTCGAGCGCTTCGCGGCGACCCCGGCGCCGGCCGATTCGTCGCGGCCGGGCGGGGTGCCGCCGGCGCACATCGGCATCGCGGCAGATTCGCCGCGGCGAGAGCTGCTGTCGACGATCACGATCGTGATGGACGGCAGGCGCCGCAGCTTCCCGATGGCGCCGCAGGATGCCTCGGTGCTCGAGGCCGGCGAGCGCGCGGGCCTCGAACTGCCGTTCTCGTGCCGTTCGGGCATCTGCGCCACCTGCCGCGCGCGAATCCTCTCCGGCGAAGCCGTGATGGCGCACAACATCGCCTTGGAGCCGTGGGAGATCGATGCCGGATTCGTGCTCTGCTGCCAGGCCCGGCCGACCACGGCGACGCTTGAACTGAGCTATGACGAGAAGTAGCGATGTCCTATGAGAGCATCCTGTTCGGCGTCGATCGCGGCATCGCCCGCCTGACTCTGAACCGGCCGGACAAGCTCAACAGCTTCAACGCCCGGATGCACGCGGAGGTGCGGGCTGCGCTCTCGGCACTGGGCGCAAGCGATGCACGTGTGCTGATCTTGACCGGCGCGGGGCGCGGGTTTTGCGCCGGCCAGGATCTTGGCGATCGGACCGTCGCGCCCGGCGCGCAGGCGGTCGATCTGGGCGACTCGATCGAGACGCACTACAAGCCCTTGATCCTCGCACTGCAGCAGCTGCCCCTGCCGGTGATCGCGGCGGTCAACGGCGTAGCGGCGGGCGCGGGCGCCAATATTGCGCTCGCCTGCGATCTGGTCATTGCGGCGCGCTCGGCGAGCTTCGTGCAGGCCTTCTGCAAGCTCGGACTGGTGCCTGATTCGGGCGGCACGTGGACCTTGCCGCGGCTCGTCGGGAATGCGCGGGCGCTCGGCCTGACCCTGCTCGGCCAGAAGCTGTCGGCCGAGCAGGCGGCCGCCTGGGGCATGATCTGGCAGTGCGTCGATGACGCCGAGTTCCCCGCCACCGTCGATGCATTGGCAGAGCAGCTGGCGCTCGCGCCGACGCGCGGGCTGGCCGCGACCAAGGCCGCCATTCGCGGCGCATGGCAGCGCAGCCTCGCCGAGCAGCTCGACGTCGAGCGCGATGCGCAGCGCGAGTTGGGCCGCTCGGCCGACTATGCCGAGGGAGTCGCCGCGTTCATCGAGAAGCGAACGCCGCGCTTCCAGGGCCGCTGAGCGTGACCGACGTCCCTGCAAGCGGCGCCACCGATGCGCTGTACGAGCGCGATGCCGCCGCACAGGCGCTCGGGATCGAGGTGCTCGACGTGGCGCCCGGGCAGGCTCGAGTCGCGATGACGGTGCGCGCGGACATGCTCAACGGCCACGGCATCTGCCACGGGGGGTTTCTGTTCGCGCTGGCCGATACTGCATGCGCCTACGCGTCCAATTCCCGCGGCGAAGCCATGGTGGCCGCAGGCGCGGGCATCGAGTTCCTCGCCCCGGCGGCGGGCGGTGAGCGGCTGATCGCGATCGCGCGCGAGACCTCGCGCAGCGCGCGCCACGGCATCTACGACGTGGAGGTCGCGAGAGCCTCCGGAGAATCGGTGGCGCACTTTCGCGGACGTTGCGCGCGCCTGCGCGTACCATCCCCTACTCACTCGAAATCAGGACTCGATGCATGAACGAGGCATTCATCTGCGACGCCATCCGCACGCCGATCGGCCGCTACGGCGGCGCGCTCTCGGCCGTGCGGCCCGACGATCTGGCCGCCGTCGTGCTGCGCGAACTGGTGCGGCGCAATGCGCAGCTCGATCCGGCCGCGATCGACGATGTGATCCTGGGCTGCGCCAACCAAGCCGGCGAGGACAATCGCAACGTCGCGCGCATGAGCGCGCTGCTCGCGGGTCTGCCGGTCGAGGTGCCGGGCGCCACGCTCAACCGCCTGTGCGGCTCGGGGCTCGATGCCGTGGCCGGCGCAGCGCGCATGATTCGCACGGGAGAGGCCGATGTGGTGATGGCGGGCGGCGTCGAGAGCATGAGCCGCGCGCCCTACGTCGTGTCGAAGAGCGCCACGCCGTTTGCGCGCGACGTGCAGATGTTCGACACGACCATCGGCTGGCGCTTCGTCAACGCGCTGATCAAGCAGAACTACGGCATCGACTCGATGCCGGAGACCGGCGAGAACGTGGCTTCCGAATTTCGCGTCTCGCGCGAGGACCAGGATCGGTTCGCATTGCGCAGCCAACAGCGCGCCCTGGCCGCCCAGGCCGCAGGCCTCCTCGCCCGGGAAATCGTCGCCGTGCCGGTGCCCGCGAAGCGCGGCGAGACCGCGTTGGTGAGCGCGGATGAGCACCCGCGCGAGACCAGCCTCGAAGCGCTGGCCAAGTTGCCGACGCCGTTCCGCGCCGGCGGCACGGTCACGGCCGGCAATTCCTCAGGCATCAACGACGGCGCGTGCGCGTTGCTCGTGGCGGGCCCCGAGGCGGCCAAGCGCCACGGCCTGACGCCCCGCGCCCGCATTCTCGGCACCGCGGTGGCGGGCGTGCCGCCGCGCATCATGGGCATGGGGCCGGTCGCCGCCACACGCAAGCTGCTCGCGCGCCTCGGCATGCGGCTGGCCGACATCGATCTCATCGAACTCAACGAAGCGTTTGCCGCGCAGGCGCTCGCCGTTCTGCGCGATCTGCATATCCCGGACGATGCGCCGCACGTGAACGCCCAGGGCGGCGCCATCGCGCTTGGACATCCCTTGGGCGCAAGCGGTGCCCGCCTGGCGACGACGGCGCTCCACCAGCTCGAGCGCAGCGGCGCGCGGCGCGCGCTGTGCACCATGTGCATCGGTGCGGGGCAGGGCATCGCGATGGTCATCGAGCGCATCGCGTGACGCGCTCCGCGAGGCCACTCGAGAGCTACGTACGCGGAGGCTGGCGGAACGGCCGGGGCCCGCACACCGCGCTGCGCGATGCGACCACCGGAGAGCTCGTCGCGGAGGTCTCCTCCAGCGGGATCGACTTTGCCGCTGTGCTCGAGTACGCGCGCGATCGGGGCGGACCGGCGCTGCGCGCCTTGACGTTTCACCAGCGCGCCGGCCTGCTCAAAGCGCTGGCCAAACGCCTCTCGGAGTGCAAGGAAGAGCTCTACGCGCTCTCCTACTGCACCGGAGCGACCAGGGACGATTCCTGGATCGACATCGACGGCGGCATCGGCACGGTGTTCGCGTACGCGGGCAAGGGCGCCCGCGAGCTGCCGAACGGCCATGTGTATCTCGATGGCGCCGCCGAAGCCCTCTCCAAGGCGGGCGGGTTCGCGGGGCAGCACATCTACGTGCCGCGCGAAGGTGCGGCGGTGCACATCAACGCATTCAATTTCCCGGTGTGGGGGATGCTTGAAAAGCTCGCGCCCGCGCTGCTCGCGGGCGTGCCGGTCATCGTGAAGCCGGCGACGGCGACGGCCTACCTCACGGAGCTCGCCGTGCGTCGTATCATCGAGTCGGGGATTTTGCCCGAGGGCGCGCTGCAGCTCGTGTGCGGCGGCCTTGATGATCTGTTCGATCATCTGACCTGCCAGGACACGGTTTCCTTCACCGGATCGGCGCACACGGCCGCACGGCTGCGTACGCATCCTTGCATCGTGCGCCATGCGGTGCCGTTCACCGCCGAGGCCGACTCGCTCAATTCCAGCATCCTCGCGCCCGACGCGGCGCCGGGCACGGCGGAGTTCGATCTGTTCATCCTGGAGGTCGCCCGCGAGATGACCGTCAAGGCCGGTCAGAAATGCACCGCCATCCGCAAGGCGCTGGTGCCGGAGCCGTATGCGGATCAGGCGGTCGAGGCGCTCGAGGCCGCCCTGCGCAAGGTGATCGTCGGCGACCCGCGTGCGCCCGGTGTGCGCATGGGACCCTTGGTGAGTCTCGCGCAGCGCGCCGATGTGCTGGCGCAGTTCGAGAAATTGCGCCGCGAGACCGACCTGGTGGCCGGCAGCGTGGACGCCTTCGAGGTCACGGGCGCCGATCGGGAGCGCGGCGCGTTCCTGCCTCCGCTGCTGCTGCTGTGCCGCGAGCCGCGAGCCGCGCGAGCGGTGCACGAAGTGGAGGCGTTCGGACCCATCGGCACCGTGATGCCCTACCGCGGCACGGCGGATGCGATCGCGCTCGCGCGGCGCAGCGGGGGGAGTTTGGTGGCATCGGTGTTCTGCGCCGACGACACGCTCGCCAGCCAGTTCGTGCTTGGGCTGGCCTCCCACCACGGACGTATACTGGTGGCGAACGGCCGCTGCGCCAAGGAGTCGACCGGACACGGCGCGCCGCTCGCTCCGCTGGTGCACGGCGGACCGGGCCGGGCGGGAGGCGGCGAGGAGATGGGCGGCATACGCGGAGTCCTGCACTACATGCAGCGCACGGCGGTTCAGGGGTCGCCCGACGCGTTGACGGCGCTCGGCGGCCGGTGGATCCGCGGCAGCCGGCTGCGCGATCCGGGAATTCATCCGTTTCGCATTGCATTCAACGAGCTTAAATTGGGCGATACGTTCAAGTCCGCCGAGCGCGAGGTCACGACCGCTGACATCGAGCGGTTCGCGGCGCTGACCGGCGACACGTTCTATGCGCACATGAGCGATACGGAGGCTGCGCGCAATCCGCTGTTCGGCAGCCGGGTGGCGCACGGATATTTTCTGATTTCCGCGGCCGCCGGGCTGTTCGTCGATCCGGATTACGGTCCGGTGCTCGGTAACTACGGCCTGGACGAGCTGCGATTCGTCAAGCCGGTGAAGCCCGGCGATCGAATCAAGGTGCGCCTCACCTGCGCGCGCAAAAGTTTGAGGACCGACAAAGGCTGGGGCGAAGTGGCTTGGGATACGGAAATCACCAACCAGAACGCCGAAACGGTGGCTTCCTACGACGTGCTGACGATGGTCAGCATTCACGCCGTTCCCGATCATGCAAATTGATCTTTCAGGCTATACCCGCGATTTCGCGAGCCTGCGATTTCTCGCGCCGGAGGCGGGGATACTCGAGCTCGTGATCGCGAATGAGGGCCGGATGAATGCAACGAGCGAAGCGATGCATCGCGACCTCGCGGCCGTGTGGCGCGCCATCGACGCCGATGCGGCCGTCAGAGCGGTCATCGTGCGCGGGGAGGGCGCGAACTTCTCCTCCGGCGGCGATTTCGCCATGATCGATCGCATGATCGCCGACGAGGCGACCCTGGTGCGCGTCTTAAAGGAAGCGAGCGACCTGGTCTACAACCTGATCAATTGCGGGAAGCCCGTGGTTTCCGCCATTCGCGGCAGCGCGGTCGGCGCCGGGCTCGCCATCGCGCTCCTGGCGGATGTGTCCATCGCAGCCGAGAATGCGCGAATTCTCGATGGCCACACGCGTCTGGGGGTCGCGGCGGGCGACCATGCGGTCATCATATGGCCTCTGCTGTGCGGTCTCGCCAAGGCGCGCTATTACCTGCTCACCCACAAGTCGCTGTCCGGACTCGAGGCCGAACGCATCGGTCTGGTCGGGCTGTGCGTCCCGGACGATCGAGTGATCGAATCGGCCTTCGAGGTGGCGCGTACGCTGGCCGCCGGCAGCGCCACCGCGGTGAGCTGGACCAAGCATGCGCTCAACAACTGGCTGCGGCTCGCGGGCCCGAGCTTCGATGCCTCCCTCGCGCTCGAATTCCTGGGCTTCAGGCTGCGCGATGCGCAGGAGGGACTGGCCGCCGCGCGCGGCAAGCGGCCGGCGAACTTTGGCGTTGCGCATGATGACGGCTAGAGATCGCTCCGAATTCCTGGAGAGCGAGCCGATTCTCGGCGCGCCGCGGCGCGAGATCGAGGCCTTGCAGCTCGAGCGGCTGCGCTGGACGCTGCACCACGCCTATGCCAACAACGGAAGCTACCGCCGCAGCTTCGATGCCGCCGGCGTCCATCCGGACGAATTGCGCACCCTCGCTGATCTCGCGCGCTTCCCGTTCACCAGCAAGGCGGATCTGCGCGAGGCCTATCCCTTTGGCTTTTTCGCCGTCCCCATGGATCAGATCGTGCGCGTGCATGCATCCTCCGGCACCACCGGCAAGCCGACGGTGGTCGGCTATACGCGAAACGACATCGCGACTTGGGGCAATCTCGTGGCCCGCTCGATCCGCGCCGCCGGCGGCCGGCGCGGTATGAAAGTCCACGTCGCGTACGGCTATGGGCTGTTCACGGGCGGGCTCGGCGCTCACTACGGCGCCGAGGCGGCGGGCTGCACCGTCATTCCCATGTCGGGGGGCCAGACCGAACGACAAGTCCAGCTGATCATGGACTTCGGGCCGCAGATCATCATGGTGACGCCGAGCTACATGCTGGCCATACTGGATGAGTTCAGGCGCCAAGGCATCGACCCGCGGTCGAGCCCGCTGCGCATCGGCATTTTTGGCGCCGAGCCGTGGGGCGAGGGCATGCGCAACGAGATCGAAGGCGCATTTGGGATCGATGCGTGCGACATATACGGCTTGTCCGAAGTGATGGGACCGGGCGTGGCGCAGGAGTTTGCCGGCAGCAGGGAGGGCCCCACGATTTGGGAGGACCATTTCCTGCCCGAGGTGGTGGATCCGAAGAGCGGACAGGTGGTGGCCGACGGCGAGGCGGGCGAGCTGGTGTTCACCTCGCTGACCAAGGAGGGCATGCCGGTGATCCGCTATCGAACGCGCGATCTGACGCATCTGAAGCCGGGCACCGCGACGGCCATGCGCTGCATCGCGAAGATCACCGGGCGCGCCGACGACATGCTGATCATTCGCGGCGTGAATGTGTTCCCCTCGCAGATCGAGGAGCTGATCCTGCACTGCGCGGGCCTGGCGCCCCACTATGAAATCGAGATATCGCGTCCGCACCGGCTCGATGAGGTTCTCGTGCTGGTGGAAGCTCGCCCCGAGATCGCGGCCGAGGAGCATCCGGCCGCCGCGGCGCTGCTTGCGCACAAGCTCAAATCGATGGTCGGCATTTCGGCGAGCATCAAGGTGGTGGGCAGCGGCCTGCTGCGCCGCTCGACCGGCAAGGCGTCCCGCGTCAACGACCGCCGATAGAAGCTAGGGCTAGGGGCTCCCCGAGATGTGCGCTGTTGCGCGCTCGGCCGCCGCCACCGCATCTTGCGCGGCGTCTTGCGCGGCGGCGGGCATTGGCTGCGCGGTCAGCTTGACCGGATTGACCGCCGCAGGAGCGTCGCGCAGTTTCACGTACAGGCCGCCACCGCCGGGGTGCGGAACCGGCAGCGCGGACCCGAGGAAGCCCTCCGGCACTTCGACGGGGGCGCTGAATTGCGCGTCGGCGGATACCGAGTCGAGCAGATACAGGTTGGCGCCGGAAAGCTTGCAGGGCATCTCGGGCGCCGCTGGGCAATCGAGCTGCGTGAGCACCGGCAGCCGCACGAGGTTGGCCAGGTGCTGCCAGTCCCCGGCGACTCCTTTGGTGGTTACGCGAAATTTCAGAGGGCCGAATGCCGCATCTCCGAACGCCTTCGAGGGATTGAGCGTAGCCACCGCCACATGGGAATTCTCGAGCGCGAGGCCGCCGCGCTCCGGGCTCAGAACCGCCGAGGACGACTCATCGTTGGTCGCAACCTCGATCGTCTCATCGTTCGTGAAGCTCGGCGGCGACTGTGCGCGCAGCGAGAAGATTAGGGTCGCCTCCTGCGGCAGCTCGTCCGGGTCCGCCAGTTGAATGTTGCTGCCGGCGTTCGACGGTGCGAGCCGCACCGTCTTGCCGAGCAGGATCACGCTCGGGCGGGGCGCATCGATCGCGACGGTGAGCGGCAGCACGCGCCCATCCTTCAAGGTGATTTTGGCCGCAACGAGGCGCTCGGGTTTGAAGGCCGCCGCCGCTTGCGCATCCGCGGCCGTCATCGGGAGCGCATCGCTGCCCTGGCTGCTCGACAGCTCGCCCGGAAGGAAGAGCACGTTCTTGATGATGAGGCTCGCGACCTCATCGAGCCGGGTGCCCTTCAAAGTGCCCTCGGCATCGCCCGCATGGATGGAGAAACCGTCGAAGCGCCCGGCTTCCGCAAAGGTTCGCACGGCGATGGGCAGCGGCTCGCTCCCGCCATATTGCTTGACCAGCAAAGTCAACGCGCCGGGCTGCACGTCTTGAAGCGGCAGCTTGACCTCCACCTCGTCGGGCTTGAGCTTCCTCCATTCGACCTTGAGTTCCTTGCCGTCCGGATCTCTCAGCATGATGCCGTCGACGCAGCTGACGCTGTCGGCGTGAAGATGCACGGTATCCTGGCGGCCTACGATCAGCGCCGCCGCGTCTCCGGCCGTCAGCTGCCAGGCCGCGGCATGCGCGTTCATCAGGTGAAAACTGGGACCGTGATACGGCTCGAATCCCCAATAGCCGCGCAGCGTCGCCTGCACGCTGGCGCCGAGCACGGCCGAGTGAAGATCCGAGGTATCGACGAGGAATCCGCCCTGACCTGCATCGGCGACGGCGGGCAGCTCCAGGGTCTTGCCGTCGCTCCCGGTCAGGCTCAGCGTCATGTCGTGTGCATAGCCGGTGGAAAACACCAGGGGCGCGCCCTCGACCGGCAGCACCAGCGCGTTCTTCTCAGCGCAATACATCTCCTTCGGATCCACGGCGTGCAGCGGCGGCAGCTGCGGCGGCTGAATGGCGGGAAGCGCCACCACCAGCACCGACTTGGGGTTTTGGAACGAGGGGACGGCGTTCAGCGACAGTGCGAGCTTGTCGCCGCTCGACGAGGCGAGCGCGGGGATGTATTGATACTGCGCGGTGTGAAACGAGTCCAGGATGCGCGCGATGTCAAGCAGCGAAGCGAGGTACGGGCTGTAGTAGCCGGAGCTCAACTGCGGGGTGAGGCTTGCCTGCATCGCCAGATCGCTGCCGGGCCCCGAGGTCAGAGCATCCACGATCGAGGTGCTGTGCCCGTCGTTCAAGATGAGCGAGTCCTGGCCGGTCATCAGGCAGGGCGCCTGAAGCTCGGGAATCCTGTCCAGGCACTTCTCGTCGACCTTGATCGCGAGGCTGCGCGCGAGCAGCGGAGTCACCTGGGCCAGCCTGGCGGGGTCGGCATCGCTCAGCGAACGAATCGTGGAGAGGTAGCGCTCCAGGCGGGAGCGGTCCAGAGCGGCCTGGTTCAATTCCTGCGAGGCGCGCACGAATGCGCCCGGCCGGCCGCGCACGGCGCCCATCAGCGTCTTGAAGTCCCCGCCGGCTTCAGGCGCGAGGAACACCAGCACCTGCTGCGCACCCTGCGGCACCGTGACCGTCATGCCCTCGAGCGCGCATTTGCCGCTCCACGTTTTGCAGGCGAGGAACCAGCTCTCCGGCGGCGGATTGGTCGACCCGCTCAAAAACGCGGTGACCAGCAGGTAATGGGCGGATTGCGAGGCGGGCAGATCCGCCTTGATCCAAATTCGGTCGCCGACCGTCAGGTTCGGAATTTGCGCGGCGGGCAGGATGTTCGCGCCCCGGGTGACCTTGAACTCGAGCACGGGACCGGCCAGGTCGAACGGCGCGGCGCCGGCACGGGGTGCCGCCGACAGAACGGCCATTGCCAGCAGCAGCAAAACAGGGCGCGAATTCATGTAAATCTTGCAATCCTCGCCAACCGGGGCAAAGCTTACTTAGAGTGCCGTACGGGCATTCGGTTCACCCGGCCTTGCATTCGTATTAGGATGGCAGGCGTGAATACCAAGTCACCGCCATTCCCAGCGTCTTTCCTCGAGCGTCAGCGCCGTCACCTGCTTGCGCTGCGCACCGAACTGCTGCGCACCCGGGAGGCGCAGGAGGCCGAGGAAAAGGACATCGACTCGGCATCGAGCGGCCGGGCGCGCGAGGACGAGGAGGACGCTCAAAGCCTGGCGATCCGGGAGCTCGACGACAACCTGGCGGGGCGCGCCACGGAGCGTCTCGCGGCCGTTGAACGCGCGCTGCAGAAGATCGACGAGGGTACCTACGGAGTGTCGGATGCGAGCGGCAGTCCGATACCCCTCGAGCGGCTCGAGGTCGTGCCGGAAGCCATCTATACGCTCGCTGAGCAGCAGTCGCGAGAGCCCGGCGGCTAGACCGCCGATGAAGACCCTGCTCATCGTGTATCACTCGATGACCGGCGGAACGATGCAGATGGCACAGGCCGCGGCGGGCGGCGCGCGCGTCGAGCCGGCGCTCAAGGTCTCGCTGCTGCGGGCCCCCGATGCGCACGCGGCCGACGTGCTCGAGGCGGACGGCTACCTGTTCGCCACGCCGGAAAATCTCGCGGCCATGTCCGGACAGATGAAGGATTTTTTCGACCGCACCTATTATGCGGCGCTGGATCGCCTCAATGGCAGGCCGTATGCGGTGCTCGTATGCGCCGGCAGCGACGGGCGCAATGCGGCGGGACAGGTCGATCGGATCGCGACCGGCTGGCGGCTGCGGCCGGTCGCCGATCCGTTGATCATATGCACGCATGCGCAGACGCCGGAGGAGATCTTGCGCCCGAAGCGAATCGGCGAGGAGCCCTTAAGGCTATGCGCGGAGCTCGGCGCCACGTTGGCGGCCGGCATCGCGATGGGCATCTACTAGGGCTCCCTTACATAATCCGAAAAGCGCCGGCAAGGTGTAGTCGGGGTAGACTACGCGATCATGCAGCTTGAGTTCACCGAGCAAGAACAGTCGTTCCGCGCACAGGTGCAGGCCTTCCTGCGGGAGCGTCTTCCGCAGCACATTCGCGACAAGGTGTGGAACGGCGATGAGCTCACCCGCGAGGATTACGTGCTGTGGCAGCGGCGCCTGCACGAACGCGGCTGGGGCGCCATGGGCTGGCCGGTGCAATTCGGCGGCGCCGGCTGGAACGCCGTGCAGCAATACATTTTCGAGGAGGAATCGGCGAACGCCGGTGCGCCGCGCCTGATTCCATTCGGAATCAAGATGGTCGCACCCGTGATCATCGCGTTCGGCAACGCCGCGCAACAGCAGCGCTTTCTGCCGCCCATCAACGCGGGCGAGGCGTGGTGGTGCCAGGGGTATTCGGAGCCGGGCGCCGGCTCGGATTTGGCCTCGCTGCGCACGCGCG
Source organism: Steroidobacteraceae bacterium (assembly GCA_052326345.1). Taxonomy (GTDB): domain Bacteria; phylum Pseudomonadota; class Gammaproteobacteria; order Steroidobacterales; family Steroidobacteraceae; genus Bog-1198. Next base: position 4,325 of record JBKQOZ010000029.1, on the reverse strand, counting down.
CGGTGCGCGAGGGCGATCACTATCTCGTCAATGGCCAGAAGACTTGGAACACGCTCGGCCAGTACGCCGATTGGATCTTCTGCCTGGTGCGCACCGATCCGCAGGCGAAACAGCAGTCCGGCATCACGTTCCTGCTGATCGACATGAAAAGCCCGGGCGTGAGCGTGCGCCCGATCGAGCTGCTGGACGGCGGCCATGAGGTCAACGAAGTGTGGTTCGAGAACGTGCGCGTGCCGGTGGAGAATCGCATCGGCGAGGAGAACCGCGGCTGGACGTATGCAAAGTTTCTGCTCGGCCATGAGCGCACCAACATCGCGGGCATCGGCATTGCCAAGCGCGAGCTCGCGCGCTTGAAGCGCGTGGCTGCCGAGGAGCGCAAGGATGGCCGGCCGCTGATCGATGACCCGCTGTTTGCGGCGCGTGTCGCGAGCGTCGAGATCGAACTGGCGGCGCTCGAGATCACCAATCTGCGCGTGCTGTCCGCCGAGCGCGGCTCGCGCGCACCGGGGCCGGAGGCCTCGATCCTCAAAATCAAGGGCACTGAGATCCAGCAGGCGATCTCCGAGCTGCTGATGCGCGCCGCCGGCGCCTATGCGCTGCCGATGCGCCGCGAAGCCATGGAAGCGGGCTGGCAGTCCGACCCGGCACTGCCGGCCCGCGGATCCCGCTACGCCGCGAAGGTGATGAGCGGCTATTTGAACCAGCGCAAGCTGTCGATATTCGGCGGCACCAACGAGATTCAAAAAAACATCATCGCCAAGATGATGGGCCTCTAGGATCGAAGAGCGCCATGGATTTCGAATTCAGCGACGAGCAGCGGCAGCTCCACGACGCGGTGCGGGGCTTCCTGGTCAAGGAGTACTCGTTTGACCGTTTGCGGGCCATCAAGCGATCCGGAACCGGCTGGGATCCGGCGGTGTGGCGGGGATTGGCCGAACTCGGCGTGCCGGCCATCAACGTGCCCGCGCCGCTCGGCGGCCTTGGCTACGGTCCGCTCGAAACACTGTCGCTGATGGACGCCTGCGGGCCGAGCCTGCTGCTCGAGCCGGTGTTGAGCAGCGCCGTGATTGCGACTGCGCTGCTCGGCGCGTATGCCGGCGAGGCGCCCGCCGCCGAGCTGCTGCGCGCGATGGCTTCAGGAGAGCGCATCGCGACCGTGGCGCACTTCGAGCCCGATGCGCGCTTCGATACGCGGTGGGTTCGCACTCAGGCGCGGCCCGACGGCGAGGGCTATCGGCTCGACGGTCACAAGTCGGTGGTCCCGCATGCGGGATTGGCCGATGCCTTGCTCGTGTCGGCGCGCACGGCGGGGGAGGCCTGCGACAGCGGCGGTGTGTCGCTGTTCGTCGTACCCCGCGGGACGCCCGGGCTCACACTCGATGAATATGCCACCGTCGACGGCCAGCGCGCCGCAGACGTGTACCTCCGCTCGGTGCAGCTGCCTGCGCGCAATAGGCTTGGGCCCGCAGGCGCCGCGCTGCCGGCGGTCGAAGCCGCCTTCGACATCGGCCTCGCCGCGCTGTGTGCCGAGGCCGTCGGCATCATGCAGGCACTGCTCGACGCGACCGTCGAATACCTGCGGACGCGGCAGCAGTTCGGCCAACCCATCGGGCGATTCCAGGCATTGCAGCATCGGGTTGCCGATATGGTGATCCATCTGGAGCAAGCCCGCTCGATGAGCTATCTCGCGTCGCTGCGCTGCACGTGTGCCGATGAACGCGAGCGCCGCCGGGCGCTGTCGGGCGCAAAGGTCGTGGTCGGGGAGGCCGGTCGCTTCATCGGACAGCAGGCGGTGCAGTTGCACGGCGGCATGGGCATGACCGATGAGCTCAAGGTGAGCCATTGGTTCAAACGGCTCACGGCCATCGGCGTGATGTTCGGCGACAGCGATTCGCATTTGCAGCGCTATGCGGCTTTGGACCGCAGCCCGCGTGTTTAAGCGCGTATTGCTCTGCTACGACGGCTCAAAGGCGGGTCGCCGTGCGCTCAAGCGCGGCGCCGAACTCGCGGTTCTCCTGAATGCACGGGTTTACGTGCTGTCCATCATTCCGCAGGGGCTGGTGGATCCGGTGGTGCTCGCCGGCGTCAGCGGGCACGCCTGTCTGGTCGACAACGATCACGGCTTTCGCAAGATGCTCGACGAATCGATCGACTGGCTGAAGCAGCGCGGCGTCGAGGCCGAAGGATATCTGACGACCGGCAATACCATCGATCAAATTCTGGCTCATGCGAAGCGCCTCGCGATCGACCTGATCGTGCTCGGTCATTATCCGCAGCCGTCGGGCGGCTTCTGGTGGTCGAGCGGGCAGCGAGGAGCCTTGGCCGAGCGCGCGAAATGCTGCATCTTCGTGGCGGTGGAAGCGGACGCCGAGGCGCCGCGCGTCTAGCCGGGATCGATTCGGTCCTTGAGCTGCGCGTCCGCCAGCACGTAGGCCACGATCGCATCGGCGGCCTGCTCCGCCGTCGTCTCGACCGTATTGACGCGGATTTCAGGATGCTCCGGCGCCTCGTACGGGGAGTCGATTCCGGTGAAGTGCTTCAATTCTCCGGCTCGCGCCTTCTTGTACAGGCCCTTGACGTCGCGCTGTTCGGCGATCTCGAGCGGGGTCTCGACGTAAATTTCGATGAACTCGCCGGGCGGGGTCATGTCGCGCACCATCCGGCGTTCGGCGCGAAACGGCGATATGAACGCCGTCAGCACGATCAATCCCGCATCGGTCATCAGCCGCGCGACTTCGCCGATCCGGCGGATGTTCTCCACGCGGTCCGCATCGGTGAACCCCAAATCCTTGTTCAGGCCGTGCCGGATGTTGTCGCCGTCGAGCAGAAAGCTGTGCATGCCGAGCGCATAGAGCTTTTTCTGAACGAGATTCGCAATGGCCGATTTGCCGGCGCCGCTCAAGCCCGTGAACCACAGCAGCCGCGGCTGCTGGTGCTTCAACCGGGCGTGCGCGTCGCGGTCGATGTCGAGCGCCTGCCAGTGCACGTTCTGCGACCGGCGCAATGCGAAATGCAGCAGCCCGGCGGCGACGGTCGAATTGCTGATCTTGTCGATCAGAATGAATCCGCCCAGATCGCGGCTCTTGGCATAGGGTTCGAACACCAGCGGCTTGTCGGTGGACAAATTGGCCACGCCGATCGCATTGAGGCCTAGCGTCTTCGCGGCGAGGTGCTCCAGGGTATTGACGTTGATCTGGTACTTCGGGGCGTAGATCGTGGCGCTCGCCGTCTGCGTTCCGAGCTTCAGCCAGTAGGGCCGCCCCGGCAACAGTTCCTCGTCGGCCATCCAGATGATCGCGGCCTCGAATTGATCCGCCACCTCGGGCGGGTCGTTCGCGATCGAGAGCACGTCGCCGCGGCTGCAATCGACGTCATCGGCGAGCGTGATCGTGACCGACTGCCCGGCTACGGCGGCGTCGAGATCGCCGCCCTGCGTGACGATTCGCGCCACCGTCGAAATCCTGCCCGAGGGCAGCACCCGCACCGGGTCGCCGGGGCGGATATTGCCGTTGCAGATCAAGCCGCAGAAGCCGCGAAAATCCGCGTTGGGGCGGTTCACCCATTGCACCGGCATCCGGAAGGGCCGCCGCTGCGCAGCGTCGATATCGATCTGCACCGTCTCAAGATGCGCCATCAAGGTGGGTCCGCTGTACCAGGGAGTGGCGCTCGATCGCGTGGTGATGTTGTCGCCGGCGAGGCCGGATACCGGGATCGGCACGAACGCGCCGATGCCGATCGAGCTGGCGAACGCGCGGTACTTGGCCACGATCGCATCGTAGATGCTCCGATCGTACCCGACGAGGTCCATTTTGTTGACGGCCAGCACCAGGTTGCGGATGCCGAGCAGATGCGCGAGATAGCTGTGCCGGCAGGTCTGGGTGAGCACACCTTTGCGCGCGTCGATCAGGATCACCGCCAGATCCGCGGTCGAGGCGCCGGTCACCATGTTGCGCGTGTATTGCTCGTGGCCCGGGGTATCGGCGACGATGAATTTGCGCCGGTCGGTCGAGAAGAACCGGTAGGCCACGTCGATCGTGATGCCCTGTTCGCGCTCGGCGGCGAGGCCGTCCACCAACAGGGCGAAATCGATGTGCTCCCCTTGAGTGCCGAACCGCTTGCTGTCGGCCTCGAGCGCCGCGAGCTGGTCTTCGAAGATCTGCCGGCTGTCGTACAGGAGCCTGCCGATCAGGGTCGACTTGCCGTCGTCGACCGAGCCGCAGGTCAAAAAACGCAACAGCCCGCGGTCGCGCTGCGATGCCGGCGCGCGCGTTCCCCCTTGCGGCTTTTCGAACACGTTCAAAAGTAGCCCTCGCGCTTTTTCTTCT
>JBKQOZ010000028.1:0-7171 GCA_052326345.1 Steroidobacteraceae bacterium | reverse complement strand
ATGCCATTGATGACGACGCGGTTCGCTTTTATCAGCATCATGGATTTATTCGCAGCCCTCTCGGCGAACGAGTCATGCTCCTGCCAATCGAGAGCGCATACAATACGTTGACTGGAGATCAGCGGCGGGGATGACTCAGACAAGCCGGCTAGTCGTGCGCGCGCGGCATGAGCAATTTGGCGATCAGCGCGGTCCAGCCGGTCTGATGCGAGGCGCCCACGCCGCGGCCGCTGTCCCCGTCGAAGTACTCGTAGAACGGAATGTATTCGCGGTAGTGCGGATCGGCGTGCCGCTCCGGGTGCCGGCGCAGCACGGGGCGCTGGCCTTGCGCGTTCTTCAAGAAGATGCGCGATAAGCGCCGCGCGAGCTCGTTGGCGACCTCCTCGATGGTCAGGAAGCGGCCCGATCCGGTGGGGCATTCGACCTTGAAATCATCGCCGTAGTAGTGATGAAACTTCTGCAGCGATTCGATGATCAGGAAGTTGAGCGGAAACCAGATGGGGCCGCGCCAGTTCGAATTGCCGCCGAATTGCCGCGAGTCCGATTCGGCCGGCGTGTAGCGCACGGTGAGGTCCGCGCCGTCGAGCCGAAACACGTAAGGATGCTCGAGGTGCTGGCGCGACAGCGCGCGCACGCCGTAATCGGATAGGAACTCCGATTCGTCGAGCATGCGCCGCAGCAGCCGCTTCATGCGGTGTCCGCGCAGCAGCGAGAGCAGCCGGCGCTTGCCGCGCCCCGGCGCCTGCCAATGCGACACCAGTGCGGCAAGATCCGGCCGGTATTCCAGGAACCATTCCAGACGCCTTCGAAAGCCCGGCATCCGCTCGAGCATCTCGGGCTCCAAGGTCTCCACCGCGAACAGCGGGATGAGCCCCACGATGGAGCGTATGCGCAGCCGCACGCGGACATCGTCCGGCAGGTTCAGCACGTCGTAGAAGAACTGGTCCTCCTCGTCCCACAGCCCCACGCTGTCGGTGTACATGTGGCTCATCGCATGGGCGATGTTGAGGAAATGCTCGAAGAACTTGCTGGCGATGTCCTCGTAGACATGATTGTGCTCGGCGAGCTCGAGCGCGATGCGCATCAGATTGAGCGCATACATCGCCATCCAGCTGGTGCCGTCGGACTGGTTGATGTGCCCGCCGGTCGGCAGCTGCGCGCTGCGGTCGAACACGCCGATGTTGTCGAGTCCCAGAAAGCCGCCCTGGAAGATGTTGCGGCCCATGGTGTCCTTGCGGTTCACCCACCAGGTGAAATTGAGCATCAGCTTGTGGAACACGCGCTCGAGGAACTCCAGATCGCCCTTGCCGCCATGGTGCTTGCGGTCGATCTGAAACACGCGCCAGGCGGCCCAGGCGTGCACCGGCGGATTGACGTCATTGAAGGCCCACTCGTAGGCGGGGATCTGGCCGTTCGGGTGCATGTACCACTCGCGCGTCAGCAGCACCAGCTGCTGCTTGGCGAACTCGGCATCGATCAGCGCGAAGGGGATGCAATGAAAGGCGAGATCCCAGGACGCGTACCACGGGTATTCCCACTTATCCGGCATCGAGACGATGTCGGCGTTGTTGAGGTGTTGCCACTCGCTGTTGCGGCCGTTGAGCCGCGCCGCGGGCGGCGGGGTCTGGCCCGGGTCGCCCTTGAGCCAGCGCGGAATGTCGATGTGGTAGAACTGCTTGCTCCAGATCATGCCGGCAAAGGCCTGGCGCTGGATCGTGCGCTCATCCTCCGAGGCGATGTCCGCCTGCAGCTCGCGGTAGTACTGATCGGCCTCGGTGCGCCGCGCCGCCAAAAGCTGCGCGAAGTCGGCGAACGGCGCGGCGAGCGTGCGGTGCGTCAGGCGCAGCCGGTGCTCCACCTTGGCGCCGGGCTGCACCAGGGACTGGTACCACACGCCGGCCTTGGTGCCGGTGCGCTCAGGGTTCACGCGCTCGAGCCGCGTATCGACGATGCGCTCGTGGATGCCGTCCTTGAAATAGCCCGCCTGTCCGATGTGCCAGAGCTTCGGAGCGTTCGACTCGTTTTCAGTGAACAAGAGCTCCGCGGCGCCCTGCGCATACAGCACCTTCACGCCGAGCGAGTCCGGCTCGATGCCGATGGCGCCCGTGCCAAGGGCGCGCAGCGTCGGTTTGGCGGCGCCGGGATTCCAGCTCCAGGTATTGCGCAGCACCAGCTGCGGAATGAGGTGCAGGGGTGCGGCGTCGGGGCCGCGATTCCAGGCGGTGATCAGCATCAGCACATCGCCCGGCTCGGCCTGCGCGTACTCGACGAACACGTCGAAGTAGCGGTCGTGTGCGAAAACCCCGGTGTCTGCGAGCTCGTACTCGGGCATCTCGGTATCGCGGCGCGCGTTCTCGGCCTTGAGGTCCGCATACGGGAATGCAGCCTGGCAGTACTTGTAGAGCATCTTGAGGTAGGAGTGCGAGGGGGTCGCATCCAGATAGAAATACTCCTCCTTGACGTCCTCGCCGTGGTTGCCCTCGGCGTTGGTGAGCCCGAACAGACGCTCCTTCAGGATCGGATCGCGGCCATTCCACAGCGCGAGCGACAGGCACACCCGCTGTTCGGCGTCCGAGATCCCCGCGATGCCGTCCTCTCCCCAGCGATAGGCGCGGCTGCGCGCATGCTCGTGCGGGAAATAATCCCAGGCGGTGCCGCCGGCGCTGTAGTCCTCGCGCACGGTGCCCCACTGGCGTTCGCTCAAGTAAGGCCCCCAGTGCTGCCAGCCTGCTCGGCCGGGGACATTTGCGAGCAGGCGCTCGCGCTCGGTGTTCATTGGTCGGTCGGTCCTTAAGGCTTCGAGATCTTGCGCTCGAGGTATACCCAGGTGCGCAGTATCTCAGCGACGCTCCATGCCTGCGCGAAGCAGCCTCGGGCAATGTGAGGTGCGTCACCATCGAAGATCTCGCTGACCGAGCCCAAGCACGCCTCGTTCAGGTGCTGCGCGATGGGGGCGAGGAAGGACTGGGCCCGGCGCGCATCCCCGTACACCCGGTAATGGGCCCGCGCAAACGGCCCTAAGAGCCAGCTCCACACCGTGCCCTGGTGGTAGGCGGCGTCGCGCTGCCACGGATCCCCGGTGTACTGCCCGCGGTAGGCCGGATCCTTAGGCTGGAGGCTGCGCAGGCCGTAGCTCACGAGCAGCTCGCGTGCGCAGGCCTCGACCACGGCGCGCATCCTGGGCGCCGGCAGCGCGCTGTAGGGCAGCGACACGGCGAAGATCTGGTTGGGGCGCAGGCTCCGATCCTCCGCCGAGCCGCCGTCCAAGTCGATGACGTCGAACAGGCAGTCGCGATCCGCATCCCAGAAGCGTCCGAAGCTTGCAGCGGCGTGCTCGAGCAGGGTCCGGCACTGGCGCCGGTCGGCGGCGCTGCGCATCCGCCCGGCGAGGCGCGCCGCGACATGGAGGGCGTTGAGCCACAGCGCATTGATTTCGACCGGTTTGCCGATGCGCGGGGTGAACACGTGCCCATCGTGCTTCGCGTCCATCCAGGTGACCTGGACGCCGGGCTCCCCGGCGCGCAGCAGGCCGTCGCTCGGGTCGACCTGAATGCCGAACCGCGTGCCCTCGAGGTGGGCGCGAATGATGCCCATCAGTGTGGGATACAGCTCGCGCACGAGCTTGGGGTCGCGGTGCGCCGCCAGATAGTCCTCGAGCGCATGGAACAGCCAAAGCGCCGCATCGGCGCTGTTGTATTCGGGCCCGGCGCCCCGATCGGGAAAGCAGTTCGGCAGCATGCCGCGATCGACGAAGGCCGCCCAGCTGCGCAGCAGAGCCGCCGCGGTGTCGTAGCGGGCGAGCACAGTGGTCAGTCCCGGCAGGGCGATCAGGGTGTCGCGGCCCCAATCGGCAAACCAGGGATAGCCCGCGATGACGCTGACCGCGGCCGCGCTCTTTTTGCCGCGGCGTACGATGAACTGATCCGAGGCCGTGGCCAAGGTCTGCACCCAGTGCGGTGCGGACTTGGGCAGCGCCCGGCGCAGCGCGCGCGATTTGGCGGCAAGCGCCGTGCGCACCTTCGCGGCGGGCGCCGGCGCGGCGGCCTCGAGGCTCGCGGTGAAGGTGAGCGGCTGCGCGGCGCTCAATTGCGCGGTGAAGGTGCCCGGCACATACAGGTCCTCGAGCGCGTCCAGGCCGCGCGCCGCCTCCTCGCGATGCCAGAAATTCCAGTACCAGGCGTATTGCGCGCGGTACTGTCCGGCGGTGACCCTGAGGCGGCAGGAGCACGAGGCCCCGGCGGCGCGCACGCGCACGCTCACGCCCTCGCCCTCGCCCTCGCCGTCCTCCTCGACCTCGAACGGCCGCTCGCCGCGGCCCTGGCAGTGAAAGTCCCGATACGTGACCAGGGGTTTGAATTCGATGAGCAGCGGCCCGGAGGCGCGCTCGAGCGTGAGATGCAGATAGCTTACGTTGGCGAGCGGCGCCATGAAAATCCGCTGCTCGATGAGCGCATCGGCGATGGCGTAGCGCCACGTGGGAATCCCCTCGTGCACGGCGAAGGATTCGATGTGAATGTAGCCCTTCGGATCGATGGCGCCGCCGGCGAACTCATTCGCCGCCAGTGGATAACGCTCACCCAGGTACTCGGCGCACAGGTCGATTTTCGCCACCACCAGCGTGCGCTCGACCGGCGGATCGAGGCTCGCCATCAGGAAGGCGTGGTAGCGGCGCGTGTTGGCGAGCGCGACGGTGCCGCAGGCATAACCGCCCAAACCGTTGGTCACCAGCCACTCACGGCCGGCGGCGCTCTCCCAGTGACCGCAGATCTCGCGGCCCAGGGTCAATAGTGCGACCTGTTCAAGAGGTAATCCAGCGACAATTTTCCCGGTCCATAGATGATCAAGAACAACCCCAAGGTGCCCCACAGCACGTGATCGGCGAGCGCCGCCTCGTAGCCCTGCGCCAGCAGCACCTGCCGGTACGATATCACCGCCATCGCATTGACGAAGGACAGGCCGATCGCGCCCAGGCGGCTCGCCAAGCCTAGCACCAGGAGCGTGGGGAAAAACAGCTCCCCGAAGCTGCCCGCCACGGCGGCTACGTGCGGGGACAGCACCGGCACCTGGTATTCGTTTTCGAACAGATACATCGTGCTCTGCCAGTTGGTCACTTTGATGTATCCCGACTTCAAGAAGGCCGAACTCACGTACAGGCGCGCAGCGAGCGCGAACAGCGAGTGCAGGGGAGTGAACAGCCGGGCGGCGAAGGCGTTTGGCGCGAGTACCTTGGCGATGGCGGACATGTGCGGGTTCCTTATCGAGTCAGGCGATGGCGGTCGAATAATCCACGATAGCCTCGGCGCCGATGAAGCGGCGCAGCGCCGCGCCGGCGTCGAACTGCCCCTCGCAGGCGCCGGCGCCCGCGATCGCTTCGCCGAACGGCGCGCCGCGCTCCAGAGCTTCGAGGAACGCAAATTCGCCGCAACTCAAGCTCAGGAAGGTGAGCTTGCCAGCGCGGCGCATCAGTGCGAGACGATCGCCTCCGGTGCGAAGATCGATTAGCTGCGGCTCCGACTCGTTCGCCGCGTTGGCCTCCCAGATCAAGAGCGCCGGGTAGGCCGATTGGTACAGGCGCAGCGTCGGATGCAGCTCAAAGCGCAGTGCGTCGTAGTCCGAGGGCGCCACAGCGCGCAGCCGCTCAAGATCCAACGGCGCGTGCTCGGCGGCGAGCAGCGCCTCCTGGCACAGCCACTCGAGCCGCGCGATGTCGCCGAGGTAACGGTATTGATCGTCGCCGTGAAGCGCCGCGAGATACTCAGGAAAGCTGCGCCCGACGTGCGCAAGATCGCCCGAGCGCGAGGGATGCGAACGCTGGAACATGAGCGCCGTTTGGCGGAAATAATCCTCGCCCACCAGGCGCCAGACGGCAGGATACGTCGAGCGCAGGCTGTCGGTGAAATTGCTGCGCACATTGCTCTGGTAGAGGCCGGGGCGCCCCTCGATCTGCCCGGCGCCCAAGAGCGCGTCCAGAAAATCTCTCTGCAGGCTACGCAGCGATGGCATGGTGGCGCTCGCGCAGCGCATCGGCTTGGTCGGCTTGCTGCTGCAGCACGGCGAGGGCGGGAATGTCGGTGTCCCATTCGATCAGCGTCGGAACGGGCCCGAAGCGCTCGAGCGCCGCGCCGTACAGCGCCCAGACCGCCTCGCACACCGGTGCGCCGTGCGTATCGACGAGCACCGGCTCGCCTTGAAGCTCGATCCGGCTGTGGCCCGCGAGGTGCATCTCCTGCACGGCGCCGCGCGGAATGCCTGCAAGATATTCCAGGCAATCGAAGCCGAAGTTGTGCGCGGCCACGTAGATGTTGTTGATATCGAGCAAAATTCCGCAGCCCGATTCGGCGGCGACGCCCGCCACGAATTGCCACTCGGTGAGCGGCGATGCGCCGAGCCGCACATAGCTCGAGACGTTCTCGATCAGGATCTGCCGGCCGAGGTAATCCTGTACCTCGGCGATGCGTGCGGCCGCGTGGCGCAGCGCTTCGGCTGTGTACGGCAGCGGCAGCAGATCGTTCGCATAGCGCCCGCCGACCGAGCTCCAGGACAGATGCTCCGACACCAGCGCCGGCTCGAAGCGCGCGATCGTGCGCCGCAATTTCTCAAGATGCACGCGGTCCAGGGGATCGGTCGAGCCTAAGGACAGGCCGACTCCGTGCAGCGACAGCGGGTAGCGCGCGCGAATGCGCTCAAGTGCCTCGACGTGCGCGCCGCCGTCGGCGAAATAATTCTCGCTGTGCGCCTCGAACCAGGCGACGCGCGGCGAGCTTAAGAGCACCTCCGCATGATGCTGCGCGCGCAGGCCGATGCCGGCGGATGCCGGCATCGGTGATGCATCGAAGTGAGCTTCGCTTATCAATTACGTCGCGGTCAAGCTGCCGCCGGTCAAGCGCTCGCAGGTTCCCTTCGGCACCTGGATCCATTCCTTGCCGCTGCTCATCTTGGACTGGCCGGCACAGGCATGCGCGGGACCCGCGCAGTCGTTCTGCCCCGCCTTGACCACTCCGTAGCACTTCTCAAAACCGGCCTTCATGGTGACGGGACCCGCTGCGGCCACGGTGGCGTAGGTCGCCGCACCCAGCGTCAACAAGCTGCCGATGGCGGCAATCGCTGCATTGGTCTTTCTCATCGTCTATCTCCTATGGTGTTTGTCGAACAGTCGTCAAAAATCGATCTC
>JBKQOZ010000027.1:0-152618 GCA_052326345.1 Steroidobacteraceae bacterium | reverse complement strand
TACTCGGCGCTGAAGATGGATTTGGCACGGAAACCAGCGAGTTATCCCGTCGTGGTCGCACGACCGGTCGACCTTCGGTAGACGTTGACGTCGATTCAGTAGTAGACCAGTGTGCATTCAGCCCTATGCGCCCGGAAGTCGTTTCCGCGCGTGCACGCAAATTCGCGACGGAAATACTCTCTTCAGCCATCGCGAAGGACCGCCAAGTACCCCCATTGCCCCCTTGGCCCTGCCCAAAAGCATCCGTTGCATGTCACAAGAACCGACGTTCGGTTTGTGAGAGAGTTTGAGCGAGAGTTTCGCGCACAGGAGTTAGTTGCGGTTATGAGAGTGAGTACCGGCAGGGTGCGCTCGGTGAGATGGCGGCCTGGAGGGCTGCTTCAGCACTTCCCACCGGATCAGCAGCCCTATGCCGAAAAATAACACACCGAATCCCCCAAAAATCGCCGGGATCAGAACGGCATCCACGGGGCTGGCGTGCCCAACCATGACACGGAATGGGTTCCCGCGATCGATCCGTACATCGACTGCACGTTGAACTGAAGCGGCGCTCGCCCATCGCCCAGCCACGGCAGGGTCCCTTGATGTCTCGCCCGTTACCGCGGTGCGGTAGGTGCGGCCCGCGAGCGAGTAGGTGAGCCACGTCCGGATCGCAAACATGGGCTGGGTATTCACCGACACTCTGACGACATCCGCGCTTTCGACCTGCGCCTGCGCCGGAATCCACGATTTTCCCTGCGGGCCCAAGATGCCCCCGATGACCCCAGCGATGGCGAACAGCGCACCGAACCCGGCGAACCAGGGCCATAGCACCCGCGGGTCCTGCGTGCTCGCCTGCCCGACCTTGTCGAATCCTTGCCGCCTTCCCATCACCAAGAAGGCGAGGCCGAAGCCGCTGAAACCCAACCCAAGGCTGCCGATCAGGATGGGGGCGAAGAACAACGTCCACACTGGCCAGAGGCGAGGGTCGGCCATCTCAGGATGCCGTGGGTCGAGCATCACGGTGACCTGCCCCGCCTGATTCGCATCGAAAACAGCTTTCGCAGCGACCGCGTAATCCGAGTCTTCATGAAGATTCGCCTGTCCGCGATACTCACGGCCATCGAACCGATACGTCAGCGACAGTCGGGCGCCATATACAGTCCCGGCGTAGACCGTCCGGGTCGTGACGTCCGCGCTTTCCACGTGCGCGTCGACTCGCGGCCAGCGTTGTAGCTCGACGCTTTGTTGCCACGTCAAATAGGTCGCTATGGCCAGCATAAGGAGACCGGCGCCGCCGAACACCACTGTGCCCGCGCCCCACGACATCGGGAAGTACCAGGAGAACAACCTCATCGGGCATTTCCTCCCACGTCGCGCTGTGACGGGCCCTCGGCGCAGGAACCCGGTCAGGAGGTTTCGCGGTCGCCTGACTACGTGACCCATCTGATTATAAGGCGCAGAAACTGCTGAAAGCGAGTCAGTCGCATTCATGTTTTTCGCGGATAATACTCACGTTGCTGCGCGCTCGACGACGCGCTGAAGCGGACGCCGCGCTCGAAACGTTGAAGGCACAGGATGCCGATGTCGCCGCGTACCAGGTCGCTGAAAACTACGCCTATCGCGGTGAAAAGGGCCTCGCGTTCGCTTGGCTCGATCGTGCCTACCGTCAGCGGGATTCTTCGTTGTCCCGGCTGAAAACTGACCTGATCTGCGGCGCGATCCGCGCTACAAAGCACTGCTGCGCAGATGAACCTGCCCGGGTGAACCGACGGTAGGGTCCACGTTAGGAATGGATCGCGAACGGCCGCTATAGAGATAGTTGAGCGGCAACGCTGAATGGCCGGTCGTGGCCGACAGCAGCCCCATGGCAACCGATGAGTGAAATTTCGGCCTCAGCTTCCGGAGTCGATCCCCATAAGACGGTCGCGAGCGTCGGCTTCCCGGCAGGCCAATTACGGCGACGCGGGAGATTCTTGCAACTCCGACAGATTCATCTTGCGGAGGAGATCCTTGTAGCGCCGATCGGTCCTGACATCAGGCGGAACATTGTAACGGACGCTCAAAAGCCCCCCGTCGTGTTGACGAAAGGCGCGATCAAGCCACGCAAATGCCTTGTCAAGATCGTGACGCATGGCGTCTTGCCTGTGATGTCGTCGCGGATCATTTGTGCCCCCGAAAGCTGAACGGGCTAGAGTTGCTAGATAGAGTTCCCGCCACGTCAGCCACGCGCAGTTAATCCTCCAACGAGTGTCGAGATCATAGGCCCGATAGCGGGCTGCTGTACCGACCGGCGCGACCGTGGGAAACTGCCGCCGGGGAGGCTTAGGAATGCAGAAAACAATATCGCTGGCGCTGCTGCTCGCATGCGGTACGGTGCACGCAGCCGAATGGGTCCTCGTCGGTATCAGTGCGGGCAGCGGCACGAGGACGTTTGTTGACCGATCAAGTATCAAAATCGCAGGTAATGTCCGGCATGCGTGGGTCAAACGCTCGTTTGGCCACCATGCAAAAAAAGACCCACTCAACCAAAAATGGTGGGCGGATTCCGTGGGGTTATACGGATTCAACTGCACGGATTCTTCCGCGCGCCTTGAGTCGCTTGTGGTCTACTTCGACGATGGCACGGCGGAACCGAATAATGGACCGTTTCCAGACCGGTGGGAACCGGCTGTGCCCGAGAGCTTGGAAATCGCAGAGACGCGGTTTGTTTGTACGGGAGAGAATTCACTTCTGGAGTCGGTCCCGTAATCACATGATACAGGACTTGGCCCTAAGCTCCGGGTAGGGAAGAATCCATCCGTGGGAGACTGCCTCCCTGGGAGGGCGAGGGAAATGCAGAAAGCTATCATGCTGGCGCTGCTGCTCGCGTGCGGCACGGCGCAGGCGGCGGATTGGGTGCAAGTCAACATGAGCATTGACGGGAGGTACAAATACTTCGTAGACAAGTCCAGCATTCGAATCGAAACCGGTAAAAAACGAGCATGGCTCAAGACAGTTCCTACGCCGCACACGGATCGGGGTCCAGGTCCCGGCATCTACGCGAAGAAATGGGTAAGTTACTCACTAGCCCTTTATTTGTTCGATTGTGCGAAAGAATCCACGAGTATGGCGTCGTTTGTCATCTACTTCGACGATGGGACAAATTTGGGCGCTCCGGCGGACGGATTATGGGAGTCAACCGCGCCCGACAGTGCAATGATTTCTGTGCAAGAGTTCATCTGCGCGTGGAAGCCGAAATGAGCAGAACCACGAACGCGGTTTTGCCGGCGTTGCTGACCTGCGTCACTATCCTATGCGGTTGCAACAACGAATCCAAGCAACCCGCAATAACTGTCGCTGCGCCGAGTATCTTTAGGAACTTTGTTAATAAGCGCGTTTGTGCGGTAATTCAATTCGATGATCATTTCGATCACGGTCTGAGCCTGCAATCCGTCTGCGGAGTACTTTTGCAAGTCGAGCCCGATGGGCTTTTGATCGTTGGCGTAAAGAAAACCACCATGGGCATGCGAGAAGGCTCGAGCATAGTGCTTCCGATTACCGTGGTGCGATATGTGTGTACGTACGACCGTCAGCCAAGCACAACCACCACCAATCAGGCTCCAAGCGGCGAAAACGAATGCTTTTCGCAATAAACGGTCACGCGCTTTGCTCGCTCGCTGGCTGAGCGAAAATAAACTGTCTTAGCTTCTACCAGTTCGCGCCAGATGCGGAGTAGGAACTTGGCGGCGGCTCGAGATCACAGGCATGAAGCACTAAACTGACTGCGGCGCGGGCCTCGCTGGCTTTCATTAAACTGCGCTTGCCGGCCGAACGCTGCATGAACTGACCCAAATTAGAATTGCTACCGCCACCGGTTTCTGGCACCTCTTCCTGCAACTCGGCATCGGTCGGTGGCGTTAATGGGGGATCGGTCGGTGGCGTTAATGGGGGATCGGTCGGTGGTGTCGGCGCGGGACGTTCTGAATTCACCATGGTACAAACCTTGTATGTGGTCTAGCGTAGCGGCGGGCCCCCGGAGTCTGCCATCACGAGAGGCTCAGCGACAGGGGGCCGCCGCATGCCCCTCCCTCGGGTATGCACATTTCGATGCTTTTTGCGTCATTACTCAAGCAACGAAAAGTCACGCAGCGAACGGGCTAATCGACGCGCACGTGTGGTTTGGCTCGGGACAATGCCAAAAGTTTCCGCATATTACGTTCCTCGGCGCTCATGGGGAATAGGCGGCCGTGCCCTACCTCATCAGCTCGCGTAACTTCGCTTTTCTGCTAACGATTGCGGACTTGTGGCGTGTGAGCTCCAATGCCAATGGGGTCTGGTTTGTACACACGCCCCCATTCCTGATTGCTCTCGTTGGTTGGATAATCTTGCTATTGAACACAGCAATGCTTTTCTTCACGGCGTGGATCGGATCGGCTAGCTAGAATTGATTATTGTCGCTCAAGTACGGACCGACCGTCTCAAAGCGGCTGCCAGACCCTATAAAACCCCGGGAATGCTAGTCGATGACATGACTCGCCACCGCCGAGTTAGCACTCTGTACATCGGCCGTAGAATAGGCAGTCATTGAGAAATACCAGGTGCCGGGCGACAGATTGGAAATCACATAGGTGACGACGCCAGGATTGGCGATTTGCACGCTCTTCGTCATGGCATCTGCGCTGGTTCCGTAATAGATCCAATAGCCCGCGAGGTTGGTCAGGGGAGTGCCGTTGGTATTTTCCGTCGGCGCTACCCAGGACAAGGTGACGCTGGCGTTGGCACTCTGCGTCACGGCGATCGGAAACGATGGCAACGCCGCGGTCGTCTTGCCGTCGCTCACGCTGATGGTGATATTCGAGTACGTACCCACGTCGGCCGCCGTGGGAGTGCCTGATAGTTCGCCCGTCGCGGTGCTGAAGGTGGCCCAGCTGGGTGCATTTGTAATACTGAATGTCAGCGTATCGCCGCCCGGATCCGTGGCTGTCGGAATAAAGCGATAGTCATTGCCGGCAACCACGGAAGTGGCAGGCGATCCCGAAATCGTCGGACTCCCGGGCGGCGTCGCCTTCGATACGACGAGACTGAACGCGGGCAGAGCGGCACTCGAGATCCCGTTACTCACGCGGATGCCGATGCTCGAATAGCTGCCGGTCTGGGCGCTGGTGGGTGTGCCGGACAAGAGCCCTGTCGCGGTATTGAAGGTCGCCCAGGTGGGGCGATTGACGATGGAGAACGTCAAGGTCTTGCCCGCAGGGTCGCTCGCAGTCGGTTGAAAGCGGTACATCTGTCCCGCAACCGCCGAGGTCGCCGGTGTGCCGCTGATCACGGGAGTGTCGGAGGCGGCCGGTGCCGTCACCGTGATTGTGAACGCCGGCAGCGAAACGTTCCACGTTCCATTGCTCGCGTTGATGACGATGTTCGAATACGTTCCTTCCTGTGCGGCGGTCGGTGTGCCGGACAGCATCCCGGTCGTGGCGTTGAAGGTCGTCCAGCTCGGGGCGTTAAGGATAGAGAATGTCAGCATCTTGGAAGTGGGATCCGTGGCGGTCGGCTGAAAATTGTACGTGTGGCCGGCGATGACGGAGGCGGACGGCGTGCCGCTGATGACCGGCGTATCGGCCCCGGTCGGGACCACTGTAATCGAAAAGGCCGGCAGCGCGACGCTGGTCATACCGTCACTCACGGTGATGACGATGTTCGCGTACGTGCCGACCTGCGCGGCCGTGGGCGTACCAGATAATGTCCCGCTCTGCGTGCTGAAATTGGCCCACGTCGGACAGTTGGAGATCGAAACGCTCAGCGGGTTGCCGGCCGCGTCGTAGAACATGGGTTGAAACGTGTACCAGTGTCCTGCGATCACCGTGGGCGCCGCTGTGCCGATGATGATGGGCGGTGCATAGCTGCTGGGCGGTTGCGTTTCGGGATTGACGCGGATGGTAAAGGGGCCCACCGACCCGGTATCGGTGCCGTTCGTGGCGGTGATGGTGATGTCCTGCGTGAGTCCGACATCGCTGGCGCTGGGCGTGCCGCTCAACATACCGGTGTCGGCGTCAAAACTTGCCCATACCGGTAGACCTTCGATCGCGAAGGTGACGACGCCACCGCCCGAGGACACGGTTGGCTGGAACGAGTAGCGGCTTCCTATGGTCACGCTGCCGGGCGGGGTCCCCTGCAAGATGATCGGTGTGATAGTCGCTGTGGCGCTGGAGGAGGCAGTCGCCCCTGCCGTACCGCTCGCGGTAGGGGTATTGGAACCGGTTAAGCCCTTACCGCTACAAGCAGAGAGGATCGCCGCGACGAGCAATCCAGCAATAATACGGTGCGCCATTTTATGTTAAACCCCTTACACCGAATGCGACGGACTGGCATCGCGAGCGTCCGAGACAAGAGGGGTTTAACGATGGCGCGTGAGAAACGCGGCCATCGGCAACCCCGCTATCTAGGGTCCGAGAACCCTGGAGACCGGAGGCTTTGCGTCCCCGCCTTTCGACGGGTTTGCCAAATCAACGAAGTTAGTTAACAGCGATTTGACTCAATCTTCAACGGTCGCAAACGCGATACGCGTCACATTTCTGGAGTGTGAATTTGTGACGCCCGCAATAATCCTGTGTCCGGAACGGACTTTTGATTCAATGGTGGCCAGGAAGGCCATCACACTGACGAAAATCGGGCTTATTTCTAGTCTTTTTCGTCAAATAGGCGTCAAAAGTTGGCCTAATAGTTAGCCCCGAACCTTTGCGATTGATTTGGTCGCGAGTCGCGAACGGCGGGTTCTAGGTGATCAGTCTAGGCAGCTGACCGAAAGCGGACTGAAACTTGTTGGCGGCACATAGGCCGGAAAGCGTCCTCGACACGTTGATCGATAATCGGGTATTTGCGTACTGAATAAACTCTGAGCCGCTGGGAATTAAACATCATTTCAAGCGCGACCCTCTCTGTTACTCCGATAACGTACTGATCCGCACATACAGCCGGCCTCAAACCTGGCTGATGATCTTCGCCTTCAGGGTCTCGTACTCGCTATCGGAGATTAGACCGGCGTCGAGCATCGACTTGGCATGTTGCAACCGTTGGGTGATATCACCAGCGGCGCTGTCGGGAGCAGCCCCGGCGAGGTTGCCGACCTGGATCCCGCCCGCGCGTGCCCGCATCTCCTCAAGGTCCCGGACCCGGCGCTTTTCGCGCCATGCCTGGTCATGGCCCTGCGCAATGCGGTAGAGCGCTTCAGCCTGATCCTTGCGGAGCCCCTCGTAAACGAAGGTGCTCGTCTGCGCCGACGCTGAGGCCAGGTCGGGACTCGCGAACGCCGCGAGCGTCAGGGACGCCGCGACAATGCCAACATCGATCTTGACGTTCTTCAGATCCTGCCAGCGGATGTCGGTCAAAGTGAAGCCGCCGAATAATCCGCTCTGGAGTGCTAGGAATCGCCCGCTGGTCGCCGCCACGACTCGGCGACGGTGCGTCAGCGCATATAGGCGCCGTTGGATCGCCCAAGCTTCGAGCGTCTCGTTTGCCGTGAGTACCGAATTGAGATGCTCGAGCGCGCGGCGTGTGCCGCCATCCTCTGGCGCGACTGTACTCATCGTGCGTGCTCCCATTGTCTGTGCGTTGCGGGTGCGGGATAGCTCCGCCTCCCAGTTCCTATGGTGCCACAGCCCGACCGTCAGTGCGATGAGGAAGGCCGGGCCGAACACGCACCGAGAGCGGCTCGCCCGAAGTCTCATCGCCGCCTCCGAATCAGACCGTCGCCGATGGCCGCTTGTCCGCCGGCAATTTGAGCATGCGGCTATGGGAACACACCGCCTACAAGAATCCACTCACCGTGACGCTTCGCCCACGTTTCTGTGAACAAACCGCCTTCTGTGTACTCCTCCCCGTCTCTAGTGCCTTTCTCCGTATATTCGCCGGCGAAGATCGCGACGTCACCGTGAAGATAGACCTTCGTATGGCGCAGATCGACTGAGTGGTACTTCTCGCCCCCGGTACTCAGAAGATTCGCCCACTCTTCCTTTGTCCGTGTGGCCCACCTCGCCTTCTGCCCTGAGGTCGCGGGCTCGACGTACAACAGCACGTAATCATCGGAGAGGAAGCCGCGAAAGGCCGCGACATTCGCATCCAACTCGGCCTTTATTAATGCCCGAGACCGGTCTTCGACGGCCCTGCCTGCGGAGCTCGGCGAAACTTGCGGAGCCTTCGGTTCCGCGGCGCCACTGCCGATGCAAACCGTCAGCGCGGCTGCGCATAGCGATGGAATCAACTTCATGACGTGGCCTCTGTTTCTTGCTCATGACTGCCTCGCAGCGATGCGGCGACGATCCATGCCGACGCAGCCAGCAAGAAGGTCACGAAGGTCTCCGACCATTGGATTTGCGCGGTAGGCGCCCATTCAGGCTTGGGTTGCGCGAAAAAACTCGGTAACCAAACCAAAACACCAAAAGCACTCATCATGATGGCTTCCAGGGTCGCCGCCAAGCGGGGAAGAACCCCAACGAGAAGTCCGAAGCCCGCGGCTGCGTGAGCGGCTCCGGTAAGATATGCGAGCCCCGTCCGACCGGGAAGCCACGCGGGCACCATGGCCGCCGTATACGTTGCATAGGCGAAATGCGCGGCGCCGTACCCCAAGCAAGCCGCGCCGAAAAGAACTCGCGCTACGTGCAGCGCGCAGTCGCCGGTCATCACAGTCGCCGCGGGCGCGTCATATTGGCGGCGTAGCACCGCGTAAAGAATCCAAGCGCCAAGCAGTGGCCCCAGTGCTTCGCTAAAACCGTACCAGGTGCCAATGATTAGAGGCTTGAGCACAATGGCGCGCGCGCGTGCCACGGCCCAGACTGCTGCGTACACTTCGATAACCACCGTGCTTACCAAAGCTGTACGCGCAAAGAACAAGCCGGCGCTTGCAGCCAGCAGTATCGCCCCTAATCCATATGCCCAAATTTCCCACCGGGGATGAAAAGCAGGAAACGGCTCCCATATTGGCGCGAAGTCGCCGTAGACTAAACTAATTATGGCAAGGCCTGCCACCGCAATTCCGAACAAGGCGTGGCCGAATCCAGATATTCGCATATTGAGATTGCCTAGATCCAAGGACAGCCCGCAGATAGTGGGCAAGCCAGTGCTCAAGCATCGATAATATCCTTAGGATTTGTATTAGTCAGCTCGGGGACCATCTCTATATGAATCTCATGCATCTAACACGCGCCGCTTGTCCCGCCGTTGCGGGAGCCGTCTGCGGATTCTTTGGTGTACTGGTCGGCTGCATGGCATTCCCGGCGAATGCAGCCGGCGCCTCGGATGCGCAACCTGCGGCAGAGGAGGCCGCAGTCCTTGCGCGAATTCGCGATGCTGCTATGTCGAGTGATTGGGCTTGGCAGCGTCTGGCGGAGCTGACGGATAGGATCGGGCCGCGATTGTCCGGATCTGCGCAGCTGACCGCGGCCATAAACCAATTGGCGGACGCGATGCGCTCGCCTCCTGCGCACGTGACATTGCAGCCGGTAAAGGTTCCGCACTGGGTGAGGGGCGAAGAGCAGGCGGAACTGGTCGATTATCCGGGAAGACCGGTCGGCGTGACGCAACGCCTGCATTTGACGGCACTCGGCTCTTCATCGGCTACCGAAGCCAAAGGGCTGACCGCACGAGTCATCGTCATACACGACTTCGCGGAGCTTAACAATCGATCTGCAGACGTGCGTGGGAATATTGTTCTATTCGACGCACGTTTCGATCAACGCTTGGCGGACAATGGTTACGCAGGCGAGGCCTATAGGCAGAGCGGCGTGTACCGCTTCAAAGGAGCTTCGGCGGCGGCGGAACTCGGTGCGGCTGCGGCACTGGTGCGCTCGGTGGGCGGAGCCGATTTTCGATTACCGCACACTGGTGCAACCATGTGGAAGGACAAGCAGGCGGCCATCCCGGCGGCTGCACTTTCGGCGGAGGATGCTGATCTGGTGGCGCGCTTGGCTGCCGCCGGCCCAGTGACCCTCAAGCTCATTCTCACACCAAAGACGCTGGCGGATGCCGATAGCAGCAACGTCATTGCCGACTGGCCCGGACGTGAAAGGCCCGGCGAGTACGTGATCGTGTCAGGGCACCTGGACAGTTGGGATCTGGCTACCGGCGCGACCGACGACGGAGTCGGCGTGATTGGCGCTGCCGCAGTCATCGAGATATTGAGACAACTGGACCTGCACCCGCGACGCACCATTCGTTTCATTGGCTGGACAAACGAGGAGAACGGCGGACGCGGTAACAAGGCATATTTCGCATCCGTTGACCACTCCATTGAAACGCAGACGGCAGCCATAGAGAGCGATGATGGCGCAGGGCGTTCGCTCGGCGTGGATGCGGCCGTGACCCACGACACGTTGGCGATGCTACAACCCGTGATCGACGCCCTTGGCCCGATAGGTGCCACCGTCCTCAGGCGCCGCGACGGTCAACTCGGCGCCGATATCGAGCTGCTGCAGCGTGCCGGAGTGCCGGGATTCGCTCCCTTGGTCGACGCGCGCCACTACTTCGACTACCACCACACTGCCGCGGACACGCTCGACAAAGTCGAGCCGCGGAGCCTTCGCAGTCAGGTCGCAACCATGGCGGTGCTCGCGTATTTCCTTGCTGAGCTGCCAGAACCACTGCCGCGATTTAAAATCTCCGATTGAGGCTGGTGTTGGTGCAATACCGGGCATCGCTCCAGCTCCAAGGCCAAGACGTAATCGTCGGCGACCGCGATGCCTCGCGCCTTGGAGGAGATCACAGACCGGTCCGACTGGGTCAAACGAGTCGGCTTTTTCTCCGCGGCGAGCTGAAGCAGGGGCCAATGAGCCTTATATATCGCCCGGCAGCTCCTCGAGGGTCAAGAGATAAATCTCACGCATTCTTCGAGAAAAGCGTACTTTTAGCCTGATGAACACTGCCAAACGCGTTGGACGGATCATCGGCGTGTTCATGCTGATGCAAATGATCGGCAGCGCGGTGGTGAACTTCGTCTTGGAATCACCGGTGTTCGCCGCGCCGGGCTTCCTGGTGAATGCTGCGGGGCACCCACTGCGGATCAGCCTGTCCGTGCTCCTTGGGCTTGCCACGGGCATGCTTTCGGTCGGCATCGCAATCACGGCATTGCAAGTCTTTCGCCAATACAGCCACGCCATGGCGGTCTGGTTTGTCGCACTTGCTGTGGTCAGCTTCTCCTTGACCGCGGTCGAGAACATCAACCTGATGTCCATGCTGTCCTTGAGCGAAGCGTACACCAAGGCAAACGTCGCCGACCACGATCTGTTTCAAGCCCTTCGGGGGGTGGTCGCGTCGGCGCGCAACTGGGCGCATTACATAGGTTTGATCATGGCGGGCTGCACGCTCTTCGTCTACTACAGCATACTGCTCCGGTTCGCGCTGGTTCCGCGTGCGTTGGCTGCTTTGGGTCTGGGAGCAGTCCTACTGCAGATAGTCGCCGTCTCGATGCCGCTCTTCGGACAGAGCATCGTGTTCCTGATGCTCCTGCCGTTGGGTCTCAGTCAAACCGCTCTGGCGCTATGGTTGGTTGCAAGGGGCCTGCCACCCGCAGAGGCACGATCTTAAGTGCTGGGCAAGTCAAACACCAAAACCTCGCAATCACGACCGTTCTTAAGATGCAGCATCTTGGCGTCGGTGATCCGAAGCGCGTCGCCGGTTGCAAGCGCTACGCCATTGGCCTCGATGCTGCCACGCGCTACGTGCACGTACATCAAGCGGCCGGCGGTGACCTCGAGCGTTGCTCTCTCGTCGCCGTCGAAGAGGCCTGCGTAAAGCCTCGCGTCCTGGTGCATGAACAGTGATCCGTCCGCACGATCGGGCGAGACGATTTGGCGCAATCTTCCGCGTTTCTCGTCAGCGGAGAAGCGCTTCTCTTCGTAACTTGGATCGATGTTCATCACATTGGGCACGATCCAGATCTGGAGAAAATGCACCGGTTCGCTGGCCGATGGATTGAATTCACTGTGCCTGATTCCAGTACCCGCGCTCATGCGTTGCACATCGCCGGGTCGGATCGTAGAGCCGTTCCCCATCGAGTCCTTGTGCGCCAGTTCACCGGCCAGCACGTAGCTGACAATCTCCATATCTCGGTGCCCGTGCGTACCGAAGCCAGCGCCCGGCTGAACACGGTCCTCATTAATGACGCGCAGCGGGCCAAAAGCGACGTGCTGGGGATCGAAATAATCAGCAAAGGAAAATGTATGAAAGGACTTGAGCCAACCGTGGTCGGCAAAGCCGCGCTCAGCGCTTCGTCGGATCGCCTGCATGGCGCATTCAGTGTCCTGTCTTATCCCCTCGCCTGCCGGCTTCGAATAAAAACCAAGTTCGACGTTCTGTTTCGTCGATCCAGGTCTCGATCAGGCTCGCGGTTGCAATGTCCCGGAGCTCATCGACCATGCCGTGCACCTCGCGCAGCCGAGCGGCCAGGGTTTGGTTGTCCTCGCGCAATTCCGCGAGCATGTCCTGCGGATCAACGTACTCGGCATCATTGTCCTTGATGCGCTGAATCCGCGCGATATGCCCGATCGACCGCAAGGTCGAACCACCGGTCTTGCGGATACGTTCCGCTATGGGATCGGTCATCGCGTACAATTGGTCTGCTTGCTCGTCGAGCAGCAGATGGTAGTCGCGGAAATGCGGTCCGCTCATATGCCAATGAAAATTCTTGGTTTTCATATAGAGCGAGAATACATCCGCAAGGATTCCGTTCATCCCGCCGGCGATATCCGCAGAGGCCTTTGCGCCAAGGTCAGTCGGAGTGATCAAGGGCGCATCGCGGCGCCGCATCAGCTCATTTTGCTTGCTCATGATGTGATTATATCGAACTTTGAAGAAGGGGCACGCTGATCGACGCTAGCAGGGTTACGCAATGATACGCACATTCCCGGGGGATAAGCCTGTGCACATCGCAGCGCACTACGTCAAAACCCACCGCTCGATCAACCGCTTGCACCGACTGCCGAATCTTTGACCACGCGCGTGCCCTCCAAGGCCATATTTTCTACGGCCAGCCGTCTGTCTTCATATGAGCCGTGCCGGGCGCCCTATCCGAGCGGCGGACCCTCGCGTGCCGTCCGCAGGTACCTGGGCAGATGATCGTGCAAGTGTACCCAGGGCAGCTGCTCGGCCGCGTGCACGTGCATCTCGGGGGATAATGCGGCCGGGTCCTCGAAGCTCGGCAAGAATAGATGAATTTCGCCCGGCCAGCGCTCCCCTGCAAAGCTCATTGGTGAGCCGCAGCAGGCGCAGAAGCTCCGTTCGACTCCCGGTGATGATCGATAGACGACGGCCGGGGTCCCGCTCCAGACCACCTGTCCTCGTAGATAGCCGGCATAGGTTGTGAACGGCGAACTCGTCGCGCGCCGGCAGCTCTCGCAGTGGCAGTGGGCCACCCAGCGCGGCGCCCCTTGGGCGACGAAGCGGACGGCGCCGCACAGGCAGCGGCCGGGATGACTGATCGGGCTGGCAGCGTCGGTCACCAGTGGATTGTAGTCTGGGCGCGCAGCGCGCATCAATCGGCGCCGAGATGCCGACTGCGCTGCTGCGGCCGGTCGACACCTACAATTGGACATGGTCTGCTCGTTTGCTCCTGCTACCAGCGTTCGGGTCGAACGCTCGGCTTGCCATCCTCAGCCTGCGCCAAAGGATGATTCGCGACCAGCTCCGCCTTAACGAAGGCGAGCGAAGTGGTATTGACGATGGAGTCGCGGCTCTCACCCACACCATCGGACGGGACACTGCGTAATTTGACCAACGGCAGCGATACCTCAACGACCAGCAGCGGCGAGGACACTTCGGTCCTGCCGCCATCGCCGCTCTGTTGCCACGTCACAATTCTGTAGTACTTGCCGGTCTCGAACATGTGTATCTCCACTTATTAAACAATGACTTACCTTACATTTACGAGTGCACCATGCAGCATCCTAGCCGAAGACCGCTCTCGCGGCTGCGCAGGCGGCCGAAATTCGCCAGTTCTTCTCCATAGCACCCAGTATCATGTTCCAGACCACCGGCATGACCAGTTATACAGACCTTTCCTTGAAGGAGTAGTGAGATGACAAAGGATGAAACGAGAAAGGTGCTGTTGGAGGATATCGACAGCTTTCGGCTGAAAGCCAAGTACTACCAGTCGCTTCGGCTGTTTGAAGCGGCACGGTATGCCGACAACCTCGCGTCGAACATTGAGCTGGCGCTTACGACAATGCCCAGCGACGAGGATACCGAGATCTCCTGAGTCAACACGCGCAATATGCATACCCGACAGGCACCGCACTTGACGAACCGAATGTTGAGGGGGCTGGCGGCGCTTCTCGTGGTGTGCGCGCTGGCAGCAAGCGCGACGGCTCAATCAGGAAAAATCGACTTCAATCTACTTCCGGTGCCACGAAATCTGGACCTATCGGACGAGCGCTCCAATTTTGTGATTCGATCGGCGCAGGACTGGAACGATCGGACAAACAATTCGCCGGACGTGACCGAACCCCTGCCAGCGATCGATTTCGACCGCTACACATTGCTCGTGGCCAATGCGGGCTACAAGGCGAATGGTCCGGTCGTCGTCACATTTGATTCCATAACCGATGTGGGTAATGAAATCCGAGTCCACGTGTCGGTGGCGAGCCCCACGACCTGTCCTCAAGTGCCGGAAGCGGGACATTTCGCCGCATTGGCGCTCATTCCGCGTACCGACAAGCCGATTCAATTTGACGTCTCGAACAGAGAAGCCGGCTGCTCTCACCACTAGCCTTGCGCGTCTGGATATCTGCGGTAGCGTTCCAAGGCCGATGCAGTAAATTCCCGCGCTTCTTGCTCGAATCGGTTCGCCCAGTACCCGCAGCGTGCCGATTCCACCAGATAGCGCCAACGCGTCAAATCTCCGGTGCGCCATTGGCGAACCACATGGAAATACTCATGCAACAGCAGGTTCGGCCTCGAAACGAATTCGGCGCCGCTGATCGCGAGCAGGATGCGGTTCGGCCGCGTCGTTGCACACATGCCTCGGTGCAGCCGCGCGTAGCGTGAATGCTCGATCACGATGATCCCTCCCAGCGGTTCGGCAAATACCTGCTCGAGCCCGGCAATCACCGCGGGCGGAAGCACGTATCGACGGCCGATTGGCATCCAAGGCATGCCGCGCTCGCAATTACGCCGGCTTGTTGAGCACGACGTGCGTGACGTTTGCGGTGGCAACGTGTTCGCGCAATTGATAGCCGAGTTTGGGCAGGTCGATGCCGGTGAGAAGATGCTCCCCTGAACCGAGCAGGACGGGCGAAATGGCCAGATGCATCTCATCTATCAGCCCCGCACAGAGGTACTGGCGGATGGTGGCTACTCCGCCGCCGAGTCGGATGTCCCGTCCATTGGCGGCATCTGCCGCGCGCTCCAATGCGGCGTACATACCGTCGGCGACAAAATGAAACACCGTACCCCCGGCCATGGCAATTGATGGGCGGGGATGGTTTGTCAGCACGAAAACGGGAGTATGGTAAGGAGGATTATCTCCCCACCACCCCTTCCAGGTCTCGTCGAGCCAAGGTCCGCGATGCGGACCGAACATGTTCCGTCCCAATATCCACGCTCCGATATCGGCGAAACCGCGCGCCGCGTACTTGTCGTCGATGCCCGTCGTGCCGCCGTCACTTCCGTGCATCCGTTTGAATGATTGTGTCTCGAAAGCCCATTGGTGCAACGCGATACCGCCCACACCAAGCGGGTTGGCGAGGTCCTGGCGCGGACCTGCGCCGTAGCCGTCGATGGAGACAGCGAAGCAGTGCACGCGCAACTTTCCGGCTTTCATCGTTTATCCTTGCGAAAGCTCATGTGCCTTAGGTAGGCGATCAGATCCGAAAGTTCGGCATCCGGAATCACCGCCGCGGAAAATCCACGCATTGTTCGGCGCGCCCAGGTGCGCACGCTTGCCGGATCCCGGATGAGCGCGACAAGTCCATTCGCTTGAAAGTATTCGGTCGGATTCATGGGGAGATTCAAGTCCGGCCCGATCGACGCTGCCCCTTCGCCGTTGATTTTGTGGCACGTAAGGCAGTTTTTCCGGAACGATTTGAATCCGTTTTGAACGCTTTCCGCCGCATCGACGGCGGGGTAAATCTTGGGAAACACGCCGTGCAGGTCCGATAGAACATGAAATGAGGCAATCTGGTAGGGCCATTCCTCCGGTCCTATGGCGGATGCCTTGGGGTTTACCCACACGAGGTAGAACGGCCCAGCGGAGGCTGTTTTTCCGGCAAGATCTGGCCACGGGCTCTTGGGGTCCTCTATCGCGAGGTACGCTTTCGATACCTTGGGGTCAGTGCCGAGCAGACGTGTTTTGTCCAGTATCGCCGAGAAGCCGTCCGTGGAGTTGCATTGAACCACCGCGAGTTCCGGGATGGGTAATCCTCTGAATAGATTCCCGATGGGAATCGCCTTGAACCGGGTAAAGCGCCGCTCGTATGCACTGCCTGCGACCGAGATCATCTCGACATCGCTGCGCGATAGCAGCCGAGATTGGGAGAAAATCAGCCGTTCTTTGTCGGCCACGATTTCCAGCGTGGCATCCGATGCGAACGCGTTCAAGGATACGAGGGCGAGAACCGCCAAGATCCATTGCATTTGAAACCCCATGGCCCTGATCGGTGAAGCCACCGCAGTTTCGTGGATGCCGCTGATGCAGGCAAGGGGTCACCGCCGTGACATAACGCCTTTTGGCCTGCGACAGACCGCGTGATTTTGCAGCAGCGGCGTTGCCGCGAATCAAAAGTGGAACGAACATCGTTCCAGCGTCATACCTTGGGTGCCAGTGCGTCGAGCTGAGGGGGGTGGCTTAGCATGCAACGTCGGGGAAGCAGTGCATCAGCCGTATCGTGGCCGGTTGCCGTTCAGTTTTACACCCAGCCTAACGATGCGTGGCACCGGCATATCGCGAATATCGCGAGCCATGTCCGCGTGGCATCACCAAGCGCAGACTCGAGACGCCCGCGAACGGCAAATCGGCGTCGGGCACATTGACGAATTAACGCTCGATGACGAGAGACACACTAAAAATCCTGCTGGCGAAGGTGCGCCTCGATGATACGGCGGCGGTGAAATCGCTCCTATCCCCGATCCGTGATGACGGCGCTCTCACCAAAATGCTACGCGAGCGTCAATCGGGCTTTTCCTATAGGTACGAGGAAGAGTCTCGCATCGGTCGCTACCTCGCAAGCAACGGCCTGACCGTCATGACTTTCAGTGTCGCCGGAGTAACGCGCCAGGAGGCGGCATCGATCGCCGAGGAGTGCGAGCGTATTGCGGTTTGGGACATGTACGAGATTCGCAAGGCTGCGGACAAGGTCCTCGGCGCCTCGCTCGACCCCGGCCAGTGATCGCCGTGCTCGCTTGACCGTTGGCCGACAGTCCCCTGAGAATACTTGCACCGTCTTCCAACAGGAGCGTGCCGTGACCGAAGTGTTCATCCGATTCCCGGTGCTCTGCCCGGTATGCAAGAAGGAATGGACCTCCCAGCGCACAAAAAGCGAGATTCTGGACGCGCTCGACAACAACAAGCCGATTCGCGCCTATGCCGAATGCCATGACTGGCACTGGGACTTGAGCGAGAGCGAGCGTGCGGATCTTTCTAAAAAGGCGCGCGTCGCAGGCTAGGTGCCGAGGCAAACTCCTCTGTCCGCGTACGCTCGAGTCAGCTAAAACGTGCATTGGCTATCCGATACCGTCGCCGGGTCTGCTCTGGGCATAGCGACTGCGCGCTTCATACTGAATCGACAGGGCGAAGTAGGCGGCGCATCGGTCGATTTCCTACTCCATGCGCATCGAGTGACTCCCCGCGCGCCGCTCAGCATCAGCACAAATTTGCAATAATCGGAATTTGAACCTACATTGTAAAATTGATTGTGGTTTGGGGCCGAATCTATTTTGCTTTGTGCTGTAAAAGGGGTGTCCAGCATGAGAAATCTCAACGAAGCCCTTGCCCAGATAAGCGCCATCAGATCCGAGATTGCGCGCGGCACCGAGTTTCACGGCTATGGGCCGGCGTCGGTGGCGACTTCCGGACTCATCGCGCTGCTCGTCGCCGCAGCTCAGGCGCATTGGCTCAAGATTGCGAGCCACGATTTCCGGAGCTACTTTGCGGTCTGGATCGCCACTGCCGCGGTATCGCTGACATTGACGGGCATCGAGACCGTCCTTCGAACCCGGCGCGTTCATTCCAGCTTCGCATCCGAAATGATCTACCGAGCGGCGGAGCAGTTTCTGCCCGCCATGGCGGCTGGTCTGCTGCTGTCGGTGGTGGTCATACGCTTCGCACCCCACGGCGTCTGGATGCTGCCGGGGCTTTGGCAAGTGATATTCAGTCTGGGCGTATTTGCCTCCTGCCGGTTCCTGCCACGCCAAATGTTTCTGGTCGGCATGTGGTACCTTGCTTGTGGACTGATCTGCATTGCCGCCGGTAGCGAGGATTCACTGCTCTCGCCGTGGCTGATGGGTATTCCCTTTGGAATCGGGCAGCTGCTGGTTGCCTCGGTATTGCGCTTCGGCTATCGGGAGGAGCATGAGCGTGCGTAGGGACAAATCCGGCAACACTCATCGGTTTGCCTACGACGGGTTGGACCGGGCCATTCACGAGCGGGCGCGCTTGAGCGTGCTCACGTCGCTGGTCACGCATTCGCGAGGGCTGTCATTCACGGATCTGAAGAGCTATTGCGCCCTCACGGACGGCAATTTGAGCCGGCACCTGCAAGTGCTCGAGCAAGCCAAGCTGGTCACGATCACAAAGGGCTCTGAGCAGGGTCGACCGCAGACGTTGTGCCGCATAACGGCCGCAGGCCGCAGGCGATACATCGAGTACCTCGCGGTACTGGAACAAGTCGTGCTCGACGCCGCGGCTGCCGTCAAAGGCTCGAGCGACATCCGCGTGCACCTGGCATCGAAGCCGCATGCATAACGCGCCCACGGCCTAGCGGCGCGAATCAGCCGGCGGCGAATTGGGAGGGCTTGTCCGGACTCGGGGACAGCACCGAGGACCAGGGCAGCTTCACCGTCACACGGCAGCCTTCTCCGGGGATCGCGTCGATATCGATGACGCCGCCTGCCGCGCGCACGCGCTCGCGCAATTGCGCGAGGCCGAACCGGTGCCCGGACAGGCGAAGTGCACGATGCACATCGAATCCCACGCCCTCATCGATGACCGTGATGTCGACCGAGGCCGGCGAAACATCCACTTCCACCTCGGCCGATCTGCGCTGCGAATGCTTGCAGGCATTCATCAGCAGCTCCCGGATGCAGCGATAGACGAGCCGCAGCTGATCACGAGGCAGCTCCGCGTTTGTGGTGACCCGGCCGGTTACGCTGAATCCGAACCGCGTCTTGAACAAATCGGTAAGCCACTGCAGCATCTCATCGAGCGACGCATGCTCCAGCTCCGGGGGGCTTAAGTCCTGAATCATCACGCGCAGGCCCTCCTGCGCCTCGCGGGACGCTTCGGCCGCCTCATCGAGCAGCTCGGCCAACGGCGGATGCCTTGCATGCGCGCGCATCGCGGCGAGGGTCATGCTCTGTCCGGCCAACACTTGGCCGACGCCGTCATGGAGGTCCGCGGCCGTTGCGCGGCGCGCGCTTTCCTCCACCGAGTCGAGCGCCTGCGCGTAGTGCTGGAGCTGCGCGTGCTCGTGCGCAAGCTCCTCGAGCAGCGCTCGCTGCTTCAACGTCATCAAATTGATGAGCAGAGCGCCGCCGCAGCCGGTCAACAGGAATATGTCGATCGAGATGACCACGTCGCGCCAATTGTCGATGTTCGCTAGGTGCTGCTGGGCTCCGGCTCCGTGGCCTGCAATGAGCACGACACCCGACGCCACGATCGCGACCGCGATGCTCGTCGCCCGCCGCGAGAACCGCAGCGCCAGCCAAATCAGCGGCACGGCAAACAGCATTGGCTCCACGAGCCGGCCTGCCGTCGGCCACGGCACCAGGGTGAACCAAACGAAAAGTACGGCCACGATGCCGGAGACGGCCCATCCTTCCCACGAACGCGCGGAGGGGCGCGCCGGCTCCGAAAACCCGAGAAGCATTCCGATCACCGCTGGTCCGAATGTGACGATGGTGAGTACCGAGGACAGCAGCCACAAACCCATGTCCGCCGGGACGAACGCCATGCCCGCGGAATGCGCGCGAGTCATGGACCCGAGCAGCGCGCCGGGCACCACTCCGGCGAAGAGCGCCACGATCCAAATCGGCGATATCACCAGCTGCGCGCGGGCTTGCGGGCGGAACAGCCGCCAGAGGCGCACCAGGCCGGCCGGGCAGGCGGTCGTGAGCACGTTCGCGAGCCCGAAACTCACGGTCACCGCCAGCGAGGCCGTGGGCTCGCCGGAGATCCAGTTCAGCAGCGGTACTAACAGCAGTTCCGAGCAGACCATGAATAGCGTCACCAGCGGCCATGCTCGCAACGGCAGGAGCAGGAACGCAGCGAAGGAAAGCGCGTCCGCGGGCCAGATCGCCGCCGACGAGGGCACCGGCTTGGACAGATACCCATACGCGTAGAGCAGGACGTATCCGAGCGCCAGCCCCCAGGCCGGCCGCCGGCCGATGGGGTTCCTCCCGCGCGAGGCAGGCACGTCGATCGAGCCACTGTAGGTCATTTGATCTGCTGCCTGCATCGCCGGGTAAATGTGCGCCGATCGGCTTCGTGCGCCCGCTGCTCGGGCAGCGGCAGGATCTGATTCGCGGTATAGGCCCGTATGCGTGCGTTAGCCTCCAGAATGGTCCAGCACGCGTAACCGGCGATGCCGGCGGCGCATACGAACACCAGGCTCAACGCCATATTGATTCGAATCGGTAAACTCATCTTGAAGCAGGCGCGCCGAACGATGATCATGCGCTGTGCAGGAGTATAGCATCGACCGGAGGCGCCCTCATGCCAGAGACGATCCGCATGGATGACATCGATGTCGATGCGAGGCTGTACCGCTTCGTCAACGACGAAGCCATGCCGGGCACCGGCATGTCCGAAGCGGCCTTTTGGGGCGGATTCGCCGCGCTCGTGCGCCGCCTGGCGCCTCGCAACGCGCAACTCCTCGAGCGGCGCGACCTGCTCCAATCGCAAATCGACGACTGGCACCGGCGTCATCCCGGAGCGAATTTCGACCCGGCGGCCTACCAGGCGTTCTTGAGGGACATCGGCTATCTTGCGGCCGAACCGGCTGCATTCTGCGTCGCCACCGCCAACGTCGACCCGGAGATTTCGCACGTGGCCGGGCCTCAGCTGGTGGTGCCGATGAACAATGCCCGCTATGCATTGAATGCCGCCAATGCGCGCTGGGGCAGCCTGTACGATGCGCTCTACGGCACCGATGCGATCGCCCACGATGACGGTGCGGGACGCGCCGGCGGCTACAGCGCACAGCGCGGCGCCCGGGTCATCCGCCACGTGCGCGACTTTCTGGATGCGCACTTTCCGCTCGACGCAGGCACTCATCGCGACGCGGCCGGCTACCTCATATCCGCGCGGGGGCTCGAGGTCGTGCTCAGACAGGGCGGAAGCGCTGCGCTGAACGACTCGGGCTCGCTCGCCGGGTTTCAGGGCGCACCCGAATCGCCCTCGCTCATATTGCTGAAACATCACGGTCTGCATGTCGAGCTCTGCATCGATCGCCGCCACCCGATAGGCCGCGACGATCCCGCCGGCCTCCGCGACGTCGTGCTCGAGTCCGCCGTCACCACCATTCAAGACTGCGAGGATTCGGTGGCGGCGGTGACCGCCGCCGACAAGGTGCTGGTGTATCGCAACTGGCTCGGCCTGATGCAAGGCTCCTTGCAAGCCCAATTCGACAAGGGCGGCGGATCGGTGCTGCGGCGCCTGAACCCCGATCGGCGATACCGCACACCGGCCGGCACGGAGCTCGTGCTGCCTGGCCGCAGCCTGATGCTGGTGCGCAACGTCGGGCACCACATGCTCTCCGATGCCGTCACCTGGAACAGCGCACCCATTCCCGAGACCTTCATCGACGCAGCCGTGACGTCGCTGATCGCCCTGCACGATGTGCGCTCCTCGGGCGATCGACGCAATTCGCGGACCGGTTCGATCTACATCGTCAAACCCAAGATGCACGGGCCCGAGGAAGCCAAGTTCGCGGACGAGCTGTTCGCGGAGGTCGAGGACCTGCTGTCGCTGCCGCGGCATACGTTGAAGATCGGGATCATGGATGAAGAGCGGCGCACGACCGTCAATCTCGCCGCATGCATTCATGCGGTGCGGCAGCGCGTGGTATTCATCAACACCGGCTTTCTCGACCGGACCGGGGATGAAATCCACACCTCGATGGAGGCCGCGCCGATTCTGCGCAAGAACGCGCTCAAAAAGGCCGTGTGGCTCGATGCCTACGAGCGGCACAACGTCGATGTCGGACTCGCGTGCGGACTGCCCGGCCGCGCTCAAATCGGCAAGGGAATGTGGGCGATGCCGGATCTCATGGCGGACATGCTCAAGACCAAGATCGCACATCCGCTGGCGGGCGCGAACACCGCATGGGTGCCCTCTCCCACCGCCGCGACGCTGCATGCCTTGCACTACCATCAGGTCGACGTCGCGCAGGTGCAGGCCGCATTGGCGGGGCGGGAGCGCGCTCCGCTCGGGGATATCCTGACGCCGCCGCTGGCCTCCACGCCGTCTTGGAGCGCCGCCGAGATCGAGGAGGAAATCAACAACAATGCGCAGAGCATCCTTGGCTACGTGGTGCGCTGGGTCGACTTCGGCATCGGCTGCTCGAAGGTCCCCGATTACTTCAATGTGGCGCTCATGGAGGACCGCGCCACGCTGCGCATCTCCAGCCAGCACGTCGCGAACTGGCTGCGGCACGGGATCTGCACGCGTGAGCAGGTGCTCGGCGCACTTAAGCGCATGGCGGCGGTCGTCGACCGGCAGAACGCGGGCGACCCGGCATATCGTCCCATGTGCCGCGACCTTGAGCACAGCATCGCCTTTCAGGCCGCCCGCGACCTCATCTTCAAGGGCCGCGACCAGCCCAACGGCTATACCGAGGCCATTCTCACCGCGCGGCGCCGGGAAAAAATGGCCCGCGTAGGATCGAGCGGCTGACGATGCCGCGCGCGGCCCGCTGGACGGCGCCGGCCGCAACCTGTACCATGCGCGCAGCTAATTGATGGATGGTGCTCGGTCAGTGCCGCCTTTAGCTCGCGGTCCGTCCTCGACGCACTCCGTTCATTTACACCCCCCCTCGCTGCTGACCGCTGCAAAGCCCTTGGGCTCTGCCGTGCGAGTCCAAGTTAATTCAAGGATCTTTCAATGTCATTTTCCGATCTCGGGCTGTTGCCCGAATTGCTGCGCGCCGTTGCCGATAAGGGCTACGACACGCCCTCGCCCATTCAATTGCAGGCCATCCCCGCGGTACTCGCAGGGCGCGACGTGCTTGCGGGCGCGCAAACCGGCACCGGCAAAACCGCCGGTTTCGTGCTCCCGATTTTGCAGCGGCTGGCGGCTGACCGCGCATCGTCCGATACTCGCGCACCGCGTGCGCTCGTGCTCGCCCCGACCCGCGAACTGGCCGCCCAGGTGGCGGAAAGCGCGCGCAGTTACGGCAAGCACCTCAAGCTGCGCATCACCCAGGTGTTCGGCGGTGTGAACATCAACCCGCAGATCAGCGCGCTGCGCAGCGGCTGCGACATTCTGGTGGCGACCCCCGGCCGGCTGCTCGATCTCGCACAGCAGCGCGCGGCGGATCTGTCCAAAGTTCAGGTGCTGGTGCTCGATGAAGCCGACCGAATGCTCGACATGGGCTTCATTCCGGACATCCGGCGGATCATCAAGCTGCTGCCGCCCAAGCGGCAAAACCTGCTGTTCTCCGCCACTTATTCGGACGATATCCGTGCGCTCGCGGAGCGTTTGCTGCACGATCCGCTGTCGATTCAGGTTGCCCCGCGCAACGCTCCCATCGAACTCGTCGAACAGCGCGCGTATCGGGTGCAAAAGGAGCAGAAGCGTCACCTGCTGGTGCACCTGATTCAAGAGGGTCAGTGGCGCCAGGTGCTGATCTTCACGCGCACCAAGCACGGCGCCAACCGGCTCACGCAGCAGCTCGAAGGCGCAGGCATCCGCGCCGCCGCGATCCACGGCAACAAGAGTCAGGCCGCTCGGGTCAAAGCGCTCGACATGTTCAAGCACGGACAGGTGACCGCGCTGGTCGCCACCGAAGTGGCCGCCCGCGGACTCGACATCAAGGAGCTGCCGCAGGTGGTCAATTATGAGCTGCCGAACGTGCCCGAGGACTACGTGCATCGCATCGGCCGCACGGGTCGTGCGGGCTCCACGGGCGAGGCGGTATCGCTGGTCTCGGCGGACGAAGGCGGCTTACTGCGCGATATCGAGCGGGTACTGCGCCGCAGTATCCCCACCGTTCAGACGCCGGTGTTCAAAATCGTGGAAACGCAGCCGGCGGTCCAGGTAACTCGTGCGGCGCCGGCGCAAGGCCGCAGCCACCGCGGCTCGGACCGGCGCGATGCGCGCCGCAGCGGGGGCGCGGGCTCTCGATATCAGGATCAGCAGCGGCGCGGACGCTCGCACTAGACTAGAGCGTGCGCGCCAGCTCCTTGAGATAAGCGGCGAATTCAGAGCCGAGGCTCGGATGCTTGAGAGCGTATTCCACGGTCGCCTGTAGGTATCCGAGCTTGCTGCCGCAGTCGTAGCGCTTGCCCTCGAACTGAAACGCGTACACCGATTCGCGCCGCATCAGCTGCGCAATGCCGTCCGTCAGCTGTATTTCGCCGCCCGCGCCTTTGCCGATCTTCGCGAGGTCATCGAAAATGGAGGCGGTCAACAAATAGCGGCCGACCACTGCGAGGTTGGATTCCGCCTTGTCCGGCTTCGGTTTCTCGACGATGTGCGCAATTTTGCCGACCCGCTCGACGATGCCCTTCTCCAGGGTCACGATGCCGTATTTGTCGGTATCCTGCCTCGGCACCGTCTGCACCCCGAGCACGCTGCCGCCGCGAGTCGAGAAAACCTCGACCATCTGCTTCAAGCAAGAAACGGGCGCATCGATCAAATCATCCGCGAGGTGCACCAAGAACGGCGCATCGCCGACCACCGGCCGCGCGCACAGAACGGCGTGCCCCAGGCCCAGCGGCGCCTTCTGGCGTATGTACACGCAGGATGCCCAACTCGGCAAGATACCCGAGAGCGTGGCCAACAATTCGCGCTTGCCCTGCGCCTGCAGCACGGCTTCGAGTTCAGCATTGCTGTCGAAATGATCCTCGATGGCGCGTTTCGAGCTGCCGGTGATGAACACCAGCGTTTCGGCGCCCGCCGACAGCGCCTCGTCCACCGCATATTGAATCAGCGGCTTGTCGACGATCGGCAGCATTTCCTTCGGGCTCGCCTTTGTGACGGGCAGAAATCTCGTGCCGCGCCCTGCCACCGGAAATACGCACGTTTTAACCTGCTTGGTGGGCATGAATGAAATGATAACGGATTTTCATCGTAGTTTGACAATTCACCGTAGTTTGACCATGGCATACGACTCGAAGCTGTCCCAGGACTTGCAGGCGGGGCAGTGCCAGTAAAAGCTGTGGCCGGCGAAGCCGCACTCGCTGCACCGGTATCTCTCGGCATGCGCGAGCAATGCTCCTATCTCTTTCGCAATGCCCTCGATTTGCCCGCGACCCGCCTGCCAGACGGCGTTCAAAGTCTCATCCTGCACGAACACCGCTTCAATGGCGGCGCGCAGCGGCGCGGCGCCGCCCAAATCGGCCGAGATCGCGGCGAACACGAGACGCTTCAGCTCGCCGGAATCGCGCGCTTGCGCCTGCGCCGCCAGCTCCGCGAGCAACGCATCGCGCCGCTCCGGTCCCACGAGATCCAGCAGATGCGGCAGCTCGGATTGCAGCAATTTCGGCGATTCGCGCAGCGCGCCGCGCAGCAGGCGCACCGCCAGTTCGGGCTTCCCCTCGCGCTCGGCGATTTGCGAGCGCAACAGCGCCGCGCGCGGAAACGGCGTGATCTCGTGCCGCGCCTGGCGCAACAGGTTTCGCGCGGCGCCGATATCGCCGCGCTCCATCGCGACGGCGGCGATTTCGCACAGATAGTGAGCGGCCACGAGCCTCGGCGGCGCGGCCTTGATGCGGGCCAATTGCCGGTAAGTCTCGAGCGCCTGCTGCCATTCGTGCTGCCGCTCGTAGACGCCGCGCAGCGCATCGAGTGCGCTGGCGCGCAGGCGCGGAACCTCGCTGACTTGCTGGAACAGCCCTTCGGCCCGATCGAGCAGGCCCGCACGCAGATAATCCTGGGCCAGCGCGAGCAATGCCTGCTCGCGGTGCTCGGGCGCCAGCGCTGCGCGCGCCAGCAGGTTCTGATGAATGCGAATGGCGCGCTCGACCTCTCCGCGCCGCCGATACAAGGACCCCAGTGCGAAATGGGTTTCGATGGTTTCGGCATTCGCATCCATCAGCTTCAGAAACATGTCGAGCGCCCGGTCGGGCTGCTCGGTGACCAGGTAATCGAGTCCGGTGAGGTAGTCGGGGTGAAGCTTGCCGAAGGGCCGCGGCCAGCGCTTACCCCAGCCGAAGTGCCCGGCCACGATGCCCAGAACCAGCGCCGCCAAAACCAGGGCCCAAATCAGCGGAGAGACGTCGGGCACTTACGCGCCCCTGTCAATCTCGGATCGGCTGATCCGCGCCGTCGTTGACGCGTTCGCGAAGGTCCTTTCCTGGCTTGAAATGCGGAACATGCTTCCCGGCGAGCGCCACCGCCTCGCCGGTCTTCGGATTGCGGCCCTGCCGCGGCGGGCGAAAATGCAGCGAGAAGCTGCCGAAACCGCGAATCTCGATGCGTTCGCCCGTTGCCAACGCATCACTCATGATTTCCAGCAATTGCTTCACTGCGAGTTCTACGTCCTTCGCAGGTAGATGCTTTTGTTTCGCCGAAATGATCTCGATGAGTTCCGATTTCGTCATTATCGATCCGTGGGCATCACTAGACATACGTTGGAGCGCAAGCGCGGCGGCCTACGCCGCCGCCCGCCTTCAGTCCCTCAATCCTGGCCGGAGATTTGCTCTTTCAGTAGATCTCCCAGACTCGTTCCGGTGGGCGAATCGGTCCGATAATTCTGCATTGCTTCCTGTTCTTCGTGAATATCCTTCGCCTTGACCGACAGCGAGATGCTGCGGCCCTTGCGGTCAACGCCGGTAAATTTGGCCTCGACTTCCTCGCCGACCTTGAGCAGCAGGCGCGCGTCCTCGACGCGGTCGCGCGACAGCTCCGATGCGCGCAGCTGACCGTCGACACCGTTGCCGAGATCGATGATGGCGCCCTTGGCGTCCACTTCGCGAACCACGCCGCGCACGATGCTGCCCTTCGGGTGCTCCGCGATGTACGCGGAGAAGGGGTCCTTGGCCAGCTGCTTGATCCCCAAGCTGATGCGTTCGCGCTCCGGGTCGATCGACAGCACCATGGCATCGACTTGCTGGCCCTTTTGGTAGCTGCGCACGGCTTCCTCGCCGGGCAGATCCCAGGAGATGTCCGATAGATGCACCAGGCCGTCGATGCCGCCGGCGAGGCCGATGAAGATGCCAAAATCGGTGATCGACTTGATCTGGCCGCTCACCTTGTCGCCGCGGTTGTAGTTCTCCGCGAACTCCTTCCACGGGTTGGTCTTGCACTGCTTCACGCCGAGGCTGATACGCCGGCGCTCCTCGTCGATGTCGAGGACCATGACCTCGACTTCCTGTCCGACGTGCACCACCTTGGCCGGGTTCACGTTCTTGTTGGTCCAATCCATTTCTGAGACGTGCACCAGACCCTCGACGCCCTCTTCAATCTCCACGAAGCAGCCATAATCGGCAATGTTCGTCACTTTGCCGAACAGGCGCGTGTTGGCCGGGTAGCGCCGCGCGATGTTCTGCCACGGATCGGCGCCCAGTTGCTTCAATCCGAGAGACACGCGCTGCCGCTCGCGGTCGAACTTGAGAATGCGCACGTCGATTTCTTCGCCGACCTTGACCACCTCGGATGGGTGCTTGACGCGCTTCCACGCCATGTCCGTGATGTGCAGCAGACCGTCGATGCCGCCCAGATCGACGAACGCGCCGTAGTCGGTGAGATTCTTGACCACGCCCTTGACGGCGGCGCCCTCCTGCAGATTGTCGAGCAGCGCAGAACGCTCGGCGCTGTACTCCTGCTCGACCACGGCGCGGCGCGAGACGACCACGTTGTTGCGCTTCTGATCGAGCTTGATGACCTTGAATTCCAGCGGCTTGTTTTCCAGATAGGAAGGGTCGCGCACCGGGCGCACGTCGACCAAGGATCCGGGCAGGAACGCGCGCACGTTGTCGATCTCGACGGTAAAGCCGCCCTTGACGCGTCCGGTGATGATGCCGATGACCACTTCCTGCTTCTCGAACGCGGTCTCGAGGCGCGTCCAGGTCCTGGCGCGCTTGGCTTTTTCGCGGGACAGGCGAGTCTCGCCGGAGCCGTCCTCGACGCTGTCCAGTGCGACCTCGACGGTCTCGCCGACGGTGACCTCGATTTCACCCTTTTCGTTCTTGAATTGCTCGGAAGGGATCACCGCCTCGGACTTCAGTCCGACATTGACGATGACGTAGTCCTGGCCGACTTCGACGATCAACCCATTGAGGATGGTGCCCGGACGAATGCGCTGGCTCGCGATGCTCTGTTCAAACAGTTCCGCAAAACTTTCTGTCATGTGTTCTCTATAAACATTTCCCGTGCACCGGTCCCGTGTGCATCAGGGGTTGCCAAAAAATGACGGCGGTCATCCATGACCTGCCGCGGCCTAAATTCGACTAAATTCCGGGCGACAGCCGCCCGCGGGCAATCTTCAATACGCTTTCCACCACCGCATCGACGGACATGCCCGTCGTGTCCAGCAAGACGGCATCGGCGCTTGCGACAAGAGGCGAGGCGGAGCGCGTTGTATCGCGGCGATCACGCTCCGCTATCTCCAGCGAAAGGGCGGCAAGGGTAGCAGCAACCCCCTTTTCTTTCAACTGCTTATGACGCCTGAGCGCCCGCTCCTCAGGGCTCGCAGTGAGAAAAATCTTCACCCGCGCGTCCGGAAATACCACGGTGCCCATGTCGCGCCCGTCGGCCACCAATCCGGGGGGCACGGCAAATCGCCGCTGCCGCTCCAACAGCGCCGCCCGCACCTGCGGCAGCGCGGCGACCTTGGAGGCGTCATTGCCCGCCCCCTCGGTGCGGATGTCGCCGGTTACGTCCTGGCCGTCCAACCACACGATTTCCTCGCCGGCCGGCCCGGAGCCGAAGCGTATGTCGAATTGCTGGGCCATTTGACTTAAGCGCTCCGCATCGCCGAGGGCGATACCCCTGCGGCGCCCGGCCAGCGCAACCAGCCGGTACAGTGCACCACTATCGAGCAAGCCCCAGCCCAGCGCCCGTGCGGCGGCGCGACTGACCGTGCCCTTGC
This sequence comes from Steroidobacteraceae bacterium, assembly GCA_052326345.1. Taxonomy (GTDB): domain Bacteria; phylum Pseudomonadota; class Gammaproteobacteria; order Steroidobacterales; family Steroidobacteraceae; genus Bog-1198. The sequence continues at coordinate 123,207 of JBKQOZ010000027.1, read as the reverse complement.
CCGATCCGGACGGGCCGTCGATGGTCAGAACGGGTACCTTGCTCATGGGACGCCCTATGCGGGTGATTCGACGATATCGAGGCCGGCGGACCGCGCCAGCTCGACGAACCCCGGAAATGAGGTCGCCACGTTGGCGACGTCGCGAACCACGATGGGCCCGGCGGCGCGCACACTCGCGATGCTGAAGGCCATGGCGACCCGGTGGTCGCCATGGCTGTCGATTACGCCGCCGCTGAACGCGGGACCCTCGGGGCGGCCCTCGATGCGCATGCCGTCTGCGGTCACGCTGTGCTCGACGCCGAGCACGCCAAGACCCGCGCTCATGGCGGCCAGCCGATCGCTCTCCTTGACGCGCAGCTCCTGCGCTCCGGTGATCACGGTCTCACCTCGTGCGCACGCGGCGGCAATGAACAGCACCGGTAACTCATCGATGGCGAGCGGCACCAGCGAGGCGGGCACCGCAACACCCGCGAGCGCCGACGCGCGCACCCGCAAATCCCCCACCGGCTCGGCGCCGCTCGCGCGCTTATTCTCGATGGCGATGCCGGCGCCCATGCTGCGCAGGATTTCGATGAGTCCGGTGCGGGTGGGATTCAGGCCCACATTTCGCAGCAACAGCCCCTCCCCGGCGGCTCCCAGCAGCCCCGCCACGATGAAAAACGCGGCCGACGAGAGGTCCCCGGGGACCGTGAGCTCGAGACTTGCGAGCCGCTCCGGCGGATGAATCGTGGTCTTCAACCCCTCGCTCGCCACCCGCACGCCGCAGCTCAAGAGCATGCGTTCGCTGTGATCGCGGCATACGGCCGGAGCGATCACGGTGGTGGCGCCCTGCGCATACAGTGCGGCGAGCAGGACGGCCGACTTCACCTGCGCGCTCGCGACCGGCATCCGATAATCGATGCCGTGCAGCCGGCGCCCGCCGGTGATCTCGACCGGCGGCAAGCCGTCGTGAGTGCGCACCTCTGCACCCATCTCGCGCAGAGGCCGCGCCACGCGCTCCATCGGCCGTCTCATCAGAGAAGCATCTCCGATCAGCTGCGAATCGAATGCCTGCGCCGCCAAGAGGCCGGTGAACAGCCGGATCGCCGTGCCGGCGTTTCCCATGTCGAGCGCGTGCGCCGCGGGTTTCAGACCGCGCATGCCGACACCGTGCACCCGCACCTCGTTCGGCTCCGGCAGCTCGATCCGCACACCGAGCGCGCGCATGGCCGCAAGGCTTGCCAGGCAATCCTCGCTCGCCAGGAAGCCCCTGATGCTGCTCGTGCCCTCGGCTATCCCCGAGAGCATGAGCGAGCGGTGCGAGATCGATTTATCGCCGGGCACCTCGAGAGCGCCGGCCACGCGGTGCGACGGCCGCACGAGGAATGTGCGCGGTGCCCCCATGCCCATCAGAGCACGGCTCGCGGGTAGGAACCGAGGACCTTGAACAGGCTCGCGCGCTTCTCCAGCGAGGCCAGCGCCTTCGCCAGCGGCGGATCGCTCACATGGCCCTCGACATCGATGAAGAATACGTAATCCCATTTCTTCTTGCGGGACGGCCGCGATTCGATGCGCGTCATGTTGACGCGATGCTCCGCCAGCGGTTCGAGCAGCCGGAACAGCGCGCCGGGATCGTCGGTATCGCTCGCCGACACCAGCAGCGTGGTGCGGTCGGCGCCGCTCGGACTGAACAGCTTGCGCCCGAGCACCAAAAAGCGCGTGGTGTTGTCCGCGCGATCCTCGATATCGTTGGCGAGCAGCGTGAGTCCGTAGATTTCCGCGGCGGCGCGGCTCGCGATGGCGGCCGTGCCGCGCTCATCGCGCGCGCGGCGCGCACCTTCCGCATTGCTCGAGACGGCCACTCGCTCGACGTCCGGAATGTGTTCGTCCAGCCAGCCACGGCATTGCGCGAGCGCCTGGATGTGCGCGCACACCCGCTGGACGTCCGCCATGGCGCTCATGCGACCCATCAGGTGATGATTGATGCGCAGCTCCACTTCGCCGCAAATCTTCAAAGGGGAGCCGAGAAACATGTCCAGAGTGTGATTGACGGTGCCTTCGCTCGAGTTCTCGATCGGCACGACGCCGAAATCGGCGATGCCGCCCTCCACCTCGTGAAACACCTCGTCGATCGCCGGCAGCGGCAGCGCGCGCACCGAGGAGCCGAAGTGCTTGAGCACGGCCGCCTGGGTGAACGTGCCCTCCGGACCGAGGAACGCGATCTTGAGCGGTTCCTGCTGCGCGAGACAGGCGGACATGATTTCGCGAAACAGGCGCGCGATTTCCTCATCGCGCAGCGGTCCCTGATTGCGCTTGAGCGCTTTGCGCAACACCTCCGCCTCGCGCTCCGGACGATAGAAGTCCACGGCCTTGCCGGATGCCGTCTTGGAGATTCCGACCAGCTGCGCGAAGCGCGCCCGCTCGTTGAGCAGGGCCTGAATGCGCGCATCGATGGCATCGATGCTCTCGCGAATGTTCCCGAGATCGGCGCCCAGGGGCGGGACTCCCGGGCTCCCGCCGGATGCGGCGCCCGCAGCAGGCGGGCTCGCGCCACGCGGGCGCTTGGTTTTTCTGGCGCTACGGCTTGTCATGCGCTGACCTCACGCGTGTTTGCGCTCGAACTCGCGCATGAAGCCGACCAGCGCCTGCACTGCGGCGAGCGGCACGGCGTTGTAGAGACTGGCGCGCATGCCGCCAAGGGCGCGGTGGCCTTTGAGATTGAGCAGGCCGGCCGCCGCGGCCTCATCGATGAACGCCGAGTCCAGATCCGGCTGGCTCAATGTGAAGGTCACGTTCATCCATGAGCGCGAATCTGGCTGCACTGCGTTGCGGTAGAGCGACGAGGCATCGATGGCCGCGTACAGGGTTTGCGCCTTGACGCGGTTGCGCTCCGCCATCGCGGCGAGCCCCCCGTTCCTCTTCAGCCACTTGAACACCAGACCCGCCATGTACCACGCGAATGTCGGCGGCGTGTTGAGCAGCGAGTGATCGTCGGCCACCAGCCGGTAGTTGAACACCGCCGGTGTCTCGGCGCGGGCGCGCCCGATGAGGCTCTCGTGCACGATCACCACCGTCAAGCCGGACGGACCGATGTTCTTTTGCGCGCCGGCGTAGATCAGGCCGAACTTCGACACATCGATCGGCCGCGACAGGATGGTCGAGGACATGTCGGCGACGAGCGGGACGCCGCGCGTGTCCGGAACGTAGCCGTATTCGACGCCGCTGATCGTCTCGTTCGGCGTGTAATGCGCGTAGGCGGCACGCGCGTCGATCCGAAGCTCGCGCTGCGGCGGCACATGCCGATATTCGCCCCCCGCATCGCCGGCCACGCGCACCGAGCAGTAGCGCCGCGCTTCGGCAATCGCCTTCTTGGACCAATGTCCGGTGTCGATGTAGTCCGCCGTGGAGCCGGCGACGGCGAGGTTCAGCGGCACGATGGCGAATTGCGCGGATGCGCCGCCCTGCATGAACAGCACCTCGTAGCCGCTCGGCACGCCGAGCAGCTCGCGCAAGTCCGCCTCGGCCTCGGCGGCGACCTGCATGAACGCCTTGCCGCGGTGGCTGATTTCCATCACCGACATGCCGCTCGCGCGCCAGTCCAGCAGCTCCTCGCGCGCCTGCTCCAGCACCTCGAGCGGCAGGGCGGCCGGTCCCGGCGAAAAGTTGTAGGGCCGCATCCTAAACTCCGGTGCTTAAGGGTCGCCGAGCGGACCGTCGGAGCCGCCCGCCGCGGGCTCTGCGTCCTCAGGCGGTTCGGCGCCCGGCGCATCGGCGCCCGGCGCGTCGCCCTCACTGGCCAGGCCGTCGATGCGCTCCAGGCCGGAGAGCTGGTCGCCCTCCTCCAGCCGGATCAGGCGCACGCCCTGCGTGTTGCGGCCAACGACGGATATGTCACGGACCGGCGTGCGCACCAGGGCACCGCTTTGGCTCATGAGCATGATCTCATCGTCCAGGCTCACCTGCAGTGCGCCGACCATGCGTCCGTTGCGCTCGGTCACCTGCAGCGCGATCACGCCCTGCCCCCCGCGCCCGTGACGCGGGAAATCCTCCAGCGGCGTGAGCTTGCCGTAGCCGTATTCGGACGCGGTGAGAATGTAGCCCTGATCGGCCACGATCAGCGCGTTGACCCGCTGGTCCTCGCTGAGTTTGACGCCGCGCACGCCGGCGGCCTCCCGGCCCATCGGGCGCACTTCATCCTCCAAGAAGCGAATCGACTTGCCGCCGGTGGTGAACAGCAGAATGTCCCTGGTGCCGTCGGTGATGGCCACGCCCACCAATTTGTCCCCCGGATCGAGTGCGACGGCAATGATGCCGTTGGCGCGCGGCCGCGAGAACAGCGCGAGCGAGGTCTTCTTCACGGTGCCGAGACTGGTCGCCATGAATACGAATTTGCCCTCCTCGAAGTCCTTGATCGACAGCATGGCGCTGATGCGCTCGCCGTCCTGCAGCGGCAGCAGGTTGACGATCGGCTTGCCGCGCGAGCCGCGGCTCGCCTGCGGCAGCTGATAGACCTTGAGCCAATACAGCTTGCCCCGATCGGAGAAGCACAGCAGCGTGTCGTGGGTATTGGCCAGGAACAGTTTGTCGACGAAGTCTTCGTCCTTGACGCTGGTGGCCGCCTTGCCGCGTCCACCGCGGCGCTGCGCCTGATAGGCGGATACCGGCTGCGCCTTGGCATAACCGCCGTGCGAAAGCGTCACCACCACATCCTCCGGCGATATCAGATCCTCGATCGTGAGGTCCTCGTGATTGGTGATGATCTCGGTGCGCCGCTTGTCGGCAAACGTGTCGCGGATGAATTCGAGCTCCTGGCGGATCACGCTCAACAAGCGCTCGGGACGCGCGAGAATGTCGCTCAAATCGCGAATCTGCACCAGCAGCTCCTGGAACTCGCCGATGATCTTGTCCTGCTCGAGGCCGGTCAGGCGATTCAGGCGCATGTCCAAGATCGCCTGTGCCTGGGTTTCGGTCAGCCGGTATCCGCCGGCGACCAGGCCCAAGGCCGCGGTCTCCCCCTCGGGCCGGGTGCTGATGCCTCCCGCACGGGCCAGCATCTCCGGCACGGCGCCCGAGCTCCAGGTACGCGACTCCAGGGCAATCTTGGCTTCGGCAGGCGAAGGCGACGCCTTGATCGCCGCGATGATCTCATCGATGTTCGCGAGCGCGATCGCCAGACCCTCCAGGATATGGCCGCGCTCACGCGCCCTGCGCAGTTCGTAGACCGTGCGCCGGGTGACGATCTCGCGCCGGTGGCGCAGGAACGCCTCGAGCATTTCCCTCAAGCTCAGCAGGCGCGGCTGTCCGTCGACCAGCGCGACCATGTTGATGCCGAATACCGTCTCCATGGTGGTCTGCGCGAACAGATTGTTGAGCAGGACCTCCGGCACTTCGCCGCGCTTCAGCTCGATCACCACGCGCATGCCGTCCTTGTCCGATTCATCGCGCAAACCGTCCGAGGCGATGCCGTCGATGAGCTTGTCGCGCACCAGATCGGCGATCCGCTCGATCAGTTTCGCCTTGTTCACCTGATACGGCAGCTCGGTGATGATGATCGCCTGCCGATCGCCTCTGCCGACGTCCTCGATGTGGGTCCGCGCGCGAACGTGCAGACGGCCGCGTCCGGTTTTGTAGGCCGCGACGATCTCCTGCGCCCCGTTGATCAGGCCGGCGGTCGGGAAATCCGGCCCGGGAACGATCTGCATCAGCTGCGCAAGCGAAAGGTTCGGATCCTCGATGAGGGCGATGCACGCGCTGATGATCTCGGACAGATTGTGCGGCGGAATATTGGTCGCCATGCCGACCGCAATGCCCGAGGAGCCGTTGATCAGCAGATTCGGTATACGGGTCGGCAATACCGCGGGCTCGGTCTCCGACTCATCGTAGTTCGGCGTGAAGTCGACCGTTTCCTTGTCGATGTCGGCGAGCAGTTCAGCGGCGAGCCTCGACATGCGCACTTCGGTGTAGCGCATCGCCGCGGGCGGATCGCCGTCCACGGAACCGAAATTTCCCTGGCCGTCGACCAGCAGATAGCGCATCGAGAACGGCTGCGCCATGCGCACGATGGCATCGTAGACCGAGGCGTCGCCGTGCGGATGGTACTTGCCGATGACGTCGCCGACGACGCGCGCCGATTTCTTATAGGCCCGGTTCCAGTCGTTGCCGAGTTCGCGCATCGCGTACAGGACACGCCGGTGCACCGGCTTCAGGCCGTCGCGCACGTCCGGAAGGGCGCGTCCGACGATCACGCTCATGGCGTAATCCAGATAGGATTTGCGCATCTCGTCTTCGAGATTTACGGGCAATATTTCGCGTGCGATCTCGGCCATTTGCGAGAGTCCGGATGAGCCGTCGGGGCTACAATTTAAGCGGGTTTAAAGGAGGCGAGACTCGGTCTCAACATCCGGGTAATTCTAGCACACATCCGCTTGGGTCTTAAGCCTCCGGTGCGGATTAGCCGATATACTGGGGAATGGCCGCCGTTCCCGCCGATTTAAGCATCAGGCCCCGCTGGATCATACCCATGAGGGGGCGTGAGGAAATCCTCGAACATCACACGATGGTGATGCGCGACGGGCGCATTCTCGATGTCCTGCCGAATGCAACGGCGGCCGAGCGATATGCTCCCCGCGCGCTCCTCGAGCGGCCGGCCCACGCATTGATCCCCGGCATGGTGAACGCACGCACCCGCGTCGGGCCGCTCGAGCACGCTGCCGTCCTCCCCCAATTCGTGCCCGAGGACGGCCTGCTGTGCATTGCCAAGCTGCTCAAGGCGGGCGTCACCTGCTTTTGCCACGTCGGCTACCATCCCCGCCAGGCCGCGCAAACGGCCGCCGCCCAGGGCATGCGGGCGTTCATCGGACTGCCGGTGGCCGAGCATCCGAGTACCTGGGCGCAAGGCGCCGGCGATTATCTGACGCGGGCATTGAGCCTGCGCGATGAGTACAAGGGACATCCGTGCATTACGACCGGGTTCGCGCCGCTTGGCTCCGCGTCGTTGAGCGATGCCACGTACAGGCGCATCGGCATGCTGGCCGATGAGCTCGATGCCGCCGTTGTGATGTCACTGCACGCGTCGCAGAACGAGATCGACGAATCAGTGGCGCAGTTTGGACTACGGCCGCTCGCGCGTCTGCAGGGCCTGGGGCTGTTGACACCCTTGCTGACCGCGGCTCACATGACATGCGCCGACGCTGCGGACATCGATATCGCGCAGCGCGGTGGCATCGGCGTCACACTGTGCCTGGAATCGGATCTGGCGCGCGGCAACGGAATGGCGCCGGTTGCGGCACTGGCGCAGGCCGGTTCGCGCCGGGCGGCCAACCTTGGGGGCTTGATTCCCTTGAGCGTGGGCAGCGACGGCGGGGCCGGCGGCGATGATCAGGACTTGTGGACCGACATGAAGCTGCTCACGCTGCATTCGCGACGCCCGGGTGCCGCCGAACCGAGCCTCTGCGCCTGGGACGCGCTCGCCGCCGCAACCCGGGGCGGCGCAGCCGTGCTGGGTCTCGAAGGCGAGATCGGCACGCTCGAGGTGGGAAAATGGGCCGATGTGTGCTGCATGGATTTGAGCGTTCCGGCGGCCCAGCCCCCGGACGATCCGGTGCAACGATTGGTTTTTGCCGGCGGGCGTGACATGGTGAGCGATGTATGGATCGCAGGCCGACAGTTGCTGAGCAAGGGGCAGTTCACCCGGCTGGATTGGCCGGACCTCGCAGCGCGCTTCGGCATTGCCGCGGCGGCTGATTCTCTGGAGAGCGCAAAATGAATACCTCGGCCCAAAACGTCGATCCGGCGGAGCTCGCCAAATTCACGGCCCTCGCGCAAAGCTGGTGGGATCCTAACGGTCCGTCCAAGCCGTTGCACCATCTCAATCCGCTGCGGCTGCAGTATATGGAGCGCGCCGTTGCCCTGACCGGCAAGCAGATCCTCGACGTCGGCTGCGGCGGCGGGATACTGTCGGAGTCGATGGCGCGCGGCGGCGCACGCGTGCTCGGAATCGATCTTGCACGGGCCGTCCTCGAAGTCGCCGAACTGCACGCGCTGGAGGCCCGGGTCGCGGTCGACTATCGGGCCGTCGCCGCCGAGGACCTCGCGCTCGAGCGGCCCGGCGCGTTCGACGCGGTTACCTGCATGGAGATGCTGGAGCATGTGCCGGATCCGGCGGCAACGCTGGCCGCGCTCGCCGCGCTGGTGAAGCCGGGCGGCGATGTGATCGTGTCGACCTTGAATCGCAATCCGCTCGCATTCGCGGTGGCGATCGTCGGCGCGGAGTACATCGCGCACGCTTTGCCGCGCGGAACCCACGAGTATCTGAAATTCATCCGTCCATCGGAGCTCGCCCGCTGGGGACGGGCGGCGGGACTTGAGCTCGAAGACCTGACTGGAATCACCTACAACCCGCTGACGCGGGCGTTCCGTCTGTCGGCCAACACCGCCGTCAACTACCTTGCGCATTTTCGCCGGGCCGCGACGGGCGGGGATGCGCCGGGGCGCGACCCGCTGGGCAGATGAATCAACCGCTGCGCGCCATCTTGTTCGATTTGGACGGCACCTTGCTCGACACGGCACCGGACATGGTTCGCGCACTGAACTGTCTGTGCCTCGAACAGCGGCGCGAGACGCTGCCCTTCGATGCGCTGCGCGCCTCGGTCAGCCACGGGTCCGCGCGCCTGCTGCAGATCGGGTTTCCCGACGCCGACGCACGGCAATTCGCGGCTTTGCAGCACCGCTTCCTGGAGATCTACCGCGCTGCGTTGAGCACGCACACGCGGCTGTTCAACGGCATGGACGCGGTACTCGCCGAACTCGAGAGGCGCGGCCTTGCTCTGGGCATCGTCACCAACAAACCGGGTTGGCTCACCGAACCGCTGCTCGCGCAGCTCGAGCTGCGCGAGCGATTCGCGTGCGTGGTAAGCGGCGATACGCTGAGCGCTCGCAAGCCCGATCCTCTGCCGATGCTGCATGCCGCACGGCTCGCCGGGGCGCCTGCGGGCGAGTGCGTCTATGTCGGCGATGCAGAGCGCGACGTGCAGGCGGCGCACGCCGCCGGCATGGAGGCGCTCGTCGCCACCTACGGCTACCTGCATCCCGAGGAGGACTGGCAGGCATGGGGCGGCGACGGCTTCGTCGCGCAGCCGCTCGATCTGCTCGGCTGGCTCGAGCGCAGCGGGCGCGCATGAGCAGCGCCGGCGTGTGGCTGGCGGCGGCGGCGGGAGGCGTCCTGGGGTGCGCGCTCGGGGTGCTCGCGGCGCTGCTGTGGCGCGCGAAACGCGAACAGGCGCTGCGCGTCGAGCTGGAGCTGCTGCGGGTGCGGGTCAAAACCGAGGAGAGCGTGAGCGCCGAGCGTGAGCTCGCTCTCGCACGCGCGCGCGAGCAAATGCAGGGGGTGTTCGGAGAGCTCGCCCGCGAAAGCCTGCAGAGCAACAGCGAGGTTTTCCTGCAGCTGGCGCGCGAACGGCTGCTGCGCCAACAGCTGGACGCGTCCACCGCGCTCAAGGAGCGCGAGACCGCCATCGAATCCATGGTGCGGCCGATCCGCGAGGCGCTCGCCAAGTCCGAGGCACAGATCCAAAGTATCGAACGGGATCGCATCGATGCATTTGCCGCGATCAAGACCCAGATGGAGACGCTCGCGAGCGGACAGAGCCTGCTGTCGCGCGAGACCCGCAATCTGGTGACGGCGCTGCGCCGCCCCGACGTGCGCGGCCAGTGGGGCGAGATCACGCTCAGGCGGCTGGTGGAACTGTCGGGCATGAGCGCACACGTGGATTTTACCGAGCAGCCGCACCGGCCGACCGAGTCGGGCGCGATACGCCCCGACATGATCGTGCATATGCCCGAGCGGCGCGACATCGTGGTGGACGTGAAAACCCCTCTCGATGCGTACCTTGCGGCCGTGGAGGCGCAAAGCGAAGAGGAGCGCGGCGCGCAGCTGCGCCGTCACGCGCAGCTCGTTGGCGCACGGGTGCGCGAATTGGCCTCGAAACAGTACTGGTCCCAGTTCGAACAGAGCCCGGATTTCGTGGTGTTGTTCCTGCCGGGCGATCAATTCCTGTCCGCCGCGCTGCAGGAGAATCCGGGACTGATCGACGAGTCGCTGCGGCAGAACGTCATGCTGGCCACCCCAACCAGCCTCGTCGCCCTGCTCAAAGCCGTCGCCTACGGCTGGAAGCAAGCCATCCTCGCGGACAACGCGATCGAGATACGCAGGCTCGGCGAGGAGCTGTACAAGCGCCTCGCAGTGTTCGGCGAGCACCTCGGCAGACTGGGCAAGTCCCTCGGCAGCAGTGTGGAGTCCTTCAACAAGGCCGTCGGCTCGCTCGAACAGCAGGTCCTGCCGGCGGCGCGGCGATTTCCGGAGCTGGGGCTGCGCGTGAACCGCGAGCTCGAGCCGATCGAGAGCATCGACATGCTGGCGCGCACGCCGCGCCTCACAGGCGCCGCACAATCTTCCGCGGCTGCCGACGAGACCCCGTCTGAGGACGCTTGAGGAACCTTATCGCAGCCGCGCCGTGCCGCCCGCCACGGCGCGCCACTGGAGCTGGCTGTTCGCCTCGCGCGACTGCCGCGACCCCTTGCTCGGTATCTACGCGCTGCTGGCCGAGTGGCGGGCGCTGATGGATCCCGGCACCGACGCAGCGGTGGCGCGCCTCAAGCTGGCCTGGTGGCGCGAGGAAATGGGCCGGCTGAGCACAGGGTCGCCTGTGCATCCCATCAGCCGATTTCTGGCCGATCTGCCGCGTGCCGCGTCCACCGAATTTGCGCCGCTCGCGAGCGCAGTGGACGCAGCCGCGCGGCAGGTCGCCGGTGTTCCGCTGGAGCGCGGCGCGCAGCTGCCGGAGCACAGCGCAGCGCTGCGCGCCGAGCCGCTCATGGTCGCCGCGCGACTCGCCGGAGAGCGGTCGCGCGAAGCCGAGGAGGCGGTGTGCGCCTGCACCGCGGCGCTTGCCGCCGCCGAATACCTGACGGCCGCGATCGGCGACTATCGGCGCGACGCGCGCGCCGGCCGGGTCCTATTTCCCGTCGATGAGCTGCTCGGCGCGGGCATCGAAAATGCGGATCTCGCCGCCGCCGAACCGCCGCCGCGATTACAATCCTATCTGCAGGCGCTGCGCCGGCGCGCCGCGCAGCTCTTCGGGGCCGCCGCCGCCGGGTTGCCAGGGCCGCAGCGGGCGCAGCTGCGCCATTTGCTGGTGCTTGCGGCGCTCGGCGCAAAGCATTTGAATATCCGCGGGGCCGCGGCCGATGCCGGCTTTCGCCTGCAAGACCTGCGCCTGGCGTGGAGCACGGCCCGGCGCGCTGCGAGGCAAGATTAGGCTTATGGGCGGAGCATCCATGTCGCTACCCAGACAATTCACCGCCGACTCAGGTTTGCTTGCGGGCCGAGTGATCATGATCACCGGCGCGAGCGGCGGTTTTGGCCGCGCCCTCGCCGTGGAATGCGCGCGCGCCGGCGCCAGTGTGATTCTATCGGGCCGCAACGGAGCCAAGCTCGATCGAGTCTACGACGAAATCGAGGCGCTCGGCGCGCCGCAGCCCGCCATCGCGCCGCTCGATCTCGCGGCCGCGACGGCGGTCGACTATGACCGTTTGGCGAAGACCATCGGCGACGAATTCGGCAAGCTGGACGGCCTGGTGCACGCCGCCGCCGTGTTGGGCGACCGCACGCCCCTGGAGCAATACGACGTCCCCACCTGGTGCCGGGTGCTGCACGTGAATCTCACCGCACCTTTCATATTGACCCAGGTGTTGCTGCCCAACCTGCGCCAATCTGCCGATGCCTCCGTCATTTTCGTCAGCAGCGGCGTGGTCAAAAACCAGCGGGCGTATTGGGGCGCCTACGCCGTCTCGAAGACCGGATTGGAGTCGGTGCGCAGCATGCTGTCCCAGGAGCTCGAAGGCGAACAGAACATCCGCATCAACAGCGTCAACCCGGGACGCATGCGCACCGCCATGCGGGCCGCGGCGTATCCGGCGGAGGATCCGAACACTTTGCCGGCGCCTGAGTCGGTCGCCGGGCCGTTTCTGTACTTGCTGAGCGCGCACGGACGCGGAATCAGCGGTGAATATTTCGACGCGCAGTAAATCATCAGGAGCGACGGCCTATGGCTATATCAGGCAATCGACGCGCTTTCGCCCGCATGCTCTTCGCGGTGGCCGCGTGCATCTGTCTGACGCCCCGCACCGCGTTCGCCGACCCTGCGGGCGGCGCGGCCAAGTCCAAGGAAGGTAACTACGTGGTCCCGAACTTTCAATTCGCCTCGGGTGAAACATTGCCCGAGCTGCGCCTGCATTACATGACGCTCGGCAGCCCTCATCGCGATGCGCACGGCCGCGTCGCCAATGCGGTGCTCATCCTGCACGGCACCGGCGGATCGGGCCACAGCTTTCTGGTGGACCGATTCGCCGCAGTGCTGTTCGGCAAGGGGCAATTGCTCGACACCGGCCGCTATTACATCATCCTGCCGGACGGCATCGGCCACGGCGAATCCAGCAAGCCGAGCGACGGCCTGCACGCCCACTTTCCGCAGTACGACTATGATGACATGGTGAACGCGCAGCACCTCCTCGTCACCCAGGGGCTGCAGGTCGATCATTTGCGCCTGGTGATCGGGACGTCCATGGGCTGCATGCATGCGTGGATGTGGGCGGAGCGGTACCCCGATTTCGCGGACGCGCTGATGCCCCTTGCCTGCCTGCCGGTGCAGATCGCAGGGCGCAATCGGGCGTGGCGCGATCTTCTCATGGATGCGATTCGCTCCGATCCGGCATGGCTGCAGGGCGAATATCACACCGAACCGGCGAACGGCTTGCGCACGGCCGCCAGCATGCTGCTCATCGCCGGCAGCGCGCCGATCCAGATGCAGATCGCCCTGCCGAACCGGGACGCGGCGGATGAATTCGTCCAAAAGTACATGGAACGCGAAATCAGCGTCCTGGACGCGAACGACGTGCTGTATCAGTTCAACGCGTCGCGCAATTACGACCCGTCGGGCGATCTCGACAAGATCACCGCTCCGGTCATGTGGATCAATTCGGCGGATGATTTCATCAATCCGCCGGAGCTCGGCATCGCGGAACGCGAGATCAAACGCGTGAAGCACGGCCGCTTCGTGCTGCTGCCGGCGTCCGACCAGACGCATGGGCACGGCACCCACACGTGGGCCGCCGTTTGGCAGCAGTACCTGAAGGAGCTGCTCGCCGCCTCCGAGCCGAAGGAAGGAAGCTAGCGCCGTTCGACGGTCGGCGCGTCGCGGGCCGTTCTTGCGGCGTCGATCTCGTTCATCAGCGCGTTGCGTTCGCTTGCCAGCATCGCGCGCGAATGTCCCCGCGGCAATTCGCGCGACAGGTGCACCGGTCCGAACCGCACGCGCATCAGCCGACTGACGATGATGCCGCGGGCGCCCCACCAGTGGCGAATCTGGGCGGAGCGCGTCGCACGCGCGGTGACATGCAGCCAATGGTTGGAACCCGCACCATACTGCGCCTCGGCATTGAGGATGCACATGGGTTCGCCTTCGCAATCCGCGGCGGCACGGAACTCCCCGACCAATGCCTCGCTCAAGGGTCCGCGCATGCGCAGCACGTAATCGACCGTGAGCGCATGCACCCCGCGCGATACCCGATGCGCCCACGATCCGTCATCGGTCAGGATCTCGAGCCCGCCGTCCACCGGGGGCATGGGTTGGATCGCCAGCCAGCGGCCGGAGGAGCGCGGCAAGTTGAGGTGCTCGGCGGCGCGCGAAGTCGCAGACTTCAAGTCCAGTGTCTCGCCCGGCGAGCGGTGAAACAGCAGCACGCGCAATTCCCCGGACTTCGGCGCGTGCAGGCGCACCGGGCGGCCGTCGAGCGTGATGCGGTCCCGGGCGGCAAGCTTCGCCCCCAGGGCCGGCACCTCGCCGTTGACCTGCAGCCGCCCTTCGCGAATCCAGCGCTCAACCTCGCGACGCGAACCGATTCCCGCCGCCGACAGCAGCTTTTGCACGCGCGTCGACGGCGGCTCCTGGTGTTCCGCAGGCGCCTTGCGCGCTGCAGGCTTGTTGCGATCGCGGGGGGCTGCGCGTGGGCGCGAGCGCATCAGTCCACGTCGTCCTCAACACCGCGCGCGACCAACCCCTGAGCGCGCGGCTGCCCCGCATCGGCTGCCTCCAGTTCATCCTCATCCGCCGCGACGTCCGTGCCGGCGGTCTGCGCCGCGTCGTCCGCGGCCGCCGAATCGGTGGCCGCCGATTGCGCGCCAGCCGATTGCGCGCCAGCCGATTGCGCGCTTGCCGATTGCGCGCTTGCCGCATGGGTATCCGTGCCGGCCGCGTCGGCGCCTGGCAGCGCCAGTTGCACGCGCAGATCCTCGAGCTCCTTGAGCTGGGCGAGCGTCGGCAGGTCGTCAAGCTTTTTCAGACTGAAGTAATCAAGGAATTCCCGCGTGGTGCCAAGCAGTTCGGGCTTTCCCGGCACGTCGCGATGCCCGACCACCCGGATCCAGCTGCGCTCGAGCAGGGTCTTGATGATGTTCGGGTTCACCGCGACGCCGCGAATCTGTTCGATTTCGCCGCGCGTGATCGGCTGCCGGTAAGCCACCAGCGCCAAGGTTTCCAGCAGTGCACGGGAGTACTTGGTCGGCCGCTCCTGCCACAGCCGAGACACCGGCTGAGCGACCGCCGCGCGGATCTGGATCCGGTAGCCGCTCGCGACCTCGACCAGCTCGAGCCCGCGGGTTTCGTACTCGCTGCGAAGCGCGCCGATGGCGGCCTGCACTTCCTCGGCATTCGTTCCATCGCGCTCATCGAACAGGCCTGCGAGTTCGTCGGCCGCCAGCGGGCGGCCGGCGGCGAGCAGCGCCGCCTCGATCACATTGCGAACGTATTGGTCGTTCACTTAGCTTCTCCCATCGTCGTTTGCGGCATCGTCGTTGGTCACCAGTCTCAAGTGTTGGGATGGATTGCCGAGTCGCACGTGCAGAGGTCCATAGGCTTCCGATTGAACGATTTCGATCAGCCCTTCGCGCAACAGCTCCAAGATGGCGACGAAGGTGACGGTCACCCCGCGGCGCCCCTCCTGCGGCCGGAACAGCCGCACGAAATCCACGAACGCGCTCTCGTTGAGCGCCGACAGCACGTCGGTCATGCGCTGCCGCACCGACAGCGGCTCGCGCTGCACGTGCAGGTGGGCAAACATCTCGCTGCGCGACAGCACGTCCTGGAAGGCGACCAGCATTTCCTGCAGCGTGACCTGCGGCGCGATGCGCACGACTTTGCGGTCGACGAGCTCCGCGCATGCCACCCACGTATCCCGCTCCAGCCGCGGCAGGCGCTCGATCCCCTCGGCGGCGCGCTTGAAGCGCTCATATTCCTGCAGACGGCGCACCAGCTCCGCTCGCGGATCCGCCTCATCCGCCGCATCGGCGCCGTGCGGCCGCGGCAGCAGCATCCGCGATTTGACCTCCGCGAGCGTCGCGGCCATCAGCAGATATTCGCCCGCCAGCTCCAATTGCAGCACCTGCATCAGCTCGATGTAGCGCATGTACTGACGGGTGATCTCCGCAATCGGAATATCGAGGATGTCGAGATTCTGCCGCCTGATCAGGTACAGCAGCATGTCGAGCGGTCCCTCGAACGCCTCGAGAAACACCTCGAGCGCCTGCGGCGGGATGTACAGATCGCGCGGCATCTCGGTAACGGGCTGACCCTCCACCACCGCGAACGGCATCTCGGCCTGCGCAGGGGCCGCGGCGGCCGCCGGCGGAGCCGGCGCTGCGGTTGAAACGAGCGTCAGTTCGGGTTTCATCTGGTCAACGGTAGTTGATGTTCATGGCTTGACGAACCGCATCCAAAGTTTCGCGCGCCGCCGCGCGCGCACGCTCGCACCCTTCAGCGATGATACCGCGTACCAGCTCGGGATTCTCCTCAAACTCCTGCGCACGCTTGGAAATCGCCGCAATCTCCTCGACGACCTTGTCGATCAGCGGCGCCTTGCACTCCAGGCAGCCGAAGCTCGCGGCGCGGCATCCCCGCTGCACCCACGCCTGAGTGTCGGCATTTGAATACACTTTGTGCAGATCCCACACCGGACATTTGTCCGGGTCGCCCGGATCAGTACGGCGCACACGCGCAGGATCGGTTTGCATGGCCTTGAGCTTCTTGACCACGGAATCCGGGTCCTCGCGCAGCCCGATCGTGTTGTCGTAGGACTTGGACATCTTGCGCCCGTCCAAGCCCGGCACCTTCGGCGTGGCGGTGAGCAGCACTTCGGGTTCCGGCAGGATCGAGATTCCCGTGCCTTCGAGGAATCCAAACAGGCGGTCGCGATCGGCCACCGTCAGCCGCGCGTTGGATTCCACCAGCGCCCGCGCTTTTGCCAATGCGTCGGCATCGCCCTTTTCCTGATATTCCTTGCGCAGGGTGCGATACATCGCCGAATTGCGCGTGCCCAGGCTCCTGATGGCCTTTTCGGCCTTCTGCTCGAACTGCGGCTCGCGGCCGTAGATGTGATTGAAGCGCCGTGCGATCTCGCGCGTGATCTCCACGTGCGCGACCTGGTCCTCGCCGACCGGCACATACTGCGAGCGGTACAGCAGGATATCGGCGGTCTGCAGCAGCGGATAGCCGAGAAAGCCGTAGGTGGCCAGATCCCGATCGCTGAGCTGCATTTGCTGGTCCTTGTAGGACGGTACGCGCTCCAGCCAGCCGAGCGGGGTTATCATCGACAGCAGCAGATGCAATTCGGCATGCTCGGGAACTCTGGACTGGATGAATAAGGTGGCCACCCCCGGATTGAGGCCCGCGGCCAGCCAGTCGATGGCCATCGTCCACACGTACTCCTCGAGCTTGGACGTGTCCGCGTAGCCGGTCGTGAGCGCATGCCAGTCGGCAATGAAGAAATAACATTCGTAGTGGTATTGGAGTTCGATCCAGTTCTTCAGCGCACCGTGATAATTGCCCAGGTGCAGCATGCCGGTCGGCCGCATACCGGACAGCACTCGTCGGTTTTGTATGGGTCCGCTCACGCCGGCGCTCCGAATAGCACGTTGATGACGCGTCCGATGACCCGGTAGGTGGGCTCGAACAGCCACCCGAGCATTCCGAGCGCGGACAGACCGAGCACGAGGAATAGCCCGACCGGCTCGATCTTCTCCAGCCGTGCGCCCCATGCGGCGGGCAGCAGCCCGGCGAGCACGCGGCCGCCGTCGAGCGGCGGAATCGGCAGCAGGTTGAACACGGCCAGCACCACGTTGATCACGATACCCGCCTGCGCCATGAGCGCGATCCAGCCGATCAAGGTGGCGTTGCCGTTGATGCGTGCGACCGCGCCCAGCACGGCGCACCAGAGAGCGGCCATGACCAGATTGGCGAGAGGACCGGCAAGCGCCACCAGCACCATGGCGCGGCGCGGGTTGCGCAGCGCCTTGGTCGCGACCGGCACCGGTCTTGCCCAACCGAACATCACGGGTGCGCTAGTCACCAGCAAGAATGCCGGCACCAGCACGGTGCCGATGGGATCGATGTGGCGCAGCGGATTGAGACTCAGGCGCCCGAGCATCTCCGCAGTCCGATCGCCGAAGTATCGCGCCATCCAGCCGTGCGCGACTTCGTGCAGGGAAATCGCAAATAGAACTGGGATTGCCCAGATGGAAACCTTTGAAAGAAACGCAGATAAATCCAATGCTTGCACTCGTTATTTAGAAAAACACGAGCTATTTCGCCCGCATTGTTCGAGCATTATACGGTTACGGTACCCGCAAAGGGGGCGACATCGCCGCGACCGACACGCACCACGACCGCGCGGTCGCCCGACAGATCGATCACGGAAGTCGGTACCAGCCCGCAATTGCCGCCGTCGAGCACCAGATCGACGCGGTGCTCGAGCCGCTCATAGATTTCCTTGGCATCGGTGCGCGGCAGCTGCTCGCCCGGCAGCAGCAGGGTTGAACTCATCACCGGCTCGCCCAGCTCGGTCAATAGCATCGCCGTCACGGGGTGGTCGGGAACGCGCAGCCCGATCGTGCCGCGCCGCTCGTGCTTCAGGCGCCGCGGCGTCTCCCGCGAAGCCTTCAGCAAAAAGGTATAAGGACCCGGCGTGTGCGCACGCAGCAGGCGATATTGCCAGTTGTCCACCAGCGCATATTTGCCGACTTCCCCCAAGTCGCGGCACACCAGGGTAAAATGGTGGCTGCGGTCGGTTTCTCGAATGGCGCGGATGCGCTCCAGAGCGGCCTTGTCGCCGATGTGACAGCCGAGCGCGTAGCACGAATCGGTGGGGTAGACGATGACCCCGCCACCTCGCAGTACCTCGACTGCCTGCCGGACGAAGCGACGCTGGGGCGATATCGGATGAAGTTGCAGATATATGCTCATGTTTCGAAGGCTATGATACCCGCATGAATCAACTGCTCGAGTGGTCGCCGCTCATCGTTTTCTTTCTCACGTTCAAGCTGTTGGGGTTGTATTGGGCCACCGCCTCGCTGATGCTCATGTGCAGCGTGGTGCTGCTCGCGCATCGGCTGCGCGCGGGGAGCTTCAAGACCATGCACATCGTCACGCTCGCGGTAGCGTTGATTCTCGGCACGGCGACTTTGGTCCTGCACGACAAGCGCTTCATTCAGTGGAAGCCCACGGTGCTGCTCGCGCTTACCGCCGCCGCCTTTCTCGGCAGCATGGTGGTCGGCAGACAGCCGCTCGCCCGGCGCATGCTCGAAAGCGTGTTCAGCGAGCCTCTGCAGATATCCCGCCAGTCGTGGATCCTCATCAATTCGTTGTGGGCGGGCTGGTTTGCGCTGCTCGCGGCGGCGAATATCTACGTGGCTCGGAACTTTGCCGAGAGCGTCTGGGTAAACTTCAAAGTCTTCGGCATCAGCGTGGCGATGCTGCTCTTCATGATCCCGCAGGTGCTGTGGCTGAGCGGCAAGACGAAGGCGGCGCGCCCGGACACGGCGCCACCGTGAACCGCTCCGCCCGCGAAGAGCGGCTGCGGCGGCGGCTCACCGAGCAGTTCGCGCCGCTGGATCTTACCATCGAAGACGAAAGTCACCTGCACGCCGGCCACGCGGGCGCCGCTGGCGGACACAGCCATTTTCGTGTGCGCATCGTATCCGCGGCCTTCCGCGGCGTCTCCGCCGTGGCGCGCCACCGTTTGGTGTACGCCGCGCTCGAGGACATGCTCAAGACCGACATTCACGCGCTGGCGATCGAGGCGCTGCCGCCGCCCGCGGATCCAGCCCAGGATCTTGTCTGATTCGCCTCTGCCGAGGCGCAGCCGGCGCGGGTGCTGCGAGGCCCCCGGGACGCGATTTTTCGCCAAATGGGGTGAATTATCTTAAACTGCCGCCCCCGGGCGCCTCGGCCGCATAGGCCAAAGTCGCTTTTTTTGTTTCAGAGGATCCCAATGAGCCAATTTTCTCGTGCGCCGTGGACCGTGGCGTTCACCGTGATAGCCATTGCCGGCCTGGCGGCCTGCGGCAAGATTCAGCAGGCGGCCGCGCCCCCGGCGGCCGAGAAGCCGGCGCCGGCAGCGGTCGCCATCGTGAACGGCACGCCCATATCGCGCTCCGAATTCGACATTTACGTCAAGGGTCTGCTGCAGGGCAAGCAGCAGGAGTTGACGGCCGATCAGAAGAACCAGGTCCTGGACGAGCTGATCAGCATGCAGCTCCTGGCTGCGCAGGCGGACAAGGATGGCTTGGATAAGAGTCCGGATACCGAGGCGCAGCTCGCTGTTCTACGCCTGCGCGTGATGGCCGACGCGGAGTCGCAGAAGTTCCTGAAGGGCCAGGACCCCACGGATGCGGAGCTGCATGCCGAGTACGACAGCGCCATCGCCTCGATGGACAAGACCGAATATCACGCGCGGCACATTTTGGTCTCCAGCAAGGAGCAGGCGGACCAGGAGATCAAGAAGTTGAAGGGCGGCGCGAAGTTCGAAGACCTTGCCAAGGCAGACTCCATCGACGGCTCCAAGACCAATGGCGGAGACCTCGGCTGGTTCACGCTGGCGCGCATGGTGAAGCCGTTCGCCGACGCCGTGAAGGCGCTGAAGAAGGGCGAATACACCCAGCAGCCCGTACAAACGCAGTTTGGCTGGCACGTGATCAAGCTCGAGGATACGCGCGAGGTCACGCCGCCGCCGTTCGACCAGGTCAAGTCCCAGCTCACCAACGCCGTGATCCGCAAGAAGCTGCAGGCCTATGTGGCGGACCTGAAGAAAAACGCGACAATCGAAAGGAAGCTCTGAGCGGCAGGGCGAACCCAAGGGCCTTAGAATGGCGGGCCCGCACGGGCCCGCCTTTTTATTCTTTGAGCAATTTCAAGAACGCCCGCTCATCGAGCACGGCGATGCCGAGCTCCTGGGCCTTCTTGAGCTTCGAACCCGCGTCCTCGCCCGCCACGACGTAGTCGGTCTTTTTCGAGACGCTGCCGCTCACTTTGCCGCCGCGCAGCGTGATCGCTTCCCCCGCCTGCTCGCGCGTGAATCCCGCGAGCGTACCCGTCAGTACGAATGTGCGGCCGGCAAGCTCACCCTTGGGAGCGCCTCGCTTCACCGCCGGCCAGCGCACGCCGCTCGCCAGCAGCCGGTCGACCAGCGCCGCGTTCTCCGCGTTGCCGAAATACGCGCAGATATGGGCCGCCACCACCGGACCCACGTCGGGTACGCGCTGGATCTCCTCCGCCGATGCGCCGCGCAGCGCGACCACCCCGCCGAAGTGCTGGGCCAGCGCCAGCGCCGTCGCCTCGCCCACGTCACGTATGCCGAGCGCGTACAATAACCGCGGCAGGGTGGTCTGCTTGGCCGCGGCGATGGCGGAGTGCAGCTTCTGCGCGGACTTCTCGCCCATGCGCTCCAGGGTCGCGAGCCGCGCTTCATCGAGCGAAAACACATCAGCCGGCGTGCGCACCCAATCCCTCTCGACCAGCTGATCGACGATCTTGTCGCCGAGCCCCTGGATGTCGAGCGCGCGGCGCGAGGCGAAGTGTTTGATCTCCTCCCTGCGCTGCGCTGCGCAGGATCTGCCTCCGGTGCAGCGCGCGACGGCCTGATCCGATTCGCGCACCACCGGGGAGCCGCACACGGGACAGACCTTGGGCAGCGCCACCAGCTTCGCACCCGCGACGCGCCGCTCGGTCAGAACCCGCACGACTTCCGGAATGACGTCACCCGCCCGGCGGATCACCACGGTATCCCCCGGCCGCACATCCTTGCGGGTCATTTCATCCATGTTGTGCAAGGTCGCGTTGCTGACCGTGACACCGCCCACGAAGACCGGCTCCAACCTCGCCACGGGGGTCAACGCGCCGGTGCGGCCCACTTGAAACTCGATGCCGCGCACCACCGTCAATGCCTCTTCGGCGGGAAACTTGTGGGCGATGGCCCAACGCGGCGCACGCGAGACGAAGCCCAGCTGCCGCTGCAGCCCCATGTCGTCGACCTTGTACACGACGCCGTCGATTTGATAGGGCAGCCGGGCGCGCGCCGCACCCATTTCCCGGTAGTACTCGAGACAGCCTTCGGCCGATTCGACCACGCGGGACTGCGGACAGATCCGAAATCCCCAGCGGCGCAGCAACTGCAGCAGCTGGCCGTGATGCTCCGGCATCTCGCCCTCCACGTAGCCGATGCCGTAGATGAACATATCGAGCGGGCGCGCGGCCGTCACGCGCGGATCGAGCTGCCGTAAACTTCCCGCCGCCGCATTGCGCGGATTGACGAAGCTCTTCTCGCCGCGGGCCACGGCTTCCTTGTTGAAGCGTTCGAAGCCGGCCAGCGGCATGAACACCTCGGCGCGCACCTCGAGCACGCGCGGCGCGTTCGAGATTCGCAGCTTGAGCGGCAGCGCGGCGATGGTGCGCAGATTCTGCGTAATGTCCTCGCCGGTCTCGCCATCGCCGCGAGTGGCTCCCTGCACGAAGGCGCCGCGCTCGTACAGCGCGCTGATCGCCAGGCCGTCGAGCTTGGGCTCCGCCGAGTAGCGTATCGGCCCCGACTGCTGCAGCCGCTCGCGGATGCGCCGGTCGAAATCCCCCACCTCCTCGTCGCTGAAGGCGTTGTCCAGCGACAGCATGGGAATGCGGTGGCGCACCGCACCGAACGCCGCGACCGGCGCCGCTCCCACACGCTGCGTCGGGGAATCCGGTGTGAGCAGCTCGGGGTGGCGGCTCTCGATGTCCCGCAGCTCGAGCATGAGCCGATCGTATTCGGCATCCGGCACCTCCGGATCATCGAGCGCGTAATACCGATAATTATAGCGCTCCAGAAGCTCGCGTAGCTCGATGGCTCGCGCTGCCGCCGCCCTCTTCGCCCGACCCGCTTCGCTCTTGACGCTCACCGGAGGCGAATGCTACGGCAGCAGCGCCTGAAACCGAGCCACATCTTCGCGGAGCGCCGCCGCGCGCTGCGGCGAGAACGGTATCCCATTGGCATCCTGCACCGTTCCCGACAGCTCCCGCGCCAGATCGCGCGCAGTGGCCAGCAGCGCATCGATGGCGTGCAGCGGTTCGAGCGGTCCCGGCAGCACCGCAAACAAGCTCACGCCGCGAAACTCCTCTTCCGCCATGTGCGCGATGTCGAACGTGCCCGGCTCGATCAGGCTCGCCACGCAAAAAATGCTGCGGCCGTCGCTATGTTTTCGGTGATAGACCTGGTATCGGCCGTAGGCCAGCCCGTGGAGCTCGAGCGCCGCCATCAAAGCGGCGCCCGACCAGCGCGCGGCGCCGACCGCGCACACGCGAACCGTCACGATCCTCTGCATCTCGCTGGCGTTCGGAACCTGCGGCGCCACTGTGGCAACGCGGTCGCTGCTTTCCGCACTCGTCCGCTGCACCGGGGCCGCAGCGGCTGCCGGTGTGGACGCGGGAGCGGATGCCGGCGCGGGCGCGGGCGCGAGCGAGGCCGAAGGCATGGGCACCGGCGGCGGCGCCTTGATCAGCGGCGGCCCGATGTCCATGGTCATGTCCAGCGGGTCGGCATCGATCATCATGGGCTCATCCAGCTCGGGCACGCCCTCCAGGTCGGTCGCACGGATGCTCAGCGGCTCCAGCGGCGGCACGCCCCAATCGCGAGACTCGCTCACGGCGGGCCGCCTTTCGGCCAGTGCCGACTCGCCGACGGGAGCGAACCCGTGCAGGGGCGGCGCTGCGGTCGACTCGCGCAGCTCGGCATTGCCCGGCGCCTGGCCGGAGCGGCGCGCGGACCACCACCAAATGGCAAGGATCGCCAGTATCCCGAGCCCCAACAAGGTCCAACGCAACTCGCCCAACTGAGGCTGTCCTTACATCGCGGCCATGCGCACGGCCTCATCCACGTCAACGGCCACCAGGCGCGACACACCGGGCTCGTTCATGGTAACGCCCACCAGCTGCGAGGCCATTTCCATGGTGCTCTTGTTGTGGGTGATGAAGATGAACTGCACGCTGCGCGACATGTCGCGCACGATGTCGCAGAAGCGTCCGACGTTGTTCTCATCGAGCGGCGCATCGACCTCGTCGAGCAGGCAAAACGGCGCCGGATTCAAATCGAAAATCGCGAATACCAGCGCCACCGCAGTCAATGCCTTCTCGCCGCCGGACAATTGGCTGATGGTGCTGTTGCGCTTGCCCGGCGGGCGCGCCATGACCGAAACACCCGCCGCCTCCGACTCTTCCCCGGCGAGCTCCAGATACGCATGACCTCCGCCGAATAGCCGCGGAAACTTCTCCTTGAGGCCGGCATTCACCCGGTCGAAGGTATCCTCGAAGCGCGTGCGCGTTTCGCGGTCGATCTTCCGCATCGCCGATTCGAGAGTCTCGAGTGCGTCGGTCAGATCCTTGCACTGCCGGTCCAGGTACTCCTTGCGCTCGGACTGCTCTTTGAACTCGCCGATCGCCGCGAGATTCACCTGGCCCAGGCGCTCGATCTTTCCCTTCACCTCCTCGAGCTGCGATTCCCAGCCCGGCACCGTGGCCTCCGTGGCAAGCCCGGCCAGAAGCGCACTCAATTCGAAATTCGTGGCGGCCAGCTGCTCGGCAACGCTTTCGCGGCGCACCCGCACCTGCTGTGCCGCCAGGCGCGCCTCCTCCATGGCCGCGCGCGCCGACTCCACCCGCTGCTCGACGGAAGCGCGGTGCGTGTCGCGCTCGCGCAGCAGCGCATCCAGCTCATCGCTGGCGATTCTCGCGGCCTGCAGCTCGCCCTCGACCCGCGCGCGAACCCGAAGCGCCTCTTCCAGCTGCGCTTGCAGCGCGACGAGCGGCGCTTCGCCGTCAGCGAGCTGCCGCGCCAGCTCGTCGCGGCGCAGGGCAAGGTCCTGCAGCTGCTTCTCCACGCGCGCGAGCGTGTTGCGCAGAGAGGCGTGCGATGAACGGCGCGACTCGACCAGCAGCGCCAGCTCGTGCGAGCGCTGCTGCGCGGCCTGGGCGGCGGCGCGCGCGGCTGCCAGCTCGCTGCGCATGCGCTCGCGTTCCCGCTCGAGCTCGAGGCGTTTCGGTTCGAGCGCCACCAGTGCATCGATGGCCGCTTCCAGGCGGCCGCGCGCCGCGCGCAATTCGGTCTCGGTGCGCTCGAGCTCGCCGCGCACGTCCGCCAGTCCCGTCTCGAGCTGCCCCAGGCGCCGCGCGGCATCCGCTTTGCGAGCCTCGGCCGAGTCGAGCTGCGCCCGCCGGTCGACGTGCTCGCGGTGCAGCCGGTTGACGTCGGTCTGCAATCGATCGCGGCGGTCTTCGTGGTCGCGCACCCGCTGATGCGAGAGCTCCAGCATATGCTCGAGGTCCTTCACCTCCCGCTCGAGGCGGCTCGATGACGCGCGCTGCTCGCGCAGCGACTCCTCGCGTTCGATCACGCCGGTATGAGGCTCGGGATCGCGCGACACCCGCAGCCAGTCCGCTCCCAGCCAGATGCCGTCCCGCGTCACCACCGATTGGCCCGCGGTCAATCCGCCTCTGAGCCGCAGTGCCTCGCCCAACGTCTCGGCCGTGAACACGTACGAGAGCACGGAGCTCAAGTACGCAGCGCCGTGCACCTTCGCCTGCAGACATGCGGCATCGGGACCGCCGGAGGCGCTGTTGGCGCTCACCACCGCCAGGTGCCCGCCGTCGAAGCTCGCCAGCAGATCCGTGACGGAGTCCAGGCCATCGACGCACACCGCCTCCAGGTACGAGCCCAGGACGGTTTCTACCGCCCGCTCCCAGCCCCGCTCCACCCGCAGCTGCTGCGCGACGCGCGGCTTAAGGTCGAGCGACTGAGCCTTCAGCCACTGCGTGACTTTTCCCGACACCTTGCCCAGTGCAGCCTGCTGCAGCGCTTCGGTCGACACCTGAGCGCCGAGGGCCTGCTGCCAGCGAGCGCGCAACGCATTCAGCTCCTGAGTCTGTTCGCGCTCGCGTTCGCGCGCGAGCGACAGCTCAGCGAGCAACTCCGCGAGCTCGGCAGCCGCGTTCTCGCCGGCGTCTCGCGCCGTTTCGAACTGCGAGGACAGGCTCTCCAGGTCGACCGCCGGCTGCAATCGTGTGAGCGCCCCGTGCTCCTCTTCCTGGCGCGTCCGCTGCTGCAGCAGCCGCCGCTGCTGATTTTCCAGCTGCTCGATGCGCGCGCGCTCCACCTGCGTCTGACCCTGGCCCAGGGCGACCGATTGGGCGTGCGCGTCCCATGCATGCTGCCAGGTCGCGAGCGCGTGCTCACAGCGCTCCAACAGGGCCGAGGCGTCGCGCTCCTCGGCGTGCGCCTGGTCCAGGCCGGGAATCATGGTCTCAAGCTCCGAATCCAGCGCTTCGAGCTGACCGCGGTCGCGCTGGATGGTGCCGGTGAGGTCCTGCACCTGGGCCTGGGCTTGATCAAGATCGGCGATCTGGCGCTGGCGCAGCTCGCGCGCATGCTGAATGCTCTGCTCGACGCGCGCGACTTCCGCGCCGGCGCCGTAGAAGCGCGCTTGAATGGCGCTCAGGGCGTCAGCCTTGGCGGATTGATCGACCCGAATCCGTTCGATCTGCGCTTCCGCTTCGCGCAGATCTGCGAGGACGGCCTGCAGCGCCGTTTCACAGTGCGCCGCCGCGGCATCGCGAACGCCCGCTTCCATGTCCAAGCCCTGCAGGCGCAGCGCAAACAATTCCGCCTGCAGCTTGCGCTCCTCCTCCTTGAGGCTTTGGTAGCGCCGCGCCGTGGCCGCCTGCCGCTGCAGGTGGCGAATCTGCTTCTCCACCTCCTCGCGCAAGTCGTTCAAGCGGTCGAGGTTCTCGCGCGTCTGGGCGATCCGGCTCTCGGTTTCGCGGCGCCGCTCCTTGTAGCGCGAGATGCCGGCCGCCTCTTCCAGGAACGCCCGCAGATCGTCCGGCCGCGCCTCGATCACCCTCGAGATCATGCCCTGTTCGATGATGGCGTAGCTGCGCGTTCCCAAGCCGGTGCCGAGGAACAGCTGCGTGATGTCCTTGCGGCGCACCTTGATGCCGTTGATGAAGTAGTCCGAGGTGCCGTCGCGGCTCACGGCGCGCCGCAGCGACACCTCGTTGTAGTTCGCGTACGCGCCGCCGATCTTGCCCTCGGAATTGTCGAAAACCATCTCCACGGAAGCCGCCCCCAGCGGCTTGCGGGCAGCGGAGCCGTTGAAGATCACGTCCGCCATGGACTCGCCGCGCAGATGCTTGGCCGAGATCTCGCCCATCACCCAGCGCACCGCGTCGATGATGTTGGACTTGCCGCAGCCGTTCGGGCCCACGACGCCCGTGAGGCTGCTGGGAAAGGTCACCGTGGTCGGATCGACGAAGGACTTGAAGCCGGCAATCTTGAGTTTCGTTAGGCGCATCAGTTCCTTCACTCGCGTGGCCGTCAATGTGGCGCGTAGTGTAAAGTAAACGACACATTCGTAAACCCCTGCCGCCATGAGCACCTCCCCGCTGGAAGTCTTCGCCAACCCCGCACCCGAGCGGGATTACACGATTCGGATGACCATTCCGGAGTTCAGCTGCCTGTGCCCGAAAACCGGGCAACCCGACTTCGCCACCCTGAAGCTCGACTATGTGCCCGAAGAGCGCTGCGTGGAACTGAAATCACTGAAGCTGTACATCTGGTCGTACCGCAACCGCGGCGCATTCCACGAGGCCGTGACCAATGAAATCCTGCGAGATCTGGTGGCCGCGACGGCGCCCCGGTTCATGCGTCTGATCGCTGAATTCAATGTGCGCGGCGGCATTTACACCACGGTCGTGGCCGAGCACCGGCAGCCGGGCTGGCTGAGCCCCGACCCGGTCACCCTGCCCTAGGCAATCGTCTTTTCAATCAAATAGTTAGATTCTAAAATAAAATTGACAGATGTAGCCCCGACGGCCTGTACAGGCCGTAATGCGTCGGTATAATCGCGCGCTCTTTCGTTAGGTGGCGGAGACTCTCGAATGCCCTCGAAGAAACCGAACAAGACGGCTAAAAGGCCAGGAAAGGCGATCCCGAAAAAAGCTGCTCGAAAAGTGGCTGTTGCCAAAAAGGCAGCTCGACCGCCCGCTAACTCTAAGCCCACGTCCGCTACATCGAAGGTAACAGTGAAAGTACATAAACCACCGCCCAAGCCGGCGGCGGCAAAGCCCGCCGCCGTCCACACGTCGCGCGGCCACGCCGCGCCCGCCAAGGCCGAACCGAAACCGGAGAGTCTGAAGGCGGCCGCCGAGAAGCTCGGCCCGATCAAATTCGATGCCCGGCCGCTGGTGATCCCGACCCGAGTGGCCCCGGTCGATGACGACGCCGACGCCGAACAGGGCGCTTCCGCCAGCTTGCTGGCGGGCCCGCGCAATGTGAAGCCGTACATCGCCCGGCGGGGCGAGCAGTACATGAGCAAGGAGCAGCTGGAGCACTTCGCGCGCATATTGCAGAACTGGAAGCGCGATCTCATGGTCGAGGTCGACCGCACCGTGCTGCACATGAAGGACGAAGCGGCGAATTTTCCCGATCCGAACGACAGGGCCACGCAGGAGGAGGAATTCAGCCTCGAGCTGCGTACGCGCGATCGAGAGCGCAAACTGATCCGCAAGATCGACGAGGCGCTGAAGCGCATCGAAGACGGCTCGTACGGCTATTGCCTCGAGACCGGAGAGGAAATCGGCATCAAGCGCCTCGAGGCGCGGCCGGTCGCTACGCTGTCCGTGGAAGCGCAGGAGCGGCGCGAGCGCCGCGAAAAGCAGTACGGCGACCGCGACGATCGATACCGGTAGGATCTCGCGCGCGCAGGCCGGCTATATCGGACGATTCGCCCCGTCGCCGACGGGCGATTTGCACCTGGGGTCGCTGTACACCGCGGTGGCGAGCTATCTGGACGCGCGCGCCAACGGCGGGCGCTGGCTGCTGCGCATCGAGGATGTGGACCGTGCGCGTGAGGTGGCCGGGGCAGCCACAGGCATCGTGAGCACCCTTGAGGCGTTTGGCTTCGAATGGGATGGCGAGATCGTGCGGCAAACGGACCGCACGGCGCGCTATGCAGCCGCGCTGGAGGCGCTGCGCGCCCGCGGCCTGACGTTCGAGTGCTCCTGCAGCCGAGCGGCGCTCGCCGAGGAGGAGCGCTACCCCGGCAGCTGCCGCGACGGTCCGCTGATCCCGGGTGTACCGACGGCCACTCGCCTGCGCGTGGAGCCCGGCTACGTCCAGTTCGAGGACCGCATTCAAGGCCTCTATCGGCAGGACGTCGCGGCGGCCGTGGGCGATGTGATTCTCAAGCGCCGGGATCAGCTGTTTGCTTATTTGCTGGCCGTGGTGGTCGACGATGCCGCCCAAGGCGTGACGCATGTTGTCCGCGGCGCCGACCTGCTGGACAACACACCGCGTCAGATCTACCTGCAGCGGCTGCTCGGCCTCTCGCCGCCCGCCTACGCGCACGTCCCGGTGCTGGTGGAGGCCGATGGAGCCAAGCTGGCCAAATCGGAGCGCGGCGTACGGCTGGACAGCGGCGTGGCGCTGCCGCAACTGACGCGCGTGTTCGAGCTGCTGGGCCTTGCGCCCTCCCCCGGTCTTAAGGCGGGTTCAATCAGCGCCGCCTGGGCCTGGGCGGTGGAGAAATGGGACATCCGGCGCACGCCCATGCGCCTGACCTTGCCCCTTTAGGGGTGGCGGGCGCGCCCCCTCGGCAAAAGCCGGCTTGCCTTGGCGCTGCATTGCGCTATCCTTCGATTTCAGTATCCAGCAACTGGTCATTGGTATCAGGCACGGACCGGCATCTTCCGGTAGCGCGTCGGCCAACACGAGCGAGGAGCCCTATGAGCGATCCGCGAGTGATTAAAAAATATCCGAATCGCCGCCTCTACGATACCGTCGAAAGCCGGTACATCACCCTGGGGGACGTGAGACGGTTGGTCGTTGAGAGAATCGACTTCGTTGTGATGGACAAGAAGAACAATTCGGACATCACGCGCAGCATATTGCTGCAGGTCATCGCCGAGCAGGAACATCTGCCCGAGCCGATTCTGACGCAGGAGTTCATGATCAACGTCATACGCTCTTACGGCGGCAGCGTGCAGAGCCAGGTGAGCGCTCACCTGGATCAGGCGTTGAAGCAGTTCCTGAGTCAGCAACCGCAGCTGCGTGACCGCCCAAAGCCGTTTGCGGCGGCGGAGACGCAGCGGCCGCGCGCTCCGGACGAGGGCTACAAGGCGCTCTCTGCGGTGCGGATTCGCGACAACGAGAAGGACCGCGAGGAGTCGAATCTCACCAAATGACGCAGCGGGCGGCTTTGACCATCGGGCTCGAGTCGGGTATCCCAAACGCCGTCTGAAAGCTCCGGCTGTTGGCGAGAGTGGCATTGGTGCGGTATTCGGCCGGCGGGTGTGGGTCGGTGGTGACCAGTTCCTGAGCCTGCTCGGGGCGAATGGCCCCGGCCCATGAATGGGCATAGGCAAGGAAGAATTGCTGATCGGGCGTGAACTCACCACCGCCGGCTGACAGCTCGCCGCCGGCGGCATGCAGTGCACGCCAGGCCAGGATCAAGCCGCCGAGATCCGCGGCGGCCTCCCCGGTCACCAGTTCACCCTGCACGTGCAATCCTCCGCTCACTTCGAAGCGCGAGTATTGCTCGGCGATGCAGCGCGTCGCCTCGCGGAATTTCTTCAGGTCGGCGGGCGCCCACCAGTCCCTGAGATTCCCATGCCCGTCGAACTTCGCCCCCTCATCGTCGAATCCATGCGTCATCTCATGGCCGATGGTCGCGCCGGTCGCGCCGTAGTTGACCGGATCGGACCAGCGCACATCGAAGTAAGGCGGCTGCAGAATTCCCGCCGGCACATTCAGGCTGTTCATCGACGGATCGTAGTAGGCATTGACCGTTTGCGGCGTCATGTACCACTCGCTGCGGTCGACGGGCTTGCCGATTTTGGCGAGCTGGCGCTTGACCTCGAATTCGTTGGCGCGCAGCACGTTGAGCACATACGGGCCGCGGTCGATATCCAGGCCGGAATAGTCGCGCCAGCGATCCGGATAGCCAACGCGCATTTCCATCAAATCGAGCTTCTGCTCGGCGGCCATTCTTGTCTCAGGGGTCATCCAGGCGAGGGTCGATAGATCCTCGCGCAGGGCATCGCGAATGCGCGACACCATGGCGGCGGCGGCGGCCTTGGCTGCCGGCGGAAACTTCTCTGCCACATACAGCTGCCCGATCGCAAACCCCAGCGCCTCGTCTTCGGCGCGCAGTACCCGCAGCCACCGCACCTGCAACTGCTGGGCTCCGGTGAGCACCGACGTCATGCGGAAATCCTCGTCCACGAAAGGCTTGGACAGATACGGCGCGAAATTGTCGATGAGCCGCCAGCGCAGATAGCTCTTCCAGTCGGCGAGCGCGGTGCGGGTCAGCTGCCGGTCGACGGCCTGGAAAAACTGGGGCATGCCGATGTTCAGGGACGCGATCTCCGGATGCCCGAGGTCCGCAAGCAGGACCCGCCAGCTCAGGTGCGGGGTGAGCGCCTGCGCACCCTCGACGGTCACCGGATGGTAAATGGCGGTCGGTTCGCGCTGTTCGATATCGGACATCGAGGCCGCGGCCAGCAGCGTTTCGAGCGCCATGACGGATTTGGCCTCGCGCGCCGCCGCCGCCGGCTCGTCGCCCAGCAGGCTGAACATGCGCGCGATGTGCGACAGGTAGGCCGTACGCGCCGCTCTGAAGTTCGGCTCGCCCTTGAGATAGTAATCGCGGTTCGGCAGGCCAAGTCCGCTCTGGCTCGCTACCGCAATGACCTGGGTGCTGTCCTTGAAATCCTGCATCTCGCCGATTTGCAGCGGCGCCTCGACGCCGATCGCCTGCAGATGCGCGATCGCCTGCGTAAGGTCGGGCAGTGTGCCGATGCGCTCGATGCGCGCGAGTTCCGGCGCGAGCGGCGCGATGCCCGCCGCATCGATGCCGCGCTCGTCCATGCCGCTCAGGTAGAAGTCGGCCACTTTGCGCTGCGCGCTGCCGGCGGGCCACTCGCTCTTGCCCAGCGATTCGACCAGGCCTCGAATGTAGCTCTGGTTATCCTGCTCGAGCAGGGTGTCCACGCCCCAGTAGGCTCGATCCGGCGGAATCGGATGCGACTTGATCCAGCCGCCATCCGCGAAGCGGAAGAAATCCACGCCCGGAGCGACCGTCCGGTCGAGCCAGTTCAGGTACAGGCCGTCCGCGCTGCCGAGCGCCTCATCCGCCGCGGCACGCGGCGCGACGGCGGGCGCCGCCATGAGCGCCGCCGCCAGTAACGCCGCTAATCGAAAATTGTCGCCGGGCCGCCGACCGCTAGGCGGCGTCGACATTGCGCATCGACAGACGCACGCGGCCCTGCCGATCCACCTCGAGAACCTTGACGCGCACGACGTCGCCTTCCTTGAGCTTGTCGCCCACGCGCTCCACGCGCTCTTCGGATATCTGCGAGATGTGCACCAGGCCGTCTCGACCGGGCAGTATCGTCACGAACGCGCCGAAGTCCATCAGACGCGCGACCCTGCCTTCGTAGATGCGCCCGACCTCGACGTCGGCCGTGATCAATTCGATGCGCCGCTGCGCCTCACGGCCGGCCGCACCCTGCACCGAGGCGATCTTCACGGTACCGTCGTTCTCGATGTCGATCGAGGTACCGGTCTCTTCGGTGATCTGACGAATGACCGCGCCGCCCTTGCCGATGACGTCGCGGATCTTCTCCGGGTCGATCTTCAGCGTAATGATGGTCGGGGCCCACTCGGACATGTTCTCGCGCGGTGCGCTGAGCACCTTGTTCATCTCGTTCAGGATGTGCAGGCGACCGGCACGCGCCTGATCCAGCGCCGCCTTCATGATCTCGCGCGTGATGCTCGTGATCTTGATGTCCATCTGCAGAGCGGTGATGCCGTCTTTGGTGCCCGCCACCTTGAAATCCATGTCGCCCAGATGATCCTCATCGCCCAAAATATCCGTGAGGACGCAGAAGCGGTCGCCCTCCTTCACCAGGCCCATCGCCACCCCGGCCACCGGCGCCTTGATCGGCACGCCCGCATCCATCAATGCCAAACTGGTGCCGCACACCGAGGCCATCGAACTCGAGCCGTTGGACTCGAGGATCTCGGACACCACGCGAATGACGTACGGAAACTTCTCCAGACCCGGCATCATCGCCTTGACGCCGCGCTTGGCCAAATTGCCATGGCCGATCTCGCGCCGCTTGGGCGAACCCATCATGCCCGTCTCCCCGACGCTGAACGGCGGGAAGTTGTAATGCAGCATGAACGGCTCTTTGCGCTCGCCGGTCAGGCCGTCGATGATCTGCGCATCGCGCCCGGTGCCGAGCGTGGTCACCACCAGCGCCTGCGTTTCGCCGCGGGTGAACAGCGCCGAACCGTGGGTTCGCGCCAGCACTCCGGTACGGATGCTGATCGGACGGACGGTCTTGTTGTCGCGGCCGTCGATGCGCGGATGCCCCCCGAGAATCCGCTCGCGCACCAGCCGATGCTCCAGATTGAAGAATTCCGTGGCGACTTCTTCCTTGGTGAACTTGGGCGACTCGCCCCCTGTCAAAGCGTCGAGCAGCCGATTCTTGATCTCGCCGATCCTGGTGTGACGCTCCTGCTTCTCGGTCAGCGCATAGGCTTGAACCAGGTCCTTCTCGGCAAAGGAACTCACCGTCTGCTTCAGATCGCCGATCTCCAGGGGCATCGCCCAATCCCACTTCGGCTTTCCGGCCTGCGCCGCCAGTTCCTTGATGGCCTTGATCGCGATTTGCATCTGTTCGTGGCCGAACATCACCGCACCGAGCATCACTGCCTCGTCCAGGCCGCTTGCCTCGGACTCCACCATCAGTACGCCTTCTTCGGTGCCGGCCACCACCAGATCGAGCTTCGACTCGTTGAGCTGCGTGGCGGTGGGATTGAGGACGTATCGGCCGTCCAGATAGCCGACGCGCGCGGCGCCGATCGGACCTAAGAACGGCATGCCGGAAATCGCCAGCGCAGCGGAGGCGCCGATCAGCGAGGCAATGTCCGGATCCACTTCCGCATTGACCGAGAGCACCGAGGCCACGACCTGCACGTCGTTGGTGAAGCCGTCGGGAAACAGCGGGCGGATCGGCCGGTCGATGAGTCGCGAGGTGAGCGTTTCCTTCTCGGTGGGCCGGCCCTCACGTTTGAAAAAGCCGCCGGGAATGCGCCCTGCGGCGTAGGTTTTTTCCTGGTAATTGACGGTCAGCGGAAAGAAGTCCCGGCCCGGCGTCGGCTTCTTAAGGCCCACTGCGGTCACCAGCACCACCGTCTCGCTCATGGTCACGAGCACCGCCCCGTCGGCCTGACGCGCGAGTTCGCCCGTCTCGATCGTTACGGTGTGGTCCCCATATTGAAAACTTTTCTTGGGATGGCTCACGTAGGCCCCTTATGTCGGAAATGATGAGAGTCGCAAGCCACCTTCGAGGAAGGGGCCGGCGGCGGCGCCTGCTAGCGGCGTAACCCGAGTCGTTCGACCAATTGCGAGTACTTGTCCGGGGTCTTGCTCTTCAGATAGTCGAGCAGCTTGCGCCGCTGATTGACCATCTTGAGCAATCCGCGGCGCGAGGCATGGTCGGCTTTGTGGGTGGTGAAGTGCTGGCTCAAGCCGTTGATGCGCTCGGACAACAAGGCAATTTGTACTTCGGGAGATCCGGTGTCCTGCGCGCTGCGCTGGAATTTTCCGACGACGCCCGTCTTTTCTTCGCGAGTAAGTGGCATTAAATCAAACCCTCAATCAATAACTTATGACCTTTTAAGAAGGCGCGCATTGTACGCGTCGCGGCACTCGCCCTCAAGCTCGATTCGTGGCGGCCGAAATGAGCCGCAGCGGCACCAGCCGTCCTTCCGGTTTGATCGCCCCCAACCCCAAAAATCCGAACCCCGCCGCATAAATCCGTACGTTCCCGGGCAGTTGCTCCGGTATGGACACGATCTGGCCCTGCCGAAACGCGTTCACTCCGGTCGCCGGCAAATCCAGCCGCCGCCAGCCGGTCAATGCGGCATCGACCGGCAGCAGCACCGCCAGGCGCTCGGCCGGCGTCATGAGCTCCAACGCCGCCAGCGTCCATTGCGGCTGGCTCGCGAATGGAGCCACCGCCAGCCTGCGCAAACCGACGACATGCCCGACGGTCTCGAGCCGCTGCGCCAGATCCTCGGCCAGGACCCGTATGTAGGCGCCCTTCGTGCACCGCACATCGAAGGACAGGTCAGGCGCCTGCCAATCGAGCAGGCGCATCTCGCGGATCACGATCGCGCGCGGCGCCCGCTCGCGCCACTCGCCCGCGCGCGCGTATTCGTAGAGCGGCTTGCCGCCCTGTTTGATGGCTGAATGCATCGGCGGCACCTGCGCGTATTCGCGCGGAAACTCCTCGAGCGCCTGCTCGATCCGGCGCACCGAATAGCACGGCAGCTCGCGCCGCTCGATCACCGCGGATTCGCGATCGGCGCTCGCCGTGCGCTCGCCCAATCGCACGCTCACCCGGTAGGTCTTGTCCGCATCGAGCAGCTGCGCGCCGAACTTGGTCGCTTCGCCAAGACAGATCGGGAGCATCCCCGAGGCGAGCGGATCGAGTGATCCGGTGTGGCCCGCCTTGCGCGCGGCAAACAGCCGCTTGACGCGGGCCACGGCGCCCGCCGAGCTCACGCCCAGCGGTTTGTCGAGCAGCAGGATGCCGTGAACGTCAGCGCCCATTCATGGCTCCTTGGCGGATGGCTTGTTGACCGAGTCGATCAACTGCGTCAAGCGCACGCCGTGCTCGATCGTGGTGTCGAATTCGAAGCTCAAGGTCGGCGTATAGCGGATCATCAACGATCGCGACAGGGCGTTGCGCAGGAACCCCGCGGCGCTCGTAAGGCCGGCCTGCACCTTGGCATCAGGCCCCTGCTTGCCGAACACCAGATAGTGGATCCGCGCGCTGCGTAGATCGCCAGTGACGTCGACAGCCGTGATCGTGATGTTGCCGATGCGCTCGTCCTTCACGTCGCGGCGCAGCAGCTCCGTCAGCTCCCGCTGGATCTGTTCACCCAGGCGTCGGGCGCGCGGATTGTTCTTCGCCATGGGCCTAGGAGCCTGTCTGAGTGATCCACGTGAGCCGCGCTACAGCGTACGCGCCACTTCCACCCGCGAATAGCATTCGATCTGATCGCCTTCACGCACGTCGTTGTAGTTCTTCACGCCGATGCCGCACTCGGTTCCAGCGCGCACTTCGTTGACGTCGTCCTTGAAGCGCTTCAGGGATTCGAGGGCCCCCTCGAAAATGACCACATTGTCGCGCAGCACGCGGATCGGAAAGTTGCGCCGCACGTAGCCGTCGACCACCATGCAGCCCGCCACCGTGCCGAACTTGCTCGAGCGGAAGACGCTGCGAACCTCGGCGAGGCCCACGATCTGCTCCTTGACCTCCGGAGCCAGCATGCCCGTGAGCACGGCGCGGATGTCGTCGATGGCTTCGTAAATGATGCTGTAGTAGCGAACGTCGACGCCGTGATCCTTGATCGCGGCGCGCGCCGCGGCGTCGCCGCGCACATTGAACGCAATGATTCGCGCCTTGGATGCGGCGGCCAGCGTGACGTCCGACTCCGTGAGACCGCCGACACCCGAAGCGACCACGTTGACGGCCACCTCCCCGGTCGACAATCCGTTCAGCGAGTCGCGCAGCGCCTCGACGCTGCCCTGCACGTCCGCCTTGACCAGCAGCTGCACCGTGTTGGGCTTGCTCTCGCCCATGCTCGAGAACACGTCCTGCATGTTCGCGCTCTTCTGCGCCAGTTTTACGTCGCGCGACTTGGACTGACGGTGCATCGCGACCTCACGCGCCTTGCGCTCGCTCTCGACCACCAGCAGCTCGTCGCCCGCATTCGGCGCCCCGGACAGGCCGAGCACCACCACCGGCATCGACGGCCCCGCCGAGTCGATCGGCTTTCCCGCCTCGTCGAACAGCGCGCGCACGCGGCCGAATTCCTGGCCGATCAACAGCGGATCGCCGAGCTTCAGCGTACCGCGCAGCACCAGCACCGTCGCGACCGGACCGCGGCCCTTCTCGAGGCTCGATTCGATCACGTAGCCGGCCGCGAGCCCCGCGGTGGGCGCTTTCAGCTCGAGCACCTCGGCCTGCAGCAGAATGCTGTCGAGCAGCTGATCGACGCCCTGGCCGGTGCGTGCCGACACCGGTACGAAGATGTTCTCTCCGCCCCACTCCTCGGGTATGACGCCGTACTTTGTGAGCTCCTGTTTGACGCGCTCCGGATCCGCTTCCGGCTTGTCCATCTTGTTGAGCGCCACCACAATCGGCACCTTGGCCGCCTGCGCATGCTGTACCGCCTCGATGGTCTGGGGCATGACGCCGTCGTCGGCGCCGACCACCAGGATCACGATGTCGGTCACCTTTGCGCCGCGAGCGCGCATGGAGGTGAATGCCGCGTGGCCCGGGGTGTCGAGGAAGGTCACCATGCCCTTTGCGGTTTCCACGTGGTACGCGCCGATATGCTGCGTGATGCCGCCCGCCTCGCCCGCCGCCACCTTGGTGCGCCGGATGTAGTCGAGCAACGAGGTCTTGCCGTGATCGACGTGGCCCATCACGGTCACCACCGGCGGACGCGGCAGCACCTCGAGCGAGGCATCCGCCTCGCCCTGCAGATCGTCCTCGATGACGTTTTCCTTGCGCAGTACTGCAGTGTGGCCCATCTCCTCGACCACAAGTACCGCCGTGTCCTGCTCGATCGTTTGATTGATCGTCGCCATGACGCCCATGTTCATCATGACTTTGATGACTTCAGTCGCCTTCACCGCCATTTTTTGCGCGAGTTCCCCGACCGTCATGGCCTCGCCGATCGCGACCTCGCGCACGACGCGCGCCGTCGGCATTTCGAATCCATGCTTGGTGTCGGTCTCGCCGCCGACGGAGCGGCGGCGCCCGTCGCGCGACTTCTTCTTCTTGTGCCGCGAACTGACGTCGCCGACGATGTGCAGCTCCTGCCTGCCGTAGCGGGTCGCCTTGTCGTCCGCAACTTCGCGCGCCGCCTTGCCGGGTTTCACGGCCGCGGCGGCCTTGCGCTCGCGCTCGGCTTGTTCGCGCGCCTCCAATTCCGCCTGGCGGCGCGCCTCCTCCTCGGCGCTGCGCTTGCGATTCTCCTCGTCGCTGCGGCGGCGGTTTTCCTCCTCGAGCCGCTCGCGGTCGAGGCGCTCCTTTTCCAGCCGCTCGTGCTCTGCGCGCTCGAGCGCGGCCTTCGCCTGCTCCTCGGATTCGCGCAGGCGCTCGATTTCCTCCTGCTGGTGGCGGGCCTGATCCTCGAGCACTTCGCGCTTCACATAGGTGCGCTTGCTGCGCACCTCGACGTTGACGGTGCGGGCGCGCCCCTGAGGGCTTGCCAGCTTCAGCTCCGACTGCGACTTGCGCCGCAGCGTGATCTTGCGCGGCGCGGCGTCGGCCTGTGCGTCATCGCGCCCGTGGCTGCGGCGCAGATGCGTGAGCAGCTCGTGCTTCGCATCCTCGCTGATCATGTCCTCGGCGCCGTCGACTTTGATGCCTGCCTGATCGAGCTGCTGCAGCAGCCGATCGACGGGTACTTTGAGCACCTCGGCGAATTGCGCGACGGTTACATCTGCCATAGTGCTGCTCCTACGCCTTCGCTTCTTCGGCGAACCAGTGTTTGCGGGCGTCCATGATCAACTCGGCGGCCTTCTTCTCGTCGATGCTGCCCATTTCAACCAGCTCGTCGACCGCCAGGTCCGCCAGATCCTCGCGCGTACGGACCCCCTTGCGGGCCAGCGTCTTGCTCAGAGGCTCACCGGCGAGCTCCACCAGATCCGCCGCCGGCTCGGCGCCGTCCATCGATTCCTCGCTGGCGATGGCCTGGGTCAACAGCACGTCGCGCGCCCGGGTGCGCAGCTCCTTGACGATTTCCTCGTCGAATTCCTCGATGGCGTTGAGTTCGCTCGCAGGCACGTACGCGATCTCCTCGATGGTCGAGAATCCCTCCTGCACCAGAATGCTCGCCACGTCGGCGTCCACGTCGAGCTGTTTCATGAACGTCTCGCGCAGCGCGAGCGATTCGGTCTCGCTCTTCGCCTCGGCCTGCGATTCGCTCATCACGTTCAGTTCCCAGCCGGTAAGCTCGCTCGCCAGGCGGATGTTCTGGCCGCCGCGGCCGATGGCCTGCGAGAGCTTGTCCTCGGAAACGGCGATGTCCATCGAGTGCGTGTCCTCGTCGACCACGATCGAGGTGACCTCGGCCGGCGCCATGGCGTTGATCACGAACTGCGCGGCATTCTCGTCGAAGGGGATGATGTCCACCCGCTCGCCGGCGATCTCGTTGGAAACCGCCTGAACGCGCGAGCCGCGCATGCCGACGCAGGCGCCCACCGGATCGACGCGCGGATCGTTGCTGCGCACGGCGATCTTGGCGCGTACGCCGGGATCGCGCGCGGCCGCAAGTATGTTGATCAGGCCCTGACCGACCTCGGGAACCTCCAGCTTGAACAATTCGATCAGGAATTCGGGGGCGGTGCGCGACAGGAACAGCTGCGGGCCGCGCGGCTCGCTGCGCACTTCCTTGAGGTAAGCCTTGATGCGGTCCTGCGAACGCACCGGTTCGCGCGGAATCATCTCCTCGCGCGCGATGAAACCCTCGGCGTTCGCGCCGAGATCGACGTACACGCCGTTGCGATCGACCCGCTTGACGATGCCGCTGACCAGCGTGCCGGCACGATCCTTGTACGCGTCCACCACCTGCGCACGCTCGGCTTCGCGCACCTTCTGCACGATGACCTGCTTGGCCGTTTGCGCGAGAATCCTGCCGAACGGCACGGACTCCATCGGCTCCTCGACGTAGCCGCCCGGCTCGACGTTCTTGTCGAGCTCGCGCGCATCGTCCATGCGCAGCTCGCGCTCGGGAACCTCGAGCTCGGTCGATTCGTCGGCGAACACCTTCCATCGGCGGAACGTGTCGTAGCCGCCGGTCTTGCGATTGATGGAAACGCGCACGTCCAGCTCTTCGCCGTATTTCTTGCGCGTCGCGGACGCGAGCGCCGCCTCGAGCGCCTCGAATATGATCTCCTTGTCCACGCCCTTCTCGTTGGATACCGCGTCGACCGCCATCAATATTTCTTTGTTCATAGACCCAAGACTCCTGGTTACTTAAGGCCGTAACCGTGCTTTCTGTATGCGATCGAGCGGCAGCTCGTGCGCCTGCCCGTCGACTTCAATAACAATCGAGTCGCCCGCAACCGATTTCAATACCCCGACGAAGCGCCGCCGCCCATTCACCGGCAGCTTGAGCTCGGCGAATATCCGCTCGCCGAGGAACCGCTCGAAATGCGCGCGCGTACGCAGAATCCGATCGAAACCCGGCGATGAAACCTCCAGCGTGTAATGGCCCTTGATCGGATCCTCGACATCGAGCACCTGGCTCACCCGGTGGCTGACCATCGCGCAGTCATCGACCGTGATCCCCGGCTCCGCCCCTCCCGCGCGGCGATCGATGAAGATGCGCAGCACCCCACCTCGGCCCGCCGGCGCAAATTCGATGTCGACCAACTCGAACCCCAGCGCCTCGATCGGCGGCTCCAGCAGGCGCATCAAGGCGTCACGCATTCTCTTCGATCCTTCGCAAACAACCCCTCGGCCCGAAGCGCTGGCGCAAACAAAAAAGGGGCCCATCGGCCCCCTAATCTCTAACGAAAAAGCCCCTACAAGGGGCTAGAGTCCACAGCAAAGCGCTCATCGCGAGACCAATGCCCGGCTTGAGAACCCAAGCCGAGGGGCGCGATTATAGGCAAACCCGCCTTGAGCGTAAACCCTGATTGCCAAACTTGAGGCTATAAATGACTAGGGCCGCATCGCCGCGGCCCTAGTTCTCGCTCAACCCAAAGGCCTGTTACCAGCGCTTCGGACCGCGCGATCCACCACCGCCACCACCACCGCCGCCAGTGCGCTCCTGGGCCTCATTCACTTTCAGCGCTCGCCCGTCGACATCGTGGCCGTTCAAGGCCGCCATGGCGCGCGCAGCATCAGCGCTTGCCATTTCAACGAAGCCGAAACCACGGGGCCGGCCGGTGTCGCGATCATTGATCAGCGCCACTGACTGTACGGCGCCATGCTTTTCGAACAGCGCGCGCACCGCGGACTCGTCCATTGAGAACGGGAGATTGCCAACATACATTTTCGTCATGTGAAGAATACCTACTACAAAAGAGACTATCGGCCGGTCACGCGTGCCCAAAAAGTTTAAGCGGAATGCCAGCCACCTGGATCGAAGAAACCTGCTTTGTGGGTTATGGCCAAGGTGACGCCGGAGCGGCGCGGTGACCAGAAACGGACCAAGTAGAAATTCACGAACCGCTGGGGATACTACAGCAAATTGCTGATTAATACGAATATTACGCAGGTGCGCGGCGCCAGCACGACACCAGCGGGGCCTGCGCGCGGTATCCGCTCAGTATCCCGGACTGCTCGTGGCGCCAAGCCAGGACAAAGCCTGTCGCAGTGCACCATCCGGCGGCCAGAGCCGCCTCCTCGGGGCCATGGTTGATCATCACGAACTGTCCGCCCGGGCTCAGATTATGGTGAACGCGGCGAATCAGACGCTCGGGTTGCAGAGCGGCAGCGGCCCGCGGCCTCACAGCGGCACGTGCAAATCCTCTCGATGCCTGGACTTTAGCACCGCACCGTAGATGAGCCCCACGGCGAACCACGTGACGCCCACCTTGACGGCGAGCGCGCTCATGCCGGAGAACACCGCGAGCACCACGAGGATTCCGCAGACCGGCACCAGCCAGTGTGCGGCCCACGCGCGCGAGCGCAGTTTCACGGCGAAGCGCGCCAGTACGGAAACGTGCAGGAGCAGGAAGCCGCTCAGGGCGCCGAAGTTCACGATCGAGGCGAGATCATCGAGGCGGTTTTTCATGTAAAGCGCCACTGCCAGTGAGATCGCCGCGGTCACCAGCATGCCCACATAGGGGGTGTGATAGCGCGGGTGGATGCGCGCCAGCGCCTTCGGCAGCTGCCGGTCGCGCCCCATGGCGAACACCACGCGCGCCACGCCGACCTGCATGGGCAGCGCGTTCGATACGCCCACGACGGTCGCAAAGGCCCACGCCAGCACCACCGCGCTCCAGGGACCGGTCGCCCACGCGGCGAGCTCGTACACGGCCGCGGCCGGATCCTTGATGGTTATGCCGCTCAACAGATTGCCGAGAACCCAGGTGAGGCACACGAAGAACACGGCCGACAGCACCAATACCGCGATGATGGCCCGCCCGACCACCCGCCGGTCGCCGCCCCGCACTTCCTCCGCCAGTGTCGAAACGGCGTCGAAGCCCAGGAACGACATGATGCAGATCGATGTCGCGCTGAATATCTTGCCCGCGCTGAACGCCGCCGCGTTGAAGACCGGCTTCAGGGTCAGCGCTCCGTTGCCCTTGCCGCCGTACAGCGCCATCACTCCGAGTGCCATGAATCCGAGCAAAATAGTGACCTGCAGCGCGACCGACACGAAGTTGGCGCGCGAGGTGACCGTGATTCCGAACCAATTCACGCCCGTGGTGATCGCCACCAGCAGCACGATCCAAACGCCGCGGTCGATCCCTGGCAGCAGCGTTTCCAGCGCCACGGCCATCAGCACGTAGACAAAGGCGGGAATCAGCAGGTAGTCGAGCAGGATCATCCAGCCGGCGATGAATCCGGGGAACGCACCCAGGCAATGGCGCGCGAAGCCGTACACCGATCCCGCCGTCGGCAGCATTTCCGTCATGGTGGCGTAGCTGCGCGCCGTGAAGTACATGCACACGCCGCCGAGCACGTAAGCCAGCACGATCAGCCCGTTCGACTCGTTCCACACGAAGCCGAGCGTGCTCAAGGGCGCGAACGGCGCGATGTAGGCCAGGCCGTACAGAACGAGGTCCCAATACGTCAGCGAGCGCTTGAGGCCGACCGCTCCGCCGATTTCGCCGACGTCGGCACTCATGGAGCGGCGACCCCCTGCACCCGTACTTGCACGCTGTGCACCGCAGTGCTTTCGCCCATGTCGCTCTTTTCCCCGGGATTCAACGCATTGACGTTCGCCGCTGCGGCATCGGTGCCGAGCCAGCGGCCCTTGTGCGCGAGCGCGACGCCCTGCGGCAGCTGGTCCGACGTGACGACGCGCAGTACGAGTCGACCCGACTCGTTGTGCACCAGGGCGGCATCGCCGTCCGCCAGCCGCCGAGCAGCGGCATCCGCAGGGTGCAGTGCAATGGTCGCCGGCCCCAGGCGGGCGCGGATCTTGCCGACATTGCCGAAGCTCGTGTTGAGCAGCCACGGGTGCGCGGGCGAGAGCAAGCGCAGATGGCCGTCCGCTGGCCGCGGATCGCTCCAGCACTGCGGCAGCCGCGGCAGGCCGTCCGCCGCCGCGCGCTCACTCGCAACCTCGATGCGCCCGCTCGGCGTCGCAAACGCCCCGCCGGCGAACTGCACGGCCGGCTCGCTCGGAACCCAGATCGTGCCCTTCGCCGCCAGCGATGCGAAATCGAGCCCGAGCCCGCTGCGTGACAGCAGCGTGGACAGCATGTCGGCGTCGCTCTCGTAGAGTTCCGGCTCCGTGAATTCGAGAGCGCCCGCCAGGCGCCGAAAGATCTCCGGATTCGGCAGCGCATCGCCGAGCGGCTGCATCACCTTGACCTGCGCGGACAGCGTCAAGTGAAAATAGGAGGCGATCAGATCGTCGAATTCCAGAAAACTCGCCGCGGGCAGGACGTAATCGGCCAGCGCCGCCGTATCCGTCGGAAACAGGTCGAGCACCACGGTCAGCAGGTCCTCGCGCTCGAGCGCACGGCGCAGGCGAGCCTGCTGCGGACAGGAGGCCAGCGGATTCATGTTCCACACGAATAGCGCCTGGGACCGCGCCGGGTCGTGCAGTACCTCGGCGAGATCCATGTGGCTGACCGCCGGCGGATGCGCCTTGGCGAGATGCACACCGGCCAGATAATCCTCATCCATGCCCCGCTGGCGCAGATTGCCGTTCAAGTACAGGAACCCGGCGCCCGGCTTGCACAGGTTGCCGGTGAGCGCGGGCAGGAGCGCGCAGGCGCGCATGACATTGCCGCCGGTGGTCTGGCGCTGCAGGCCCTGGCCCAGCCACAGCAGCGATGGGCCGGCCGCATACAGGTGCGCAGCGCGCTCGGTGAGCGCCGCGGGCACCCCTGTGAGTGCGCTCAGCTTCGCCGGATCGCACGCCGCGATCGCGGGCTCGAGCTCCTCCCAGCCCTTCACATGAGCGGTGATGAATTCGCCGTCGATGAGGCCGTCGCGGTGGATCACGTGCAGCATCGCGAACGCGAGCGCCGCGTCGCTGCCGGGAAAGGGCTGCAAATGAATGTCGGCCTGCGCGGCGGTCGGTGTTCGAACGGGGTCGATGACGATCACCTGACCGGGCGCCTCGGGCAGCCAGTGATCGTGAGCATGGGGCGCGGATGCGTGCGGGTTCGCTCCCCATACGACGATGCACCTGGCGTCGCGAGCCGAGCGCGGATCGAAACCGTCGACCGACGTGCCGTACATATAGCGCAGAGCGACGTGGCCGGCCATGTTGCAAATCGTGTCGGGCGTCACCTCGGTGGCGCCCAGTCGATTGAAGAATCGCATCGGCGCGACGCCCGCCAGCAGCGAGATGGTTCCGGTGTAATGCGCATTCAATATCGAGCGGGCACCGCGCGAGCGGACGATGCGCTCGACTCGGGCGGCGATTTCCGCGATGGCCGTCTCCCAGGACACCGGCTCGTAGCGCCCCTGTCCCTTGGGCCCGCAGCGGCGCATGGGCCGAGTCAAGCGTCGCGCCGGATCGCGCCACTCACGGTTGTAGGCCGTCGAACACTTGCCGCACAGGGTACCGCGGCTGACCGGATGCGCCGGATTTCCGCGAACCGCCGCGACCACTCCGTCGCGCTTGATGGCGATCATTCCGCAAGAGTCGTAGCAGTCCCGCGGACAGGTCGTGATGATCACTTCTTCGCGAGACGCGCCGCGGTTCACGGCGGTCCCGATTCGTCGGCCTTCCTCAATAGGTCATTGCGCATCTGCGACGCCTCGAGACGCAGCGGCTGGGCGCGCAATTGGCCGATCTCGGCGGCCGTGAACGGTTTGAAGGTCGACGGCAGGTGCTGCTGGTCGAAGCGCCACAACATCCAATTCACCACCTCGGCCAAATCGGCATTCGACAGCGGCGAGGTCGCCACGCCCGGCACGCGGCCCAGATACTCGCGGCCGCCGGGCACCTGCACGAATTTCGCCACGGTGCCGGCGAGGCCCGGGGCGGTGCCGGCGCTGCCGGTTCCGTCCACACGATGGCATCCCTGGCAGTTCATTGTCCAGTTCTGCCAGGCCCGCCGCGCATCGTCCACGCCGGCGGGTGCCGCGCCTGCGGCCGCCGCCCCGGCCGGGATTTGCGCCGCGGCACCGTGCATCATCGACAGCGCCGCCGCGATCCGCAGCGCCCCCGCCGGAAGCCTACTTCTGCTCAATAGCCGTGCCCAGGATGATGGCGACCGTGCACGTGTAGGACTGGCTCTTGG
Source organism: Steroidobacteraceae bacterium (assembly GCA_052326345.1). Lineage (GTDB taxonomy): Bacteria > Pseudomonadota > Gammaproteobacteria > Steroidobacterales > Steroidobacteraceae > Bog-1198. The sequence goes on along the minus strand of JBKQOZ010000027.1, from coordinate 78,290 downwards.
TGCCAAAGCACCACGTAATCTCATTGTTGGTTTGCGGCCGCACCAGCGGCCGATCGCCGCGATTGTTTTGGCAGGCGCATCGACCCCAGGCGACTCCGCCGCAGCAGTCGTTGTAGGAAATGATGTAGTTGCGCTCGTCCGCCGGGTTGCGGCAGGTGCCGATCCAGGTGATCGGCGACATCTCGGTGTCCGGCGGACAGGTGATGACGCTGCCACCGTAGCAGGAGCACAGCGATCCGTCGATGGCGCAATAGCGCCAATAATCGCACTTGGTCCTGTCCCCCGGATCTTGCGGATTTCCTGAGAATTGCGGCGCCTCGATTTCCGATTTAGAGTCCTCGGCGCTCCGGCCTCCCCCCTCCGCAGCGCGCGCGACCGGCAGCAGCGGCAGCGCCGCAGCCCCTGCAAGAAATCCACCGAGCACGCTGAACAGACTGCGCCTGGAGGTTCGGCTCGCAAAGCCGCGCAGCACTTTCTCCGCCAAATGATCGAATTGAGCCACTCTATTCTCCCGAGACGCGCCTATGGTCACGTTGACCGAGGTATTGCTGGATGTTGCTGACGCCGCGCTCCTTGGCTACGAACAAGCTTTCCAAATGCTCGCGCGTATTGACAAGGCCGGTCGCCGATAATTTACCCGCTTCGTCGATCAGGACCGCGTAAGGCAGCTTCGCGACCCCGTAGCTGCGCCCCAGGCGCTCCGAGATGACGTAGGGGATTTTGGCCAGGCCTTTTTCGCGGACGAATTCGACATGCTTCTGCGGCTCGCCGTCGCTCGCCAGCACGATGTCAAGCCACGCGCGCTCGGCGCCGTGCGCGGATCGGACCGCGGGCAACAGCGCCTCGCAGATCGCGCAATCCGGCGAGAGAAACAGCAGCAGCTGGCTGCGGCCGGCGCGTACTCCGCCGATCTTCACCGCCGATCCGTCCAGGGCGGACAAACTCATTTCGGGCGTCGGCTCCCCCAGCTTCAACGGCTGGCTCAACGACAGCGCGCCCGCCGGCGCGATGCGCTGGTGCAGCACGCCGATCTGTCTTGCCAGCGCCATGCACACCACCCCAAGGACGAGCAGCGCCACCCAGAGGGCGACCTGCGAGGCGATCACGAAACTCATATCACGCCTCCGCGCCGCAGCGGCTGCAATGCCATCACTTGATCGAGCGCACCGTACAGAGCCAGCAGTGCGAACCCCGCCAACGCCTGCGAGGCAGCCACGGCCTCTGCGCCGCTCGCCGCCGGGACCGCAACCAGCAGTGCAAAGGCGGCCAGCACGGCGTCTCGCGCCACATCGAAGGCTCCCAGGGGATGCCGGGTCGGGCCGAAGCTGCAGCCGCAATCGACGTCGCGCTGGCCGCGCGCGATGGCGCGCAGCATGAGGGCGAGATAGGCGCCAAAGATCAGCGCCGCGAGCAGCGCCCCGGTCCGCCGAAACGCAGGTACGAACAGCAGCAGCGCTGCCAGCGATTCGCCGAGAGCGGCGGCGGCGGCCGCCGCCGGCGCCGCAGATCGCGGCACACCCGCGAACTCGTGCACTACGCGCTTCGTGTGCGCCCAGCGCATCCCTTTGTGAACCGCCGAGGCGGCGAGCAGCAGCGCTAGGAACACGCCGATCTGGCAGATCAGCAGATGCACCACGCCGTGCATTACGCTATCGCCCGCCATCACCGCACCGGCTCTATCTGCATGCGGGTACTTCGAAATGCGGGCAGTTCCTGGCTGCGCACCAGGCTGCCGCTCTGCGGATCGTACACGTCGAGACGATCGTCCGCCTGCACCAACAGCAAGGGGGCCGTGCCGTGCGTGAGCGCAATCGATGAACCCGGCCGCTTGAGCCGCAGCCGCTTCACGCGAGCCTTGCCGGCGGCGTCATAAACCCACACTTCGGTGGCCGGATCCTTGTGGGTGCCTTCCTTCGCTTCCGGCTGCATCAACACGTAAAGCAGCTTCTGTTCATCGCTCGCGATGAGCTGCCAACCGCTCGGCCGCCAGTTGGCCGCCTCTTCGGCCGGCGTCGTCAACCGCCAATCGGGCAGCACCTTGACATCTTCCGTGCGCATGTCGATAGGCTGCACGCGGCCGTGCAGGCTTGGAAAGTAGCGCACGCCGCCCACGCTGGCGCTCGCCGTGAACAAAGGATCCTTGTCGAGCGGATTGAATGCGCTGGATTCGGCGCGCCCGGAGACCGCGCCGTTGGCATCGAGCCGGATCGTGAGCAAGGTGCCGCTCGAGCATAGGGTCGAAAAGCCGCGATTACCGGCGGGATACACGAGCGAGCAGCCGGGGATTTCGATCTCGCCCACCGGCTGGCGCTTCACCAGATCGACGACCGTCACGGAGGAAGCGGGCGTGAAATTAAAAACCAGCGCCATGCGCTGATCGTCGGTGAAGGCGAACATCCCTTCCATCGCCGTGATCAGCGCGCGCTTGGTGCCGGGCAGCACGATTTCACCCACGGCATTGAGCGTCTGCTTGTCGTAGATGGTGATGAAGTCGGTGCGCGTCCCCCGCACGCCGCGCGACCACACCGTGTCGGCCACATACACCTCGGGACGCTTGTCCGCGACCAGCAGCGTCGCCGAATCGCGCACCGGCAGCAGGCCCCGGACCTCGCGGCTGTCGCCGCCCACATTGCGCAGCTCGATCCAATCGCCGGCGTAGTTGAGAAACGCCCAGCTCGTCGGATACTTCGAGGGCAGCGTCTCGACCTTGAGCGGCGGGTCCGCCGGCAAGGGCGTGGGGAACTCGGACGCCCCGACGGCGGCGGCGGCCAACGCGCCGCAGATCAGCATTGGCGTCGCGCGAACGATGATACTCATTGTCATTTTAGGTGGGCCTCTATAGCGCTTTTTTCACTCAGCGACAGCCGCCGCGCCGGCCGTAGAGTCTACGTCAACCGCTGCTGTCTGAATACTCCGGCGCGACAACGGGTATATTCAGTCAATGAATTCCGCACGCATTATTTTTTATCTCGCCCTGAGCCTCGCCGGAGTCGCGTTCATTGCCGGCGCCATTGGCGCTGCGCGACGCCGCAGCGACAGGCGCTGGCCCACGCCGATCGAGTTGGTCGTGGGATTCGTCACCGATTTTTTCGATACCCTGGGAATCGGCTCCTTTGCGCCGACCACGGCGATCTACAAGCTGCGGCGCATGGTCCCGGACGAGCAGATCCCCGGCACATTGAACGTGGGACACACCCCGTCGGCGATCACCGAAGCGCTGATTTTCGTCACCGCCATCGCGGTCGATCCAAAGTTGCTGGTGACCGTGATCCTGAGCGCCACCGCGGGCGCATGGCTCGGCGCGGGGGTGGTCTCGCGCCTGCCTCGCCGCGCGATCCAGATCACCATGGGGATCGCGCTGCTCATCGCGGGCAGCGTCTTTGCGGCCAAGAATCTCGGCGCACTGTGCTCGGCATGCACCCGATCGCCACGTTTCCCATCATGATGGGCGCTTGCGCGCTCCTGCAGCCGGTGGCAAGTTTGCGCTTCTTTCAAACCGACGCCTTCGCCTGGGGACCTTCCCTGGGACTTGCCTTTGGCGGCATCATCGGGGTACTGGTTGCGGCTTACATCGTCAAATCGCTGCCGTTGATGGTGCTGCGCTGGCTGGTGATCGTGGTGATTGCGCTCGCGGCCTACGCTATGCTGCGCTCCGCCATACGCAGAACCTAGCCAAACACTCTCGAGGTGACCGTTGAAAACGCCCGCTGTGCAATTCCTGGCGCTCGGTCTCATCGCCATGGCCGGCACCGGGGCGAGCGAGGTCAAGGACGTGGTCAAGCGCGCCTGCGGGTTCGCGAACATCGCGGCCGGCGCGGATTGAGCGGCATCCCGTGACCGTAGTGCTGCGCACCGCGGCGCATGCCGATATCCCGATGCTCGAGGAACTGATCGCGCGCTCGGCCCGCGGCTTGAGCAGCGCCGATTACCGTAGGAGCCAAATCGAGGGCGCATTGCGCGGGGCATTCGGCGTCGACACCCAGCTGCTAAACGATCAGACGTATTTCGTGGCCGAGGACGACGGGCTGCCTGCGGGCTGCGGCGGCTGGAGCTTTCGCGCCACCTTGTTCGGCGGCGATGCGCGCGCGGGGCGCGACTCCACGCCGCTCGATCCTCGCACTCAAGCGGCAAAAATTCTCGCCTTCTTCGTTGATCCGGCCAAGGCGCGGCGCGGCATCGGCTCCCTGCTGCTCGATCGGTGCGAACGCGAGGCGCGTGCACGGGGATTTTTGCGGGTCGAGCTCATGGCGACCCTGCCCGGCGTCAGGCTCTACGCCGCGCGCGGCTACGTCGGGTCGGCGCCGGTGCGCTATGACTTGGGTTGCGGCGAGAGCATCGAGTTCGTGCCGATGCGCAAGGAGCTCATTTCTGCGCCGGAAGGTAGCTAGTCGGCCCACAATTTCCTCCAGCCCTCGTGCCCCAGCGCGCGCAGCGTGCGGATGTTGCGCCGGTAGATCTCGTCGGGGTCCGGCACCGATTTAAGCGCGCGCTCGATGCTCGCTTCACGCAGCAAATGAAGCATCGGATAGGGCGAGCGGTTGGTGAAGTTCTCGATGTCGCCGGATCGGGTGCCGGCGAACTGGTATTCGGGGTGAAAGCTCGCGATCTGCAGCTCTCCTTCGAAGCCAAGATCGGCCACCGCCGCCTCGCACACCTCGAGAAAATCGTTGTACTCGATGAAATCCGTGAGCGTCCACGGGTGGATCAGCAGCGTCGTTTCGCAGCGCTGCGGGTCCTCGGCATGCAGATGGCGCAATTCCGCGCGCAGCTCCTCCAATAAGCCCGCCGCCGAGCGCTGCTCGCTCACACAGTAGCGCACGCATCCGCTGTCGTGCGCGCGCTCGGCGAACGGGCACAGCTTGAGCCCTATGACAGCCTTTTGCAGCCAGCGGCGCGTCGCGCCGATGATCTCTTCGTTGCCCATCGGCAGCTCCTGAACTTAAGTTCTAGTATGCTAAACCTTTACGCCGACCCCATGAGCTCGCCGATGTCGCAACCCATTCCCGCCACGCTGATCCCCGGAGACGGGATCGGACCGGAGATCGTCGACGCCACGCTTACCGCGCTCGATGCGCTGGGGGCGCCGTTCCAGTGGGATCGGCAGGCCGCCGGTATGGAGGGCGTGAAGGCGGCGCAGGATCCGCTGCCGCAGGCGGCCATCGACAGCATTCGACGTACGCGTCTGGCCCTGAAGGGGCCGCTCGAGACGCCGTCGGGCGGCGGCTACCGATCTTCGAACGTCCGCCTGCGCGAAGAATTCAAGCTGTACGCCAATCTGCGCCCCGCCCGCACGCTCATCCCGGGCGGACGCTTCGACGACATCGACCTCGTCGTGGTACGCGAGAACCTCGAGGGACTGTACATCGGCCATGAACACTACATCCAGATCGGCGACGATCCGCACGCGGTCGCGATGGCCACCGGCGTCAATACCCGCCAGGGGAGCCGGCGTCTTCTGGAATTCGCGTTCGAGCATGCGCTCGCCTGCGGGCGCAAGAAGGTCACCATCGTTCACAAGGCCAATATCATGAAGGCGCTCACCGGCATCTTTCTCGAGACCGGGCTGGAGCTGTACGAGCGCAAATACAAGGGCCGCTTCATCCTGGACACGGTGATCATCGACGCCTGCGCCATGAAGCTGGTGCTCAATCCCTGGCAGTTCGACGTGCTGGTGACCACCAATCTGTTCGGCGACATTCTCTCCGATCTGGTCGCCGGATTGGTGGGCGGGCTGGGCATGACTCCCGGCGCGAACATCGGGACCGATGCGGCGATATTCGAAGCGGTGCACGGCTCCGCCCCCGATATCGCCGGCAAGGGCATCGCCAATCCGATCGCGCTGCTGCTCGCCGCGGCGATGATGCTCGATCATTGCCGACTGCCGCGCATGGCCCAGCGATTGCGCACGGCGATCGGCGAGACGCTCAACGTGGACAAAGTGCGCACCGGCGATCTCGGCGGCAAGGCGAGCACCGCGGAATTCACCCGGGCCCTGATCAAGCGGATCGCGAATGCCCCCGATCATCTCGATTGAGAACGTCACCAAGTCGTACGCGTCGGGCCTCCAGGCGTTGAAGCCCATCAATCTCGAGATCGAGAAGGGCGAGATATTCGCGCTGCTCGGCCCGAACGGCGCCGGCAAAACGACGCTCATCAACATCATCTGCGGAATCGTCACCCTGACCAGCGGCCGCGTCACCGCCGACGGCCACGATGTGGTGAGCGATTACCGTGCGGCGCGCGCGAAGATCGGACTGGTACCCCAGGAGCTGACCACCGACGCCTTCGAGACGGTTTGGGCCACCGTGACGTTCAGTCGGGGGCTTTTCGGCCGTGCTCCGAATCCGGACTACGTGGCGCGACTGCTGCGCGACCTGTCGCTGTCGGACAAGCGCGGCAGCAAGATCATGGAGCTGTCGGGCGGCATGAAGCGGCGCGTGATGATCGCCAAAGCGCTGTCGCACGAACCGGATATCCTGTTTCTCGATGAGCCGACCGCAGGCGTGGACGTCGAACTGCGGCGCGACATGTGGAATCTGGTGCGCGGCCTGCGCGCGCGGGGGGTGACCATCATTTTGACGACGCATTACATCGAGGAGGCCGAAGAGATGGCCGACCGGGTGGGAGTCATCAACAAGGGCGCGCTGGTCCTGGTGGAGACCAAAGAGGCGCTGATGAAGAAATTTGGCAGCAAGCAGCTCACGCTGCACCTCGAGCAGCCGATGGCGCGTATCCCCACCGCGCTCGAGCCGTGGGGTCTGGAGCTCAAGGACGGCGGCCGGGAACTGGTGCTCACCGTCGAGGGGTCCCGTGCGATGGATATTCCCGCGCTGCTGCTGCGCATGGGTGATCTCGAGATCGGCATCAAGGACCTGCAGACGCAGCAAAGCTCGCTGGAGGATATTTTCGTCAAGCTGGTGAGCGAGCGCAGGTGAACCGCGCGATGGCACGCATCGAATTCAACGGCCATGGCGTGTGGGCCATCTACAAATTCGAGATCGCCCGCGCACTGCGCACGCTGGTCCAGAGTCTGGTCACGCCCGTCATCACCACGTCTCTGTATTTCGTGGTGTTCGGCGCGGCCATCGGATCGCGCATGAGCGCCGTGGACGGCGTGCGCTACGGCGCATTCATCGTTCCGGGTCTGATGATGCTGGCGCTGTTCACCGAGAGCCTGGCCAACGCCTCGTACGGAATCTTCTTCCCGAAATTCATCGGCACGATCTACGAGCTGCTGTCCGCGCCGATCTCCTATGTCGAAATCGTCATCGCTTATGTAGGTGCGGCGGCCTCGAAGTCGGTCGTCCTCGGCCTGGTGATTCTCGCCACGGCCTCGCTGTTCGTGCCGATCAAAATACTGCATCCCGGTCTGATGATCGCTTTCCTGGTCATGACCGCGGTCACGTTCAGCCTGTTCGGCTTCATACTCGGCATCTGGGCGCGGGGCTGGGAACAGCTGCAGTTCATTCCCATGCTGGTGGTGACACCGCTCACCTTCCTGGGTGGCGCCTTTTATTCCATCAGCATGCTGCCGCCGGCGTGGCGCGCATTCAGCCTGTTCAATCCGGTCGTGTATTTGATCAGCGGCTTTCGCTGGTGCTTCTACGGGATGGCGGATGTGAACGTCGCCATGAGCTTCGGCATGACCATCGGCTTCTTCGCGATATGTCTCGCGGTCGTCGCCTGGGTGTTCAAGACCGGATACCGCCTGAAAAACTAGGCGCCCCGATCTACCTCAGTCCTGAAGGTCCGCCGCTCCGAGCACGATCGGCGCTCCGTGCGCCGTGCGTTGCGCGGCGCGTTGCCAGGCGCGCGCATAGCGTCCGAGTTCGGCAGCCGAGGCGATACCCTTGGCGGCGACCAGAGACTCGAGCGCCTTCAGCCAGTGATCGTAGTAGGTATCCCCGAGGTCGGGGTCGCCGGCCCGTTGAGCAGCTTGAATCTCGGACGACAGCGCCGCGGCCCACTCGCTCCACGCGAACACTCCCCGCTCGTGCAGCGCGAGCGCCATCGCGAAGGCTTGCGCCTGCCACGGCGCCGCGAACACCGGCCCGCCGGCATCGCGGGGCAGTCCGGTCAGTGCATCGAGCTCGCTCAAGGGTTCTCCAGATACGGCTGCCACGCATCGAAGGATACGCGGTGGCCAGGACCGGCGGCTGCTTCCCACAGGTCGCGGGAATCGAACACGACCGTGTACAGCCATTGCGGATCCTCGCCGAGGCCCCGCGCATGCGAATCCGCGAACACATGGGCGCCGTGCACGCGTTCGATCACCCCGATTCGGCCCCGCAAATACCCCGGCAGGCGCGTATGGTACGGCGCCTCGAGCGAGCGCGCCCGGACGCGCTGTCCCAGCGCGAACCGAGCCGGGCCCGGCGGCGGCCGCGCCGCGGGAGAGCCGCGCGCGAGCAGGCTCGGCACCTGCTCGGCCGCGAGCACCCTTGGGATCGGCGCCGCGGGCCGCAGCGCTCGCCCGGCGGCCAGTTCGTCCGGACCGACCAGACCGCTCGCGCTCAGCAGGCGCTCGAGTCCGCCAAGCCAGATCCCGTAATAGCTTAGCTCGAGGTAGTGCGGCAGAGTCTCGCGCGCCGAGCGCGCCATGTCGAGATTCCAGCTTCCGGTCGCGCCCATGGCGAGCGTGAGCGCAAGCACCCGCGCTTCCCACGCGGCGTGGAACACCTCGCCCTCCGCCTGCGGCACGATCGGCCCGAAGCCGCTCTGCCCGCCGAGATCCGCATGGCTCAGGTAATGCACGGTCAGACCCCCGCCGTGCTGCGCGCGAGGCCGGTGCCGATCATCGAATCGCGCGTGACCAATGCCGCGAGCGCCTCCTCGCCCCACGCTTCGGTGCCCGGCGGGCGCTGCGGAATCACGAGATAGCGCACCTCGGCAGTGGAGTCCCAGACGCGGATTTGAGTGCTCGCCGGCAGTGTCACGCCGAATTCTGCCAGTACGCCTCGAGGGTCGCGCACGGCCCGCGAGCGGTACGGCGCACTCTTGTACCAGACGGGCGGCACACCGAGCAGCGGCCACGGGTAGCAGCTGCAGAGAGTACACACCACGAGGTTGTGCCGGTCCGCGGTGTTCTCCACCGCCACGATATGCTCGCCCTGCCGCCCTGAATACTCGAGCTCGGCCACCGCGGAGGTCGCATCGCGCAGCAGCCGCTCGCGAAACTCGGCATCGATCCAGGCCCGCGCGACCACCCGGGCGCCGTTGCGCGGGCCGACCTTCGTCTGGTAGGTGTCGATCAGTACATCGAGCGCCGCCGGATCGATATAGCCCTTCTCGGTCAGCAGAGTTTCGAGCGCCCGGACGCGCCGTTCAATGTCACTCAGGTCGCTGTGCGGCCCGTGCTCATCGTCGTGTTCCATGCCCGCATGGTAATCTACGCACACGGTGTGCGATATGAGCAAGCCTACGGGACCGCGGGATCGAGTCCGACGTCGGCCGCCTCCGCGCGGCGCCGGTCGGCCTCGACATCGAGCGAACGGCAGGCCCACAGATAGACCACCGTGGATACCGGCAGTCCGATCAGCATCGCGATGTCCGCGCCGCCGAGCGCCGCGGCGACCGGGCCGACGTAGAGCCCTTCGACGCTGAAGAACGGCACCATGGCGGCGAATCCCACACCGTAGGCCAGCAGACCCCGCCAATTCCAGCGGCCGTACATGCCGTGCGGGTTGAAAATTTCCCGCACCGAATAGTGTCCTTTGCGCACCCAGTAAAAATCCACCAGGTTGATCGCCGTCCACGGCGTGAAAAGGTACAAAAGGATGGCGAGAAATTCGCCGAACTTCGCGACGAAATTCTCGGTCGAGGCGAGCGCAAGGCTGCTGGCCGCCACGGTTGATATGATCAAGGTGAGCATCCGCTTGGCAAGCGTGGGGCGGCTCGGCTTCAGCGAATCGGCGACGCTCAACAGCGTCAGGGACGCACCGTAGAAATTCAGGGTGGTGATCGTCACCAGTCCGAGCAGCGAGCAGAGCAGGAGCGGCTTACCGAACCCGGGTATCACCGCGTCCGCCGCCGCGCGCACTGCGGTGGCGAACTCCAGCTTCGGGTACAGCGCCGCGGACACCGTTCCGACCAGCATGGTCCACGAACCGCCGATGAACGCACCGAGGTAGGTCCACCAGAACGAGGCGCTCACGCCCACGTCGCGCGGCAGATAGCGCGAGTAATCCGATACATAAATCGACCAGGACACCTGATAGGCGGCGGCCGCGAAGAATTGCGCCAGGAAAGGCACGACGGGAAAGTCCCGCCAAGCGAGCTGCTGCGCCGACAGATGCGTCCTCGTCAGCACGGCCGCCGTGAAGACCAGCAGCGCGCCGATCAATACATAAGCAATCCAGCGTTGCGCAATATGGATCACATCGTACCCGACCACCGCGAGAGACACCGACAGCAGCGCGAAAATCAGCTCGGTCGGCCCTTGATCGATGCCGTAGAGCGAATGCAGGGTTTGTGCGGCGAGGATCTGATTGAACGCATTGAATCCAATGTAGGCGATCAGGGCCACGCCCCACACGAGCAGCGCCCCCACATATCCGAATTGCGGCCGAGACTGGATCATCTGCGGCAGCCCGAGCTGCGGGCCTTGGGTGGAATGAAAGGCCATGAAGAAGGTGCCCAAGGCCGAGCCGAACACCACTGCGACGGTCATCCAGACGAGGTTCCCTCCGAGAGCGACGCCGACGACGCCGGTGGCGACCGTGGCGAGGTGCGCGTCCCCCGAAAACCACACCGGCCACAGATGCCACACCTTGCCGTGGCGCTCGGCGATCGGCACGTAGTCAATCGATCGCTTCTCGATCAAGCCCTCGGTGAACTGCGTTTGCATTGCAAAATACTATCACCCGGCCGCACCGTGCGACGCAATGTTTCGACGTGCCAACATGTGTCGGTGAAGATTTATGCCGCCTTGTAGACGGCTCCCACGACGCCTGAGCCGAACGGGGTCGCACTGATCAGTCGCAGATCCACTGGGCTGCGCAGTCCGGAGAACAGCGGTTGGCCCTGGCCCAGCGCAACCGGATGAATGACCAGCCGATATTCGTCGATGACACCGGAGGCAACGAGACTCCGGGCAAACCGAGCGCCTCCATGTGCAAGGATGAAATTGCCCGGCTGATTCTTTAGGCGGGCGACTTCCTCCGCGAGATCGCCGCGCGCCACCGTCGGTTCAGCCCAGGAATGCAGGACCGCCGCTGTCGGCGTGACGCGCGGCCGGTCCCCAATGCGATCCTTTTTTGCATCGGCGAGCGCACGCGTCGTCCTATCAACCTGTGTACCGTTCTTGATTCCATGCCTCGAAAAGATGATCTTAGGAATGTCGTTCATCGGCGGTGCGAACGGCGTGTCCGAATAGGGCCAGAACGCTGCCATATCGTAATAGGTACGGCTCCCCATTACGTGCGTGCCGGCATTTCGTAGCGTGTCGATAACCCACTCCGTCGAATCGCCCATCGTCCGGAAGATCCAGTCGACCTCGCCGTTCGGTCCGCCAACAAAACCGTCCAGCGATATGGACATCTTCAACACTAACGGTCTCATGTTGCCTCCGCATCTCCTGCGACTGCGTCGCTCAATATTCGAATTGATAAGAGAGCCCGATGCTGCTCCCGGGATCGTTTTCCGGCGTCGTGCCTTGAGTGATGGCCGTTCCGTTGCCCAGTCGCGTCTGCAGCTTCAAGTGCTTGGTAAGATCGATGTCGACCTGCACCTGGCTGGTGCCCGTGGTGCTCTGCCTGGCCTCCACGTACACCCGCTTGGTAACGTAGCGCCCGGCTTCTATGGCCGCGCCCGTGTTCTCGGTCGCACCGGTGGCCGTGGTGGTGGTGGCTGTGGCCACCGATAGCCGGTCGAGCCCCAAGGTTTTCTGTAGCGCGACCAGCGGGTTGTAACCGCTTCCGCCGACGCCGCTGAGCGTCGCGATTGCCGCGCCGATCTGCGCCAGCTGCAGCGCGCTCAACTGCGATGGACTTACGCCGAACAGCAGGTAGGCCATGATGGTGTCCTGCGGCAGGCCGGGCGGGTTGCTGATGAAGTCGAATTGCGGCGCGTCTGCATAGCCGAAGATGTGCAGATACACCGTCGCATCCGCCACGGTGATTTGCGCGGTCGTGAAATCCAAGGTCGGATCGATCTTCCGCCTGAGCCCGGCGCCGTCGAAGCTCACTCGGCCAGGCGGCGTCAAGGTGAGCTTGCTGCCGGCGATGGTAAAGCTGCCCCGCTGCAAATCGAAGCCGCCGGTGACCTGCGGCGCATCCCAGGTACCGCGTATGTTGACCGCGCCGCCCAACTCGGCGTCCAGGCCGCGGCCCTGCACGAGAATTTCCTGCGGCGCCTGGATGGCGACATCGAGTCCGACGAGCAGCTGCTGCTTCGCAACGGGTACCGCGGCCTTCTGCCCGCGGCGGCGCACGTCGAGCACGGCCACATCCGGCGGCAGCGAGTCTGGGATGCCGATGGTGGCGCGATTCACGTGTATCGTGCCCGCGACGTTGATGCGTTCCAGCGCGGTGCCGCTGACGTGAATATCCGCGTTGAGATTGGCGGTGACGATGCTGCTTGCAATCGGCTGCGCCTTGGTCGCGACGATTTTGAGGTCCACCGGTACGCCCGGCTGCAGCGCGCCGATGCTGCCCGTCATCGTGACCGTGCCCGACGCCGCGGTCGCCTTGAAGCTCTTGATTTGCAGCATCCCCTCGCTGCCGGTGACCTCCGCGCTGATGCGTGAGAGGCTCATTCCGTGTGCGTAATCGCGCCAGCTGCCGCCTGCGAGCGCGATCGTGCCGTGGATCTGCGGCGCGGCTGCGCTGCCGGTCACGGCGGCGTCCACGGTGAGTTGCCCCGTCACGTGCATACCGCGTGCTTCGAACAGCGGGTTGGCCCGGCCAATATCGAGTTTGCCGAGAATCTTCAAGTCCACGGCGCCTCCTTCGCGCAGCGGAACGCTGCCCGAGACCGAGAGCAGGGAGACGCCATTCGAATTGACGCGCATCTCGATCGACGCCGCCGCGCCCTCAAGCGTTGCGCTCGAGTGCACGTCGATTGCCGGCAGGCCGGCGGCCTCGCCGCTCGCCGAGCGCAGGCCGCTGGCGGTAACGGTCAGCTCGCCGGTGGGCGCCGTGAGACTTCCCTGCAGCCGCAGCTGCCCCTCGATGGTTCCTGCCGCGAGCAGGTCGGGCACGAACGCATCCACGAGTGCCGGCTTGACCTGGCGCAGCGCGGCGTGCAGGTCAAGCGCCGGCGTCAGTTGCCCCTCGATTTGCAGTACTGCGTCCTGCGCACCGAGCTTCAGCGGCCCGATCGACCAGCCGTTTGCCAGGGAGAGCACGGCCGGTGAAAGCAGCTTGAGCGTCTGGCCGCGATAATCCACAGCCGCGCTCGCCAAGCGTATTTCGCGCGCGTCGAGGTTCAGCACCGCGCCCGAGGACAAGTTTGCGGGGGCGCCATACAGGTCGGGCGTCTGCGCGCTGAGCTGCACGGCCACTGCGTTCGGGTCGCCCTCGCCGTTCATGTGCAGAGCCCCCGAGAATTGGCCCGCCTCAAGGTCGCGCCCATCCAATTCGAATTGCGCATGCGCGCGGCCGCCGACCGGTGTGAATCCGGCGCTGCCCTCGAGGCTGCCCTTGAGGTTCACGCCAAGAATCCGGTCAAGATCGCCAAGTTGACCCAGCCGCATGCGCACCTGGCCTCGAGAATTGCTGATGACGGGTTCGAGGTCGATCTCGCCCTCGAGATGAGCGCTTTTCCAATCCGCGTGTTGGATGGTTGCGCGCATCCCGCCGCGCGGCTCGTGCGCCATCGCCACCGAGAGCTCGAGCGGCGCTCCATCGATGTTCCCTCGCGCCTGTACGGTGCCGTTCAGAGCCGACGGCAGACCCCTCGCATGCAGCTCGGCCGACACCGTGCCGCTCGGCGAGTCGCGGATCGACAGCGTGCTGGTCAGATTGGCATCTGCCGTGAGCGAGGCCGGCGTCCCGCTCACGCGTCCCGCTGCCTGCAGCGCGCCCTTCAATTCGGGGGCTACCCGATTCAGGTCGGCGACGTTCAGCTCCCAGCGAGCCTGAATATTACCGTCCCGCCGAGTCGCGTTGCCGCTCAAGGACAGCGTCAGCGCATGAGCGTCCAACCGCAGCCGCTCGATGCTGACGGCCTCGCCGGAAAGGGCGCCCGATAACTGCAGCGCCACGCGCTCGCCGAGCGGTGCCGCCCACGCCGGCTCATTGCCGGACAGTGCAACGCTGGCATCCATTTTGAGGCTCACATCGCTGGGGCGGCGCACGAGCTGCCCCTTGATCGTCGCATCCCCGTGCATCTGTTGCCCGGCGAGCGCGGCGAACGGCGAGAGGCTCGGCAGCCGCAGATCGAGTGTGGCGCTTTGCTGCCCGGCGGTCACCGCTTGCGCTCGGAGGGAGAACAGCCGGTGCACGGCGGTCAGCACGAGCGGTCGCGCGGCTTGATCCAGGCGCATGGACGCATCAATCGATACCGGGTCCTTTGCAAGCAGCTGCGGCTGCGATCCCGGAATCTGCAGTCCTTCGATGATCCCCCGGAGCGAAACGGCGCCCTTGCTCGCAGTGAGCTGCGCATTCGCTCTCGCGATCTGCGTGTCCCCGGCGAGCTGCAACCCGTCGATCTCGAGGCGCCCATCTGCGGACGGCGCCGAGATCGTGCCGAGCCAGCGCCCGTTGAGCGCGATGCGCCGCCATGCGATGTCGGCGCGCGGACTCATGGCGGACGCCTCGAGCGCATACTTAAGATCCGCGGAATACCGGCGCAGATCGACGCTGCCCTCGGCGCTCGCGCGCAGATTGCCCGCACTGAGCACGAGACTCAGCCGCTCCGCATCGCGCGCACCGTGTAGGCCCACATCGGCGGACAGGGCACCCAGCCCCGGAAGCCCTAGAATGCTCTCCAGCGGTCCGCTCGCCGGCTCGTGCACCTTAAGCGCGGCATCCATGCGCGCGGGGTCGAAGTGCAGATGCAGCGTGTATTCGCCGTCGCCGTCGGTGCGATGCGCGATCAAATCCGCGGTTGCATCCTCGAGCGAGCGTAGATGCGCGCCCCCGCGCACCGACAAACTCGCCGGTGAGCCCGCCAACGCTGCGCCGAGCTGCAGCACGTCAATCGAGAACTGCGCGACCTCGATATGCGGCACCGAAGCGCTGCCGGGCTGCTGCGACACGGGCGCCCGCTCGATGTCCACACGCGCGGCCTTCAGCCAGTCGACCTGCACGCGTCGTTCCAGCAAGGCCGTGGGCGACCAATGTAGCGAGATTCGATCGGCGGTCAGCCAGACACCGCTACGATCGCTGAGCTGCAGCCGATCGAGCGTCAGATCCTGCGGAAATGACCCGCCCAGACCTGACAGCTGTACCTGATCGTCGGTCAGCCGACCAACTGCCCGTTCGATCAGCGCGCGGCCGGTCGCCGTGTTGCCTGCCACCAGCCCGGCGCCGGCCAACAGCAGTGCGAACGCCACGAGGAGGACCGCGACCCATGCCGAGACCTTCAGCGCGCGGCGCATCAGAACGCCTGCCCGAGGCCGAAGTAGACCTGAAAGGCCTGATCATCGGTGCTGTAATGCTTGGTCGGTACGGCAACATCGAGTCTGACGGGACCGATGGGCGTGTAGTATCGGATCCCTGCCCCGACCCCGACGTAGAGTGAGCTTGGCACTACCTTGAGCTTGTCGCTGACCTGGCCGCCGTCGACGAAGAACGCGGCGCCAAAATGCTGGCCGAAGCGTTGGCGGTATTCCAAACTGCCCGCGGTGATCGCAGTGCCGCCGAGGGGATCGTTCGTGTACGGAATGAGCGGGCTTGCCGCCTGGTAGGGGTAGCCGCGAAAAGTGCCGCTGCCGCCGCCGTAGAAACGCTGATCCGGCGGCAGACTGTATTGTCCTGCGCCCTGCGCGAGGCCGACCAGGGCGCGCGCCGCCAGCACGCTGCGGCCGGGATCCGTGGGCAGCAGATGATCGAGATCGAAGTATCCCGCCAGTTTGACCTGGCTGATGATGAACGTGGCGCTGGTCAGGCCCAACGAGCGTGTCGGCGCCACGCTCGCCGAATCGCGCATTCCGTGGGTCGGGTCGTCCAGCGGGGAGCGCAAGTCCGTCGAGTCGAGGCTCAGGGTCAGCGGCAGCGCCACCAGCGTGTAATCGTGAGTCACCGGATTCGAAATCACTTCATTGACCTGGCTCGCGGCACAAGTCGTTGCTGGAGATAATGGAGGAATCACGCAAATGAACGGCTGATCCTGGATAATCTGCTCTTCGGTTGCGGTCACGCCGGCGCTCACCGTCCAAAATTTCGAGAGTTTGCGCGTCAAGGTCACCCCGCTCGTGACCGCGGTCTGGTCATAGGCTTGCAGGAACTGCTTGACCGCACCGACCGCCACTTGCAGTGATTGATCGCGATGACCGAAGTCGGGCACGATGAATTTAGCGCTGGTGTCGTAGCCGAGTCCAGTGGTCGAGCTGCCGCCGACGTCGATCAGAGTGGCCGAGATGGTGAGCCTTTCGGCGTTGCCGAACACGTCTCGGTCGCTCCACGTGGCGCCCGCACTGCCGCCGAGATCGCTGGAATAAGCTGCATTGAGGTTCACGGCATGGCGCGGACGCTCACGAAACTGAAACGTGATCGGCACGCCGCCGGTGTCGTCGACCGCGCTTCCCACTTGCACGGTGACGGCGGCGAATATTCCCAGGCTCAACAGATCCTGGCGCGCCCGCTCGACGGCGCTCGCGCGGAATTGTTCGCCGGTCTTCAGCAATAGTCTGCGGCGAATCAGCTTCTCGTGCAGACGATGCAGTCCCTCGAGGCGAATGTCTCCTATATTCGCGCGCGGCCCCGCCTCGACATGAAAGGTGATGTCCAGCAGAGGCGCGGTTTGGTCCTCGTAGGCGACGGGCGGGTCCACCTTCGCGAACGCGAAGCCGTCCTCCTCGAGCACCGAGCGCAGTTGCGCACCCGCGCCGAGTACGCTCGCCGCCACCGCCGGCGCCCCCGGCTTGAGCGGCAGGGCGTCCCTGGCCGCGGGCGGCAGCTCGCCATCGACGGTGATCCTGCCCAAATGATAGAGCGGGCCGAGGTCGAAGGCGACCGTCACTCGCGCATCCCGATTCTTGGGCAACGCCGTCAAACTGTCCACGAGCGCCGGATCATTGAGCGCCATGCCGTCGATCTGCAGCGCGATGCTCGATTGATAATAGCCGTTGCTTTCCAGCACGGTTTTCAGCCGGTCGGTGTCTGCGCGCGCGCGCGCAATCAATCCAAGCGGGCTGACCGGGGCGGAGCTGCGCAGGGAGAAAAGATCCGAAGCCGCGCGCAACGTCGCATCCATCGCGCCGTTGCCGGTGGACGCGATGTCGACCCGATAGGATTGCGGATCGGCGGCACGAACGACCGGCGCGCCGTACACACCCATCGCCAAAACGCAACCGAGGAGGAGGATACGGCGCATTGCACCGCGAATCCTAAATTGAATTACCTGATGTGGCCAGAACGCCGCTAAACGGCGATCTTCTCGAGGCGCATGTGCTCCTGCAGCCCGAACTCGCGCGCCATTGCCGACCGCACGCGCAGACCCGCCTCCAGATTGAAGCTGTTGATCACCGCGAGACGAAAGCCGCCCGGGGGCATGGTGTGCGCGTGCTGCGGGCGGTCTTCGAAGAAGGTGATTTGCACGCTGCTCACTCCGCGCATCGACCGGTACGCGGACAGCCGCTTGGGGGCCGGATGCTCATATAGCGGGCCGTACGGACCGAACAGGACGACGCTGTAGCCGTCGGCGCGCTCTGTATCGGCAAACTCCCAGGCGTGATGCTCGTACAGGCGCACCAGCGCATCGAGCCATCTGCGCCCGTAGAGGTCGGGCCACTGGTCCGAAAAGCGCAGGTGCGCCTCGATGATCCGGCCGCCGATCGTCTCGATATTGAGCATGCCGGTGTAGTCGCGCAGGTGGGCGTGAATCCAATCCCGGCAATATCTCTCCAACGACGGCCGCGCGCGCGCCTGGATCTCCCAGTAATCGAAGGTTCCCGCCATTCCCGGATGTCCAAGGGTGTGGCGGCACCAGGCGGGTGCGCCACGCACGATCGCCCAATCGCTGCTCACGTGCTCGCCGCTCAAAAGCCTCATCCAAAAGTCGCCCGGATTGCAGTTCTCCTGATAGCCGCGCTCGTCCTGCAGCACGCGGCTGCCCACGCCCATACCCTTGAGATTCGTCACCGGTTTGCAGAACACCGGATAGCGCGGGGGCGGCGAGCCATAAAGGCCGCATTCCAAACCCTGAGACTGCGCCACGCGCAATTTGTCGTATATCCATCGATGCCGCGGATTGAATTTGTACGCATCGACATCATCGGTGGGAATGTGCACGTGGGCCGGACAATCGACCTCCGTGAAATATTGCATTCGCCACGGGTCACATTCGTAGATCGGCATTGCGCGATCCTAAGATGCCTGCGAGCGCGCAGTATCGATGCAATCAAATGTTTTTGCAAAATTCAAAATCCGGCGGCTCGCGCATTAAGATGGCGGCATGCCGACGCTCCTGGCCGCATTCTTCTCGCTCCTCGCCGCATGCGCGGCGGCGGCCGCAGCGGCCGCGCCGCCCGAGGAGCCGACCCCGGACGGCGCGCCCGCGCCACCGGCAATCGCACAAGCGTCCTTCATCGAGGCCATGCAGCGGGTGCGGACGGGTCTGCCGGAGCCGCCGGACCCTCCCGCGCTCAAGAATTATGCGATCTTCGATTATCTGGTTGCGGCGCGCTTGAGACGCGATCTCGACGCGGCGCCCAATGATGCGCTCGACACCGCCATCGAGGCCTTCTTGCGCGCCCATGCCGGGCAGCCGGTCGCGCACACGCTGCGGCACCAATGGCTGCTGAGTCTTGCGCAGCGCCGCCGCTGGGATCTGTTCCTGCCGCACTCGGTCGACGTCAACGATCCGCAGCTGATTTGCGATCGCCTGGCGGGCCGGCTCACGACCGGCGACACGAACGGGCTGAGCAGCGAGGCGCTGGCGCGCTGGAGCATGCCGCAGCGCCAACCGCAGGAATGTACGGAAGTTTTCGCATGGCTGCGGACGCAGGGTCTGCTGACGCCGGCGCTCGAAGAGACCCGAGCGCGAGCGGCGCTGATGGCGGACAATGCGCAGTTCGCGCACGAGATCGCCGCCGAGCTGCCCGCCGAGCTCGCCGCCCCGCTGATGCAGTGGGTGCATCTGCTCGAATCGCCCAGGTCGAGCCTCGAGCCGTTGGCGATGACTCCGGCGCAACCGGTCGAGGCGGAGGCGCTGCTGGCAGGATTCACTCGTCTGGCGCGCACCGACGCGGCCGCTGCGCTGGCTCTATTACCGCCCCTGCTGGCCCGCCCGGATGCCACGCCCGCGCTGCAAGGCCGGCTGCGCCGCGCCGCGGCGCTCGGGGCGGCATACGCCCGCGAGCCCGGCGCCGTCGCCGCGTTCAGCCAGCTGTTGCCGGAGTTCGCCGATGCTCCGGTACAGGAATGGCGCGTGCGCGCGGCGCTCTGGTCCAAGGATTTCGGCAAGGCGCTCGAATGGACCGAGCAGATGACCCCGAGCCTCGCTACGCAGCCCCGCTGGCGCTACTGGCATGCCCGCGCGGTGGCCGCGACCGCCGGCGCCGACGCGGCAGCTCCGCTGTTCGCCGAGATCGCCGGGCTGCGCGACTATTACGGCTATCTGGCCGCCGATCGCCTTCATCAAAACTACAACTTGAACATTCGGCCCTCCGCAGATGATGCGCAGCTGCAGGCGGCGCTCGCAGCGGAGCCCGGCCTGATCCGCGCTCATGCGCTGTTCGACTGCGACATGGCAGACGATGCGGGCGCGGAATGGAGCGCGGTCATCGCCGCGGAAAAGCCCGCGCTCAAGGTGCAGGCTGCGCGTTTGGCCTCTCGCTGGGGCTGGTATGCGCAATCCATCGCAACCCTGGCGCAGGCGGAGGATTGGGACGACGTGCAATTGCGCTATCCGCGGCCCTACGGCGAGGTCATCGCGCAGGCGAGCAAACTCACCCAAGTGCCCGCCGATTGGATTCTTGCGCTCATCCGTCAGGAGAGCTTGTTTCGCAAGGACGCGGTATCGCGAGCGGACGCGCGCGGGCTCATGCAGATGCAGCCCGCGACCGCGGACTCGGTCGCGCGGCGCTGGCATCTGCCCGCGCCGAAGCGCGACAGTCTGTTCGATCCCACCGTTGCCGTGCGGCTCGGCGCGGCCTATCTGCGCGAACTGCTCGATCGCTACGGCAACCAATTGGACCTGAGCCTCGCCGCGTACAACGCCGGCCCGATCTCGGTCGCTCGCTGGTTGCCGCCTCGATCCCTCGACGCCGACGTCTGGATCGAGAACATTCCATACGGCGAGACCCGCGGCTACGTGCAGCATGTGCTCGAACACATCGTCGCCTATGCCGTGATGCGGGATGCCGAACCGCCGCGGCTGTCCGCCCTGCTGCCGCCGGTGGCGCCGGGGAACTGACATCAAACGCGCGATCGCTTTGAGTCTCGCCGCGCTGCTGTGCATCGCCGGCACGTGGGTGCGCATGCCGCGCGCGTCGGCCGCGTCTCTCGACGCAGCCGACGCGGCTCGGGTGGACGAGGCGGCGCTCGAGTGGCTGAAGAGCACCGGCGCACCCTCGGTCTCGCTCGCGATCGTGCAGCGCGGTGCATTGGCGTATGCAAAAGCCTACGGCCTCGCGCACGAGGTGCCCGGAGTTCCTGCAACGGCAGCGTCGCGCTACGCCATTGATTCGGTTTCCAAGCAATTTACGGCGGCGGCGATCCTGCTGCTCGCGCAGCAGGACAAATTATCCCTCGACGATCCGCTGGCCAAGTGGTTCGCACGCCTGGGCGAGGCCTCACGCGTCACCTTGCGCCAGCTCCTGACGCACACGAGCGGCATAAGGGACTACTGGCCGCAGGATTTCGTGACGCCGCCGATGGTCCATCCCACCACCCCACAGGCGATCATCGAGGAATGGGCCGCACGCCCGCTCGATTTCGTGCCTGGCACCGACTGGCAATACTCGAACACCGGCTATGTGCTGGCGGGCGAGGTGGTGGAACGGGTGTCGGGCGAGCCGCTGTTTGAGTTTTTGCAGCGGCGCATCTTCACGCCGCTCGCCATGATGCATGTGGCCGACTATGCATCGCCGTCGGCGGGCTCGGCACCGGAGGATGCCGCGGGATATACGCGCTTTGGGCTGGGTCCCGTGATCCAGGCGCCGAAGGAAGGCGCCGGGTGGCTGTTCGGCGCGGCAAATCTCGCCATGCGGCCCGACGAGCTGGCGCTGTGGGATATCAGCCTCATCGACCGCTCGCTATTGAATGCGAATTCCTATGCGGCGCAGCGCTCGCCGGTCGTGCTCGCCGACGGTACCCGGCGGCCGTATGGTCTTGGACTGCACATCGAAGACACCCACGGCCGATTCAGCATCGGTCACTCGGGCAGCGGCTCCGGCTTCCTCGCCGACAATCGTGTGTGGCCCAATGAACGAACCGCCATCGTGATCTTGACCAACAATGACTGGGCCTCGCCCGCGGACCTGCTGGCCCGCATCGCCTTTCTCGTGCTGCCGCCCACTCCCGAGGAGGCGCGGGCGCGGGCGCTGTTCGCCGGATTTCAGAGCGGTACGGTGGACAGGTCGTTGTTCACCGCGACCGGCAATTTCTACCTTACCGACGAAGTGCTGGCGGATCTGCGTGCGAGTCTGGGAGGGCTCGGCCGCCTTCGCCTGATCGAGCTCACGCAGGAATACCGGCGCGGCGGCATGGTGACCCGCAGTTGGAAAATTCTCTGCGACGGCGCCCACCTGACGGCCATCGAGCGCGGCTATGCCGGCGGGCGGCTCGATGAATTTATGATCACGAAAGCAGCGGACTGAACTTCCCCCGGGCGCAGCCTGTCGATGCGTCTTTGGAGACGCATTCCCCACATTAACGGACTTTAACAAATCGACCACGAGTGGTTAACCGGGCCGGACCGAGAGTGGCGGCCATGAAATGGCAATCGTGGGCCCGTGTGCTCTGGCTCTGCGCGGTACTTGCCGGCTGCAGCGTGGGCACGCCCTACCGGCGGCCGGACATTCCCCTCCCGCAAGAGTGGCACGAGGCGTCCGGCGCGGACGCGGCTGCGGCTGCGGCTACGGCTGCGGTATGGCCGTCCGCGGACTGGTGGCACGGGTTCGGCTCCGCGCGGCTCGATGAGCTGATCGCGCAGGCCGAACGCACCAATGACGATCTCGCCGGCGCGATCGCCCGCGTGCGCGAGGCGGACGCGCAAGCGCGCATCGCCGGCGCGCCGCTGCTGCCGCAAGTCGATCTCGGCGCCGCGGCGACCCGCGAACGGACCAACGTATACGGGCAGGGCCCGAGCGTATTCAACCAGTTCAATCCCGAACTCACCGCGAGCTATGAAATCGACTTTTGGGGCAAGAACCGGGCGCTGCGCGACGCGGCTCGCGCCGCCGCCGCCGCCAGCCGGTACGACCAGCAGACCGTCGCGCTGACTGTGATCAGCAGCGTCGCGACCACCTATTTCCAGGCGCTCGAGCTGCGCGATCGGATTCAAGTGGCGCACCAAAACTTCGCCAATGGACAACAGATATTGCGTGGTCTGTTGCTCGAGCAAACCGCCGGGACCGCCACCGGCCTCGATGTCGCACAGCAGGACACCGCGGTCGCTCTGCTGAACGCCGCCATCCCTCCGCTCGAGGAGCAATTCCGCCAAACGGTGTACGCGCTCGCGGTGCTGATCGGCAAAACGCCGGAGTCGATCGATGTGAACAGCGGCACTTTGACAGACCTCACGAGTCCCGCGGTGGTCGCAGGATTGCCTTCCGAGCTGCTCGCACGCCGGCCGGACGTCGCGGAAGCGGAAGAGCAGCTCATCTCCGCCAACGCCGACATCACGGTTGCGCGTGCCGCGCTGTTCCCGAGCATCGTGTTGACCGCGAGCGGGGGCTACGAGAGCAGCATGCTGTCCTCCTTGGTGAATCCGGCCAACCGCATCTACGCTCTTTCCGGAGGGTTGACCCAGCCCATCTTTCACGGCGGCGCGCTACGCGGCGCGCTCGCCTACAGCAAGGCGCACTACGATGAATTACTCGCCTCCTATCACAAGACCGTGTTGACGGCGCTCGGCAATGTCGAGAGCGCGCTGGTGGCCGCGCGGCAGACTGAGGATCAATATCGGCGCCAGCGCGACGCGGTCGCCAAGGCGCGCCGTGCATACGAATTCGCCCAGGCGCAGATGTCCGCAGGCACCGTGAACGTATTGACGGTGCTCAACACGGAAAATGCACTGTTCAGCGCGCAGGATTCGCTGGTGCAGGTGCAGTACACGCACTTGCAGGCGCTGGTGGATCTGTTCACCGCACTCGGCGGTGGCTGGCATGAGGGGTAGTGTACGATGAAGCGATTCTCCCAGCTCGGCAAACGAGAGCGGCTCGCCGGCGTGGCCGCGGTCGCGCTCCTGCTGATCGCCGGCCGCGCCGTGCTGCACAAGCCGGCGGATGCCGCCGTGCAAAAAACCCCCGCGGCGATCGCGGTCGACATGGCGGCCGTGGCGCGCGCGGACGTTCCAGTTTATCTACAAGGACTCGGCGTGGTGCAGGCGTTCTATACCGTGACGGTGACCGCACGCGTCGACGGGGAGCTGCAGAAGGTCGCGTTCACCGAAGGACAGAACGTGCATAAGGGCGATCTGCTGGCGCAGATCGATCCGCGCCCGAATCAAGCGGCCTTCGAGCAGGCGCTCGCCACCAAGGCGAAGGATGCGGCGCTGCTCATGAACGCGAAGCGCGACCTCGATCGCTACACGATTCTGCAGCCGCAGGATTTGGCGAGCAAGCAGACCGTGGATACTCAGCGTGCCACGGTCGATCAGCTCGTAGCGCAGCTCAAAGTCGACCAGGCGGTGATCGACAACGCCCGCACCCAGCTCGAGTACACGCGCATCAGCTCGCCGATCAACGGGCGCACCGGAATTCGGCTGGTCGATCCGGGCAACATCGTGCATGCGGCCGACACCACCGGCATCGTGGTGGTCACCCAGGTGCAGCCGATATCGGTCATATTCACCCTACCGGAGGAGGATTTGGGCTCGGTAGGCCAAGCGCTCGCGGCCGGACCGGTGAAGGTCACGACGCTGTCGCGCGACCGCGGCACTCCGCTCGACGAAGGCTCGTTGGCGCTGATCGACAATCAGATCGACCAGGCGACCGGCACCGTCAAACTCAAGGCGACCTTCGACAATGAGCGCAATACGCTCTGGCCGGGACAGTATGTGAACGCACGGGTATTGGTACGCACCGATCGCAACGCGCTCACCATTCCCGACTCGGCCGTGCAGTTGGGCCCGGACGGCCCGTTCACCTACGTCGTCAAGCAGGACTCGACCGTCGAGGTGCGCGCGCTCAAGATAGCTGAAGCGAGCGGCGGGCTGACCGTCGTCATTCATGGTTTGGCCCTGGGCGAGCGCGTGGTCACCAGCAATCAATACCGGCTGCAGGCAGGCGTACGCGTACGCAGCGTTGCTGCCACGGTATACCGTCGCGCGCCGCCGCGCGCCACCGCGCCGGACGGCGCCGCGTCCGGCGGGAGCGCCTCGTGAGCATTTCCGAGCCGTTCGTCCGGCGGCCAATCGCGACCTCGCTGTTGATGGGCGGGATCTTTCTGGTCGGCCTCGTCGTGTATCCGTTGCTGCCGGTGGCGCCGCTTCCGCAGGTCGACTTCCCCACGATCCAGGTCACTGCGCAGCTGCCGGGCGCCAGCCCCGAGACCATGGCCTCGTCGGTCGCCCAGCCGCTCGAATATCAGTTCGCGCAGATCTCCGGCTTGACGCAGATGACTTCGAGCAACTTGCTCGGGGCGAGCGTGATCACGCTGCAGTTCGACTTGAACCGCAACATCGATGCGGCCGCGCAGGACGTGCAGACCGGGATCGACGCCGCCGGCGGCCAGCTGCCGAAGAATTTGCCGACGCCCCCCACCTACAAAAAGGTCAATCCCGCCGACTCGCCGATCCTGATCCTGTCGGTGCACTCCGACGTCCTGCCCGTCACCACCGTCGACGACTTCGCAGAGAATATCCTCGCCCAGCAGATCTCGCAGATCCCCGGGGTCGCCCAGGTCTCGATCGGCGGCCAGCAAAAGCCCGCCGTGCGCGTGCAGATCGATCCCATCAAGCTCGCGGCATTGGGCCTGCAGATGGAGGATGTGGCGAACGTCATCAGCGCCGCCACCGTCGATGCGCCCAAGGGCTCGATCAACGGACCGATGCGCAGTTTGACGATCTACGACAACGATCAGCTGCTCAAGGCCGCGCCCTGGAACGACGTGGTGGTCGCCTACAAGAACGGTGCACCGGTGCGCATCCGCGACATCGGCATCGCGGTCGACGGACCCGAAAACACCCTGCTGACGGCATGGCAAAACGGCCGCCGGGGAATTTTGCTGCTGATTTACAAGCAGCCTGGCGCCAACGTGATCGAGGCGGTGCAGCGTACACAGGCGCTGCTGCCGCATGCGCTTGCCTCGGTGCCGCCATCGGTCAAAGTCGATTCCGTCGCCAATCGCACCACCACGATCCAGGCCGCCGTACGGGACGTGGAGTTCACGCTGATGCTCACCATTGCACTGGTGGTGATGGTCATTTTCCTGTTCCTGCGCAATGCCTGGGCGACCATCATCCCTGGCGTCACCGTGCCGCTCGCGCTATTGGGGACCGCAGCGCTGATGTATGTGCTCAATTACAGCCTGGACAACCTGTCGCTGATGGCCCTCACCATCGCCGTGGGCTTCGTGGTCGACGATGCGATCGTGATGTTGGAGAACGTCTACCGGCACATCGAGGCGGGACTGTCGCCGCTGCAGGCGACCCTCAAAGGCGCGGGCGAAATCGGTTTTACCATCATGTCGATCAGCATCTCTCTGGTAGCCGTGTTCATTCCGCTGCTGCTGATGAGCGGCATCATCGGCCGACTGTTCCGGGAATTCGCCATTACCATGACGGCGACCATCGCGGTGTCGGCATTCGTGGCACTGACGCTCTC
This sequence comes from Steroidobacteraceae bacterium, assembly GCA_052326345.1. Classification (GTDB taxonomy): domain Bacteria; phylum Pseudomonadota; class Gammaproteobacteria; order Steroidobacterales; family Steroidobacteraceae; genus Bog-1198. Next base: position 52,195 of record JBKQOZ010000027.1, on the reverse strand, counting down.
GCCGACCATGTGCGCCCTGTTCCTGCGCGATGAGAAGCACATCCAGCACGGCCGCGCCTACATGTTCATCGAGCGCGCCTTCGACCGTCTGCTCGCCGGCTACACCCGCGGCCTCGACTTCGTGCTCGAGCATCAGCGTGCGACCTTGGCGGTGTTTCTGCTCACGGTCGCGACCAGCGTGCTCCTGTACATCCAGATACCCAAGGGATTCTTCCCACAGCAGGACACCGGGATCATCTCCGGGCTGTCGGATGCGCCGCAGGATGTCTCCTTCGAGGAGATGGTGCGCCGCCAGCACGCGCTGCTCGATGTGGTGGCGCGCGATCCGGACGTGGCGAGCTATGGCACGGGCCTCGGCGGCACCCGGCCCATCAACAACGGCTTCGTGGTGATCGGCTTGAAACCGCGCGATGAGCGCAGCGCCAGCGCCGATCAGATCATCAACCGGCTGCGCCCGCAGCTCGCCAAGGTGCCGGGCGCGACGCTGTTTCTGCAGGCGGCGCAGGACCTCAACATCGGCGGCCGTACCAGCCGAACCCAGTATCAATATACCTTGCAGGACTCGAACATCGATGAGCTCAACGAGTGGGCGCCAAGGCTGCTCGCCAAGCTGCAAAAGCTGCCGATGCTGCGCGATGTGGCCTCCGACCAGCAGACCGCCAGCGGCATGGTCTCGCTCAGCATCGACCGTGATCAGGCGGCGCGCTTCGGCATCCAGCCGGCGGCCATCGACCAGGCGCTGTACGACGCCTTCGGGCAACGCCAGGCGGCGCAGTTCTTCACCCAGGCGAACAGCTATCATGTCGTTCTCGAAATCACCCCCTCGCTGCAAGGGGACCCTGCTTCCTTACACAGTCTTTACTTGAAATCACCGCTCACCGGCCAGATGGTGCCGCTGTCGGCCATGACGAAGTACGACACGCAGCACGTGACCTACCTGTCGATCAATCATCAGGGGCAGTTCCCCGCGGTGACGCTGTCGTTCAATCTGGCCCCCGGGGCGGCGCTCGGCGATGCCGTCGATGCCATCAGCAAAGCCTCGCTCGACATGCATTTGCCCGCCACCATCACTGGAACTTTTCAAGGCACGGCGCAGGCCTTTCAGAGCTCCCTCAAGACTCAACCGTATCTGATTCTGGCGGCGCTGGTGGCCGTGTATATCATTCTCGGCATGCTCTACGAGAGCTACATTCATCCACTGACCATTCTCTCGACGCTGCCATCGGCGGGCGTGGGCGCGCTGCTGATGCTGCTGCTGCTGCACATCGAGCTGTCCGTCATGGCGCTGATCGGCATCATTCTGCTGATCGGCATCGTGAAGAAAAACGGCATCATGATGGTGGACTTCGCCATCCAAGCCGAGCGCGAACAGCATCTGTCGCCGCACGCTGCGATCCGTCAAGCCTGCCTGTTGCGTTTTCGCCCAATCATGATGACCACCATGGCCGCCCTGCTCGGCGCGCTACCGCTCGCTCTCGGACGCGGAACCGGCTCCGAGCTGCGCCAGCCGCTGGGCTACACCATGGTCGGCGGTTTGATCGTGAGCCAGGCGTTGACCCTGTTCACCACACCCGTCGTGTATTTGTACTTGGATGAGTTCAGCTTGTGGCTGCGCCGCCGGCGCGGTCGGACCGGCGATGCTGCGACGCATGATGAGCCGCGGGCGCCCGCTCCCGCCGCACCGCTGGGAGAAGCCCGGTGAAAATCCTGCTGGTCGAGGACAACGAGCGCGTCAGCCAGTTCGTGGTCAAGGGGCTTCAGGAAGCCGGGCACACCACCGATCACGCCGCGAACGGCCGCGACGGCATGTTTCTCGCGGCGAGCGAGCCCTATGATGTGATCATCATGGATCGGATGCTGCCTGGCGACATCGACGGCCTGGCGATCATCGAGGTGCTGCGCAAGGCCGGCAAGGTCACGCCGATTCTGATTTTGAGTGCTCTGTCGGAAGTCGATGACCGGATCCGAGGCCTGCGCAGCGGCGGCGATGACTATCTGACCAAACCCTTTGCGTTCGGCGAGCTGCTCGCGCGCTTGGACGCGCTGCATCGCCGCTCGAAGGGTGTGAACCGCGAGATTCCGCTCACGGTGGGCAACTTGCATATGGACCCGATGACGCGCAAGGTGACGCGCGGCGATCGGCAGATTGCGCTGCAGCCACGCGAATTCAAGCTGCTCGAGTACCTGATGCGCCATGCCGATCAGGTGGTTACGCGCACCATGCTGCTCGAGAACGTGTGGGATTATCACTTCGATCCGCAGACCAATGTCGTCGACGTCCACATCAGCAAATTGCGGCAAAAGATCGACGCCGAGTTCGAGCGGCCGCTGCTGCGCACCGTGCGCAATGCCGGCTACATGGTGACCGCGGGTGATTAGCATGATGCGCTCGTCGGCGGTGTCACTGGCGCTCGGCTACGTCGCATTGGGCATCGCGGCGCTGGTGCTGTTTGCCGCGCCGCTATGGTACGCCTGGCAAGTCACCATCCAGGACGGCCGCAGCGAAATTCTGCAGGCCGATGCGCAACGCCTGACCGACGTTTACCGCCGGGACGGCGGGGATGCGCTGAAGAGCTTCATCGATGCGCGCGTCAACATGCAGATCGCCGGCGATCGCATTCTCCTGCTGACCAATTCCTCGCTTCAGCCGCTGGCCGGCAATCTGTCTCTGTGGCCGCGCAACCTGCCGGCGACGCCCGGCGATTACCGGATCAAGGTCGACGTGGGCGACAAGGGAACCCAGCAAACGCTGGTGCACGTCGCCCATCTCGGCGACTACTACCTTCTGGTGGGACGGGACAACAAGCTGTTCGCGCCGCTGGAGAGGCGATTTTGGTATGGATTGACGGCGGCCATCGCGGTGCTGTCGATCGCCGGCCTGCTGGTCGGCCTGATCACGCGCCGTGCCCTCATGTCGCGCGTCCACAGCATCCGCCGGACCGTGTCGGCCATCATCCACGGCGATTTGAAGCACCGCCTGCCGACGCATCTGAGCGGCGATGAGCTCAATACGCTCGCGCGCACCATCAACGGCATGCTCGATCAGATCGAATTGCTGGTGCACGGAGTGCGCAACGTCTCCAATTCCATCGCCCATGATTTGCGCACTCCGCTCGCCGAGCTGCGCTCTCGGCTGGAAGAACTCGCGCTGATGCGGCCCTCGCCGGAAACGACATTTGCGGAGATCGACGGCGCCGTCGCGGACGTCGATCGCGTCATCCGCATTTTCGATGCGTTGCTGCGCCTCGCGGAGATCGATGCCGGCATGCGCCGCTCGGGATTCGTGCCGTTTGACCTGACCGACCTGGCGGCGACCGCCGTGGAGTTCTACGCGCCGGCAGCGGAACTCAAGAACATCGCGCTCACGTTTCACGCGGACGGGCCGCTGCCCGTATCGGGCGACCCGATTCTGCTCGCACAGGCGCTCAGCAATCTGATCGACAACGCTCTGAAGTACGCGCCGGTCGACGGCACGATCGACGTCGCCGTGCGCCGCCGTGCGGACGGAGCGGTGGAAACCGCGGTCATGGACAACGGTCCCGGGATCGATGATGCCGAAAAGGCCAAGGTCGTCGAGCGCTTCTATCGAGGCGATGCGAGCCGCGGCACTCCAGGGGTCGGTCTCGGCCTGAGCCTCGTGCAGGCCGTGGCCAAACTGCACGGCAGCACGCTCGAGCTGTTCGACCGGCATCCGGGACTGCGCGCTGTGCTGGTGCTGCCCGGCGCATCGCACGCGCCGTCGAGAGGTCTTGCCGAGGCCGCGGATACGCCCTCCCCCGCACCGAAGGCCGCCGCGACTAGCGCGCCGTGACCGGCTCGCGCAGCGCAGCCACATTGTCGGCGATATCCCACTCGAGCCGCGGCAGGCCGTACTCGCGCGTCGCGTCCTCGATCTGCCTGAAGATGGCCGCCGAGACCTTCTGATCGGTGACCCGCCGCGGGAGGCCGCTCTTCGGCAGCCGGTTGCCGTAGCCGTCCTCGACCGGATAAAGACGAAGCTCGGCCAGCTGATCGTCGCTGAAGCGGGCGACCGCAATGACGCTGCGGAACGTGAAATCGTGGGCAAAGCTTGCGGCATTGAGCGGCGCGGTCAGATCATAATCGGTCGCCTTCGACGGATCCGACCAGGCCGAGGCCAACAGCGCGCGGTTGGCCTGATACAGATCGTGCGGCAGCGGCTCCTGCACGTCGCTCCAAAAGAAATTTCCCAACCCATAAAATATCGGGCGCACTCCCCGCAGCGGCGAGCGATACAGCTCGATGGCGCCCAGATTGTGATTGCCCGTGGTGACGAACAGATCCGCTCCCGATTCAATCGCCTCGTGCGCGAGGCGCCGCAGGAAATTGCCGGCGCCGCGCGGCTGATTGGGGTCATCGCAGCCCGCGGTGCATTCATGGGAATGGATCGACACGATCACCAGGTCCGCATTCTGCCGGGCGGAGCGGATGTTCCTTTCGATCTCGGCGAGGTCCTCCGGATCCATCGCATAGTCGTACGCGAACACCGAGCCGCGGCGAAATTTCATCTCGAACAATTCCAGCTCCGCCGGCGTCTCGCCGCAGTGGCGGCGGTACACCGTGCAATCCGTCTGGGCGAGTGCGTGCATCGCCGCCTCCGGCAGCACGATCGTGCGGGTCAGATGAAGTGCACTCAAGCCCGGCCGGCCGGGGGCGGCGCCGTGGCGCGGAAGCGCGTCGGTCGTCGGCCGGAAGGTCGAGGCGATCGACACCAGTGCGACCCGCGCTTTGGCGGTCTCCAGATATCGAGGGGCGCGCGCCAAGCCGCGCTCCTCGCCCACTCCCGCGTACACGATGCCCGCCTCATCGAGATGCCGGCTGGTCTCGCGCATGCCCTCGAGCCCCCAGTCGAGCGAGTGGTTATTGGCGCGCGAGACGATACCGAACCCCATGGCTTTCAGATCCTTGGCGACCGCAGGTTCGGACGCATTGGTCCAATCGCCGTCCCACGAATACGGCGCTCCAGCAAAATTTCGCGCATCGAACACGGTGGTCTCGAGATTTCCGTACAGCACGTCTACCCCGCGCAGCACCTCGAGCGCCGACGCGAATCCCGGCACCCGCGCCGCGTACTGCGACAATGGCCGCGAGATGATCAAATCGCCGACGGCGCCGACGGTGAAGCCATCCGGCACGTCGGTCTGCATTTCCTGGCGCATCGGCCGCTTGCGGTCAAAGCGGCCGGCGTCCTTTTGAACCGGGTCGGCGGGTCCGTAAACGCCGGTCGGCTGCGCTTTCGTTTGCAGGGCGAATGCCATCAGCAGAGCCGCCGCGCCGGGACCGAGAAACTGGTGATCCATGGGCCGGCATTCTATATGCCGCCGCTACTCGCCGCAGGTCGGGCAGCCGCCCAAATGAGCGCCGCCATGCATCGGAACATCGTGCGGGTCGGTCGGGTCGATGCTGACCATGCGCCGCTCCGGACTGCGGTCGCAGAAAAAGCTGGCCGACGCCGAGGAGAATTCGCCGAGATTCCAGCCGGCATCGATCCACTGCAGCATGGCGGCTACGAAGGCGCGCTTCAAGTCGGCGCCGGAAGGCAGCTCGCGCGACTCGATCACCGTGCCGTGCATGCTGCGCACCACGTACCAGCGCGGGGCGCCGGTCGGTTCGAGCGGATCGTGCGCCGTGCGCCGTCTGGTCATGCGAGGAAAATTACAAGAACGTCGTGTGCGAGGTCCACCCAGTAGTCCGCACTGCAGCAAGCTGTACGGAAAATACCTGCACCCCTATCCCAAAGGACCATTACCGCCGTCGCGGGTTGGGCGTATTCTTTCAGTGGACGCATACTTTTACAGAGGAGTGTTTTATGGGCAACGCCGATTCACCGGAAGACCAGCCACCATCGCCTGACACCGCCGAAGAACGCAGGCTCCGGGGCAGCGCGCTGGAGGGCGCGGAGCAGAGGGACGCTGTGAATCATGCCGCGTACGAAAAGCGCCGCAATCCCGATACCGAACTGCGCGTCGACGGGGAAAAGGATTCCCTGTACAACGATGGCCTCGACATCGAGCCGGAGCCCGAGCCGCTCGCCGGTACACGGGGGCCCTCGTCCGGGATCAAACCCTGACTTGCAACCGCTGCGATCTTAGGTCCGCTGTTGCGGGTCGCGAACTTACACCGAAGGCGGCCCAAATCTGTAAGATTGCCGCGGATGGGCAAGTATATTGAGCTGGTCGGGGCGATCGCCGTCGCCGTCCTGTTGTCGAGTTCGAACGGCTTCGCACAAACTCCCGAGCAGGAAAAAGCCTGGGAGGCGGAGCGTGCACGCGCGGCCGACGAGCAGAAGGCCGCCGCGGAGCGCCTGGCGCAGCAGCGCGCCGCACGCAAGGCCGATCCGATGGCCTGGGTGCGCACCCTCGATCCGATGTCGAGCGGCGGCTGGGAATTTCGCGCCGTCGCGAGCGACGGCTCTTGGGCGACCTTCAGCAGCACCCACCAAATGAAGCGCTCGGGACAAGTGGTTACGATCTGGCTAAGGCAGGAGTATGCCGAGCCGCAGTCCGGCAGCAGCGGTCGGTTCTCGAGCCTCGTGGAGAAGACTCAATACGACTGCAAAAAAGAGCAGTCGCGCGACCTGTTGGTCATTTATTACTCCGCCAACAATATTCAAGGTAATGGGCAAACCGAAGAGGCCGACGCGAAAGGGGTGCCCTGGACTGCGATTGTGCCCGGCACGCGCGAGGAAACGAGTTTCCTCTGGGCATGCGGTCAGGCGCGAGGCGCCAAATGAACGGTTCCAACCAATAGGCGTGCGCGGTCGGCGCACGGCCCCACCAGTATCTCCACCTCGCCGGGCTCGAACACCGGCTTAAGGTCGAGCCCGAGAAAGCGCAGCTCGGAGGCGGGCAACAGCAGAGTCACCGTCCCCGATTGACCGGGATCGAGCCGCATTTTCGCAAAGCCTTTGAGCTCCAGCAGCGGCCGGGCCACGCTGGCCACCATGTCGTGGGTGAACAAAAACACCGTTTCCTCGGCCGCACGTTCGCCGTCGTTGGCTACATCGACGCGGATCACGAGCGTATCATTCTCCGTCACGGGCTCGCCAGGTACACGCAGATTCGACAGCGTGAAGCGTCCGTAGGTGAGGCCATGGCCGAAAGGGAACAGCGGCTCGTTCGGCACGTCGAGATACTTGCTCGTGAAACGGTCTTTCGGGTCTGCAGGCCGGCCACTCGGCCGCTGCCCGAAGAACAGCGGCACCTGACCCAGCGCGCGCGCCCAGCTCACGGGAGTGCGCCCGCTGGGACTCACTGCTCCGGTGATCACGTCGCCGATGGCGCTCCCCGCCTCGCTTCCCAGGAACCAGGCAGCGAGCACCGCGTCGGCTCTCTCGACCAGCCAAGGCACGATCAGCGGCCGCCCCGAAAATAAAACGACGATGACCGGCAGACGCAATGTCCGGGCACGATCGAACACGGCTTCCGCCAGCGCACGTTGCCGGCCGGGAAGATCCAAATAGGCGCGGCTGGCGGCCTCCCCGCTCATGCCCGCAGCCTCGCCCAGGCACAGGAGAATCGCGTCCGCCTGCGCGCACACTTCGAGCGCGTGAGGAATGCCGGCGAGATTCTCACCATCGATATCGACGCCGGGCGCATGCAGCACCTGCGCCTCGGGCAGCATCCCGCGCAGGCCCGCGACCACGCTCACGGGGCCATCGGGCGCGGCGGCGGCCCACCACGGTCCACGCATCTCGGCCGGGGCATCGGCCAGCGGGCCCAACACGGCGAGTCGCCGCGTGCGGCGCGCCAGCGGCAATACATTCTGGTCGTTTTTCAGCATCACCACGGCGCGCGCCGCCACCGCGCGCGCCAGCCGGCGCCGGGACGCGAGCATCTGCGCGGTCTGCGGCACGGCACTGCGCCGATACGGATCCTCGAATAATGCCAGCCTGAGCTTGAGCGTCAATACGCGACGCACCGATGCGTCGACATCGCCGATGGACACCCAGCCGCGCTCCAGCGCCACCGGCAGGCCGAAGCGATATGCCTCTGACATCATATCGATATCCACGCCCGCTTTGAGCGCGAGAGCGGCAGCGTGCGCAAGGTCGGCGGCGACTCCGTGGCGAATCAGTTCCGCGATGGCGTGGTAGTCGCTCACGATGACCCCGTCGAACTCGAGCCGCTCGCGCAGCCAGCCGTTGAGCAGGGCGGCATTTGCGGTCATGGGAATTCCCGCCAAATCGGTAAACGCCGGCATGACGGCGGCCACGCCCGAGGCGACGGCTGCGGCAAAGGGCGGCAGATACACTTCGCGCAAGGTGCGCTCGGAGATGTCCACAGAGGCGTAGTCGCGCCCCCCGGCCACCGCTCCATAGGCACAATAATGCTTGGCCACCGCCGCAAGCGCGTCCGGCGCGGCCAGATCCGCCCCCTGGAAGCCGCGCACCTTGGCTTCGGCGATGCGCGCGCCGAGCCAAGGGTCTTCGCCCGGCCCCTCGGCGCTGCGTCCCCAGCGCGGGTCGCGCGCCACATCGAGCATCGGCGCAAAGGTCATGGCCAGACCCTCGGCGGCCGCTTCCCGCGCCGCCTCCCGCGCCGTGAGCGCCCAGATCTCTGGATCGAACAATCCCGCCTCCGCCAAGGGGATGGGGAACAGCGTACGGTGTCCGTGCACCACGTCGAATGCAAAGAGCAGAGGGATGCGGAGCCGCGATTCCTCCACCGCCAGGCGCTGCAATTCGTGCACGCGGTCGGTCCCGACCAGGTTGAGCAGATTGCCGATGGTGCCGGCCTTGATCGCTTCGGCCGAATCGCCCGCGACGGTCGGCCCGGTTATCGCATAGCCGGCGGCCGTCATGGTGAGCTGTCCGAGTTTTTCGGCAAGCGACATCTGCCCAATCAGCTGATCGATCCGGTTCATGGCGAGTGCAGCCATTCGCATGTTGGCGTCATCGTGGTCGATAATGGCGCAGTTATTTTGCTTGCGAGAATCGCACTCATGACCGATCGGCCGAACGATGAAGAGATCGCCCTGTCGCGGCTGGTGCCGCAATTACGCACGATGATCCGCGCGCTGTGGACCACGCCCGTGCGCAACACGCTGATTCTCCTGTCAATCGCGCTGTTTGTCATCATCGTCGCCACCGCCTATGGACAGATCCGCCTCAACAGCTGGAACCAGCCCTTTTATGATGCGCTGTCGCACCGGAACTTTAACGGGTTCGTGGTGCAGCTGGGCATATTCGGCATCATCGCAGGCGCGCTGCTGGTGCTCAACGTGGCGCAGCGGTGGTTCGGCGAAACCTTGAAGCTCAAGCTGCGCGAGGGTCTCTCGCACGATCTCATCCAGAACTGGCTCGTGCCCGGCCGCGCCTTCCGGCTCGCCAATGCCGGTCAGATCGGCATAAATCCCGATCAGCGCATGCACGAAGACGCGCGCCACCTGTGCGAGCTGTCGGCCGACTTGGGGATTGGCCTCGTGCAGGCCTCGATCCTGCTGATCACCTTCATCGACATCCTTTGGGTAATATCGACGGACTTCGTGTTCCACGCCGCGGGCCGCCACTTCACCATTCCAGGCTACATGGTGTGGGCAGCGGTCATCTATGCCGGTTCGGCCTCGCTGCTCTCGTACTGGGTGGGGCGCAGACTGGTCGATATGAACGCCGAGCGCTACGCGCGCGAGGCCGACCTGCGCTTCTCGTTGGTCCGGGTGAACGAGCATATCGATGCGATTACCATCGCCGCGGGGGAAGCCGGCGAGGCGAGGCGCATCGAGATCGACATGGCGGGCGTACTGACAGCCATGCGCTGGCTCGTCACCGGAACCACGAACCTCACCTGGATAACCGCCGGCTACGGCTGGTTCACGCTGGTCGCTCCGATACTTGCGGCGGCGCCGCTGTATTTTGCGGGCAACATATCCTTCGGCGGCCTGATGATGGCCTCCGGCGCATTCATGCAGGTGCAATCCTCGCTGCGCTGGTTCGTCGACAACTTCAGCACCATCGCCGACTGGCGCGCGACCTTGCTGCGCGTTGCCAGCTTTCGGCGTGCGGTGGCCGAATGTGATGTGCTGCACGGCGTTGAAAGCCGCATCGCGTTCAGCGAGGGCGCACCCGGCAGAATCGTCATCGACAATCTGCAGATCTCCTCGCACGCCGGCTGCACCAAGCTCGAGGAACGACGTGTCGAGGTGCAGGGCGGCGAGCGGGTGCTGATCGCGGGCGAATCCGGCGCCGGCAAGACGCTGCTGTTCCGGGCGCTCGCCAGGTTGTGGCCGTGGGGCTCAGGGCAGGTCACTCTTCCCAAAGGAGAATCGATTCTCTATATGCCCCGCAACTCCTATCTGCCGCCGGGCACCCTGCGCGAGGTCCTCGCCTACCCCGCAACGGTAGAGAGCTTCGAAACCGCCGCGTTCGCGCGATCCCTCGAGCGGCTCGCCCTGGATCGTCTGGTGCCCATGCTCGATCAATCTCGCCGCTGGGATAGCGTCCTCAGCGAGGCGGAACAGCAAAGCTTGGCGTTCGCCCGGGCCGTGCTGCATGCGCCAGCCTGGATCCTCATCGAGGAGGTGCTCGATACTCTCGAGCCGGACACCCTGAAGCAGGTCAGCAGAGCGCTAGCCGACGATCTCACGCACACCGCCGTAATTCATATCGGCCGCGACGGCGGCCGCGAGGCTCACCCAGGGCAGCTGTACGGGCGCGTGCTGCATCTCGTGTTGGACCCGAGCGCACACCGTCTCGCGACCCCGCGGCTGCTCGCGGAGCCGAGTGCGCAACGCGCCAAGCCTTCCCTGCTGACGAGCACATGAAGCCGTAAAATCCATATGTTGCGGTGCGCGCCTTCGAGGCACACGCATTGCAACCTTCGTGTGCACGAGGATTGCGAAAAAATAATGTAGCGCATCGCGCCGCCGAAAGCACACCAAAAAAGTTATTTCTACAAAACTGCTTGAAGCTGTGACCGATCTAACATAAAACAGTCTTATAGAGTTGAAGGCGATCACGCTCTGCATGGGCGAGTTGTTTTTAACTTAAGCCGAAGCAAGTGCCGGCTTGTGCCCAGTCCAATTCCGCAGCGGAGGTTGACGATGGGAGTATCACAGCTTAGAGCGGAATCCGACCCCACGGATTTCCTCGATTCACTGAACAAGTTCAGCAAAGAGCATCGTGCGCAGCGCTGGGAAGGCACGTTCGGGGATTTCCTCACTCAGGTCCTGCCGGGCCGCCCGGCTGCCTACATACGCACCAGCCACGAATACATCTGGGACATGCTGCTCTGGCATGGCCGAGAATCCGAGGGAGATGACACCCACAAAGCGCGGGAGCTGTTCAAGCGCGAGCTGTTCGGGGTCGATGAGCCGCTCGGGCGCGTCGTCGACTACTTCAAGGCAGCCGCCGCGGGATCCGACGTCGGACGGCGCCTGCTGCTGCTCTTGGGACCGCCCTCGGGCGGTAAATCGACGCTGGCCATCCTCTTGAAGCGGGGGCTCGAGGAATACAGCCGCACCGACCAGGGAGCGCTCTATGCGATCAAGGGCTCGCCACTGCGCGAATCGCCGTTGAATCTCATTCCAACAAGCTTGCGCGCGGAGTTTCGCGAGACTTATGGTGTCGACATTGCGGGTGAGCTGTCTCCCTGGGCCCGCGACTACCTCGACCGCGAGTGCGACGGGGATTATCTGCGCGTACCCGTCGAGCGTATTTTCCTCTCCGAGGCGGCGCGCTGTGGCATCGGCACCTATGCGCCGCATGACCCCTCGACCGCCGATATCGCCGATCTCGTGGGATCGGTCGACCTGTCCAAGGTCGCGCGGGTGGGCGATGAGGGCGATCCGCGAGCGTGGTCCTGGTCGGGGGCGGTTTACGCCGCCAGCCGCGGCGTGCTCGAGATGATCGAAATCTTGAAGGTGAAGCGCGAGTTTTTGTATCTGTTGCTCACCATGACCCAGGAAAAGAACGTCAAGGTCGCGCGCTTTCCCTTAATCTACCTCGACGAGACGATTCTGGCGCACACCAACCTCGCGGAATTCAACCGCTTCCTGCAGGAGAAGGAAAACGAGGCGCTGCTCGACCGAATGGTGATCATCAAGGTGCCGTACGCGCTGTCCTACAAGGACGAGGCGCGCATCTACAAGAAGCTGGTCTATGGGGCTCCGGCCTTCCGCAACACGCATCTGGATCCGCATGTGCTGCACCTCGCGGCCGTCTTCGCCATTCTCACGCGCCACACCAAGCCGGAGCGCGAGGGCCTCGATCTGCCGAAGAAGGTGCGCATATTCGCCGGGGAGGCGGTGGAGGGATTCTCCGAAACAGAGGCTGTTCGCCTGAGGGCCGAGGCGCCGGATGAGGGACTCTCCGGGGTGAGCCCACGCTTCGTGATCAATGCGCTCTCCACCGCCATCACCCGCGGCAATGCCAAGAGCCTCACCAGCATGGAGCTGCTGCTCGCGCTCAAGGACGCCATCGAAAGCGATGCGCGCATCGACGCGAAGCAGAAGAAGCAGTGGTTCGACCACCTGGTGACCGCCCGCAAGGAATTCTACAACCGCTGGGTCAAGGAGGACGTGCATAAAGCGCTGTTCGCCTCCTTCCAAGACGAGGCGCAGCAGCTCCTCGAGAAGTACCTGGACGAGATCGAGGCCGCGCTCGATCAGCGCAAGGTCACCGATCCGATCACCGGCGAGAATCGCGCGCCGGACGAGCGGTTTTTGCGTTCGGTCGAGGAAAAGATCAAAGTATCCGAATCAGGCAAGCAGTCCTTCCGCCAGGAGGTTATCCGCAAGGCCATGGTCGCGTTCAAGGCCGGAGAGAAGTTTTGCCTCGCGAGCCATGCCCGGGTGCGTGAGGCGATTGAGCAGTATCTGTTCGAGGAGCGGCGCGACGTGCTGCGCCTGGTCACCTCCACTGCGCGGCCCGATGAAGAGGCGAGGCAAAAGATATCCGTGGTGCAGGAGCGCCTCGTCAGCGAGTACGGATACGACGAACACAGCGCACAGGAGGCGCTCAATTACGTTACCACGCTCTTGTCGCAAGAGTAGGCAGGCATACATGTCACTCATGCTGCGCATGGGACGGCGATGAGCTCTGACTCGACAGGCAATACACTGAACGGCTGGTATGAACTGTTCTCCCGCGGTTCGCGGGACTGGCTGCGCCACAGCGAGAAGATCCGCGAAGCGGTACGCGAGCATCTCCCCCAGATCGTTACCGGCTCGGACATCATCAACGACGGCTCGCGCACGGTCCGGGTACCGGTACGCATGCTCGAGCACTACCGCTTTCGGCTGCTGTCGGACGGCGAGTCGCAGGGTGTAGGTCAGGGCAAAGCGAAGCCGGGAGACGTGCTCGGTCAGGCCAGCCCCGCCAGCGGCCCGGGGCAGAAAGGCGCCGGCGGCAAAGAGCGCGGCGGCACTGAGCTCATGCTCGAGTTCAAGGTCGACGAGGTCATCGACTGGCTGTGGGATGACCTCAAGCTGCCCAATTTGCAGCCGCGAGTCGGCGCGACCGAGGAATCCGAGTGGAAGCGCGAGGGGTGGGACCGGCGCGGAGCGCGCTCGCGCCTGGACCGTCGCCGCTCGCTCAAGGAGTCGGTCAAGCGGCGCGCGCTCGAACCGGATTCACCGGCGTTTACCGATGAGGACCTGCGCTACCGGCAGCTCACCCGCCGCCGGCAGCCGGCGCTGCGCGCGGCCGTTTTTTTCCTGCTCGACGTCTCCGGCAGCATGTCGGAGCGCGACCGGCAGCTGGCCAAGACTTTTTTCTTCTGGGTGGCCGCCGGACTGCGGCGCGAATACAAGGCCCTCGACATCGTGTTCGTGGCGCACACGACCGACGCCTGGGAATTCAGCGAGGCGGATTTCTTCAAGGTCACCGGCAGCGGCGGCACGGTCGCCTCCGCCGGCCTCGCCAAGGTGCGAGAGATCATGCAGGCGCGCTTCGACCCGTCGAGTTGCAACGTGTATCTGTTCTATGCATCGGATGGGGATAATGCCTCGGATGACCGGTCCCCGGCCGGCCAGGAGCTCGAGAGCATCGCCAAGGCGGTGCGCTACGCCGGCTATGTGGAAATATCGGCGGGCGCACGCAGCTCCGAGAGCGAAACCATGCAGCTGTTTCAGTCGGCCGCAGAGGCGGGTCTGCCGTGCAGCCGCTTCTCGATTACCGGCCCGGACGACGTTTCGGCCGCGGTGCGTCACTTCTTCACCGCCGAATCGCAGGCAGCCGCAGAAGGCGGCCAGGCGGGAGCGAGCCCATGAACCGTCGCTGGACCGACCACGTACCGCACATCGAGGAACTCGCGCGCAAGCTCGGGCTGGATTGGAATCCCGTCATCTTCGAGGCGGTGCCCGATAGCTTCATGACCGAGATAGCCGTTTACGGATTGCCGGTGCGCATGCCGCACTGGTCTTTCGGCGCCCGCTACATCTACCAGCTGCTGCAACGGCACATGGGCTACTCGCGACTGTTCGAAGTGGTGTTCCCCGGCAATCCAGGCCGCGCGTACCTCGCATCGAGCAACGGCCTTGCCGATAATGTCCTGGTGACCGCGCACGTGCTCGGCCATGCGGACTTCTCCAAGAACAACTTATTGTTCCGCCGCTGTCAGGAACAGGGCAGCCCACAGATCATCGAGCACGCGGCGAGCCACGCGCGCCAGATCGAGCAGGACATCGAATCCCACGGCTTCAACGCCGTGGAGCAGGTCCTCGATGCCGCGCTGTCCCTGGAGCAGTACGTCGACCTCGATCAGCCGCTGCGGCGCCAGCCGTTCCCCGAGTATCAAGCCGACGCGCCGCTCCCGGTGGAGGATGCGTTTCGCGCGCGCTTTGCGACGCTCGATGCCAAAGGCGAAGCCCACGCGCAGCCGCGAAAAATTCGCGCGCCGCTGCCGCCGCATCCGGAGCGGGATCTGCTCTGGTTCATCGCCACCTATGGGCCGGAGATGGAGAGCTGGGAGCGCGACATCTTTCTCGCGGTCCGCGATGAGTCCTTCTACTTTTATCCGGTATTCGCGACGCAGATCATGAACGAGGGCTGGGCGTCCTACTGGCATGCCCGGCTGCTGCGCGAAGCGGACTTCATTCCTCAGGGCGTCTACCTCGATGCGATCAAATGCCACTCCGATGTGGTGCGTCCGGTGGCCACCGGAGAGCAGGTGGCGCTCGCGATCAATCCCTATCACCTGGGATTCACGCTGTGGGAGGAGATCGTCAAGAAATCCGGCATCGAGTCGGCTCGGCAAGTCATGCGCGAGGATGATGATTTCAGCTTCCTGCGCAATCACCTGACGCGCGAGATCGCCGATGAAATGGGCCTGTTCCGCTACCGCCGCCAGCAGAACGGCCCGGTCAAAGTGGTTGCCGCGGACATCGACGAGCTGCAGGAGAGCTTGCTGGTCGAGAAGTACAACTTCGGCGCCCCGCGCGTCTCGGTGACGGAGGTTCGCAACGACGGTACGCTCGTCCTGCAGCACGACAATCAGCTCGACGGCCGCGGCTTGGACGCGGACCGGGCGCGCAAGGTGCTCGAGTACGTGAAGCGAGTCTGGCGGCGCCCCGTGCTGCTCAAGACGGTCGACGCGGCGGCTAATGCGATTGAATTGTCGGCGGATTCGGCGGCTGCCGCCTGACCTTGACACTGCGGCGCCGCCGCCGCGCATGGCTAAAGCGGCGGGTTGTTCGTCCTTAAAAACGCCACCATGGCCTCCAGCATCTGCAGTCGCGTTGCGCTTCGCGACAGCCAGTGATCTTCGTGCTTCAGGGCTACCAGATCCACCGATTTGCCGGCACGCTTGAGGGCAGCGGCCATGACATCGCTTTGCTCGTACGGCACAACCGTGTCGTCGCGTCCGTGTATCAGCAGCACGGGCCCGGTTACGGCATTCACGTGCTCGATTGGCGAGATCGCCTGCAGCGCCCGATCGCCCGGACCGGAAGCGCCCATGTACCGGTCCCAATAGCGCTGGCTGTGGCTGTCGCCGCGACCCGCGCTGGAGTCGGTCCATTGGAGGAAGCGCTTCAGATCCGAGATGCCCGCCACCGACACCGCGCACCGATACACGCCCGGATCCAAGGCCATCCCGGCAAGTGCGGCATACCCACCGTAGCTGCCACCGACGATGCAGACCCTCGCAGGATCGATCAGCCCCTCGTTCGCCAGATAGCGAACCCCGTCGGATAGATCGGTTTGCATCTTGCGGCCCCATTCGCCGAAGCCGGCGGCGAGGAAGCGGGAATCCACCGGCGAACCGCGATAGTTCGGCTGCAGCACGGCGTAGCCTTCGGCTGCCAGCGCCTGAGCCCACCAATCGAAATCTCCGGAATCCACGAGCGCCGGCCCGCCGTGCGGCAGCACGATCAACGGCAGCCGGGCGGCCGTCCTGCCGCGCGGCAGGGTGAGATAGCCCGGTATGATCAAGCCGTCGGCGGCCGGGTAGCTGATCGGGCGCACCTCCGCGACCGCCTGCAGGTCCTCATAGACCTTTCCCAGAACGACCGCCTGGTGTGAGTACCAATCGAACATCGCATACACGTACCCATCCTTGGCGCCGAACACACGTACGAGGATGCGCGAGTAATCATCGGACGCCGACAGCAGGTGAACCCGCTCGTCCGGAAAGGCGCGCAGCACCGCGTTCCAATGCGCCTGCAGCTCGTTGTCGAAGAAGACGTAGTGAGCCCCATCGATGTCCCGGAAGCCTCCGATGATGCGCCCGCTCTTGCGCTCCAGGATTTCCCCCATGAACGCCTCGCCCCTCACGGGCGGCGGGCCCCAACTTCCGTCCTTGAGCCACACGGCCTTCCACACCGGAACACCATTCTCGACGGTCCGCACGAGAATCGAATCGCCGGCCGGGCCGAAGCCGAGAACCAGCGGCACATCGACGGCGGCGGCGCCGGAGGCGACCACACTCATCCGATCGTTCCGACGGACCAGCAGATCCCAGGTTTTCCTTTGATCGTGATAGACGAATTCACCTGCGATGCGGCCGGCGGCGTCGACGAGCCACTGGGTCCAGGGCTCGCTGGCCCTGGCAATCAAACGGACGCGGCCGCCGGCGATTTCAATCTTGTACAGTGCCGGCAGCATTTGGCCCGTCACGTACAGGCCCGGCACGAACAGCGTCGACGCCCCGTCCACTTCGCGAATCATGGGCGCACCCGTCACGACGTTGAACGTCCGCTCGCCGCCCACCTGCATATACAGACCCGACAATTTCCGCCGCGGGACGTCGAAGATAAGCAGGTCGTACCACTCTCGCTGCGGGCCGCCGAAGCCGAACGGCGGCAGGCTGGTGCTCGATACCATGAGCAGCAGGTGATCGTTGTCTATCCAGCGAATGCCTCGCAGCTTTGCATCGCCGACCTGCACCGTACCGAGCGCCTGGGATTCACCCAACCGGTGAACCATGAGATTGCGTTGATCGCCGACCGTCCTGACGTAGGCGAGCTCGGTCCCGTCCGGCGACAGAGACAGATCCTCGAGCGTGGGAAGGCGCCCGTACGCCTCGAGCGGCGCCGGCGGTTCGTCCGCACGAGCGCAAGAATTCTCCAGGAGCAACAGGCCGATCCACACACCGGCGATCACCCGCCGCCATGGTCGAGAGCGCGTTGATGCCTTATTCATCGACCCGCATATCGTCGGGGCCGCCTCTACAGAAACCCCTCGCGGCCGAGTTCGCGCGTCACTTCGCCAATGGCCTCGCGCAGAGTATCGACGAGCAGGTCGCATTGCTCGCGCGTCAAGACCAGCGGCGGCGAAATGATGTCAAGATGGCCGAGCGGCCGCACGAGCAATCCTTTCGCTTCGCAGCGCTGGGCGATGCGCCTCGAAATATTGGCCGCGTCGGGAAGCGGCGCGCGCGTCGATTTGTCCGCGACATATTCGACGCACATCATGAAGCGCCTGCCGCGTACGTCGCCGACCAGCGGCAGCGCGGTGAGCTCTTTGAGGCGTGCCTCGAAATAATCCCCGACCGTGCGGGCATTGCCCAGCAGATTCTCGTCGCGGATGATTTCGATGTTCTTGAGCGCAGCCGCGCAGCAAACGGGGTGCCCCGAGTATGTGAATCCATGGGTGAACCACGCATTCGGGTCGGGAGCCGAGATGGCCTCGTGAATCCGATCGGAGTAGATCGTTGCACCCAACGGCAGGTAGCCGGAGGTCAGCCCTTTGGCCGCCACCAGGATGTCGGGCTCGATGCCGAATTCATCCAGGGAGGCGAACCAGTGTCCAATTCTGCCGAATCCCGTCACGACCTCGTCCGATATGTAAAGGATTCCGTGCTTCGCCAGAATTTCTCTCATGCGCGGCAGATACCCGATGGGCGGCGGCACGACGCCTCCCGCCCCCTGAATGGGTTCCGCGATGAAAGCGGCGATATTCGCCGCGCCGATGTCGCGAATCGCCGCCTGCAGCTCCGCAACGAGCTGATCGGTGAACTGCCCTTCGCTCATGCCCTCGGGCCGGCGGTACGCGTACGGGGCGGCCAAGTGATGCACCAGTCCGTCGATGTACCTGAAATGGGGAGAGCGGTCGCCCTCCCGATTCCCCATCGTCATACCGAGATAGGTCGACCCGTGGTAGGAGTTGAAGCGCGACAGAATCATGCGCCGCCCCGGTTCGCCGCGGCGCGAGTGATAATAGTGAGCCAGACGAATCGCCGTGTCGTTCGCGCAGGAACCCGACACCGAAAAGGCGACATGATTGAGGGAACCCGGGGCGATCTCGGCGAGCTTGGCCGCCAGCTCCGCGGCCGGTTCGTTGGTACAATCGACGAAGGTGTTGCAGTAGCTCAGCTTGAGCACCTGATCGGCGATGGCCTGCGCCATCTCGGCCCGCCCGTAGCCGATGTTGACGCACCACATCCCGGCGATGCCGTCGAGGTAGCGCTTGCCGGAGGCGTCCGTTACAAATGCGCCCTTCCCGTCCCGCAACACGAGCGAACCTTCGCGCTTGAACGTGTCGAAGTGCGTCCAGGGATGCAGGAAGTGGTCCCTGTCCTTCTGCCATACTGAATTCGCTTCGGCCATGTCATTGGCTGTCGACATCGTACGTCCTCGGCGCCGCGGATGGCGCTGCAGCAGATGGGTTTTCCATGATAACCCCTTCGGCAGCAAGAGACGAACGCGGGCCTTTTTCCCTTACCTACACCGGCGCCGGGCGCTTATCGCCGACCTCGATTCGGCCGAAGCCATCACTTATGTTGATCTACCCTGACTCACGGGCAACATCAGATGAAACGCAGCGCCGCGACCGGCATGTTGCCCGGCCCACAGCTTTCCTCCGTGGGCGTTGATGATCGTGCGGCAGACGGACAGCCCCAATCCCATGCCATTTATCTTGCTGGAGAAGAAGGGCTCAAACACCTGCTCCAGTTTCCCTTCCTCGATGCCCGGACCGGTATCGCAGACGGAGATCAACACGCAATCATTGCCGCCCGGTCCGGTGCGAATCGTCAGAGCGCGAGCCTCGCTCGGCATGTCGGCCATCGCATCGCAAGCGTTCGTGACCAGGTTGATCAACACCTGCTGGAGCTCCACTCGATCCCCTTGCAGAATCGGCAAGCTCGAGGCGAGTTCAGTCCGCACGGTAACTCCTCGATCGATTAGTTCGCTGCGCAGCAGCTTGAGCACGTCCTCCACGATCTCATTCGCGCTGATCGGCTGGAAGTGAACTTCGCCTCGCTTGAGCAGCTGTCGCAGGCGGCGGATGACCTCTACCGCTCGTTGATCGTCGGCCACGATATCCGCGAGGATGTCGCGCACTTCGTTCAGATCGGGTTGGGGCCGCGCGACAAAGCGTTGCGCCGCCTGCGCGTTGCTGAGGATGGCGGTGAGCGGCTGGCCTAATTCATGGACAATGGAACCCGACAATTCGCCAAGCATATTTACGCGAGAAAGATGGGTCAGTTGGTTGCGTTGTTGCGCAATTTCCAGCTCCGCCCGCGCATTCTTCTCTTTCTCCTTGACGATCAACCATGCCCTCGCCCCAAGCGTTGACAACGCCACACCAACAACGAAGAAAATGCTCATGGCCACGGCCAGCTTATTGCGGAAGGCGGTCAGATCGGCAAGAACATCCTGTTCGCTCGAGGCCACGCAGATTGACCAAAAGGTGTTTCCCAGGCGAACAGGCACATACGCCGCGTATTTCCTCACCGGGCTCACATGCCGGGCACCGATTCTTTGAGAGGTGTATTCCGCGACACCCTCGCGACCTTGGAGCATCGCGCCCGCCAAAGTACCTGACGAAGGGTTGTCCTTGTCGGCTTCCAATATGGATTTGCCGATGAAACCCGGTACTGGCGTGTAAAGAATGGTTCCGGCCTGGCTGATCACCCAGGCGTAGCCGGTTTCGCCGACCTTGATCACATCAAGATAGCGCTTCGCGAGACTCTTGAAGTCGACCAGGATTTCCACCGACCCCTTGAATTCAGCCCCCTGCAAGACGGGCACGTGCAGGGCAATCGAGTCGACTCCCTCAATGGTTCTGAACACCTCGCTGATCACGGGCTTGTGATCCCGCATCAGCGCAACCACGTGTTTTTGATGCGAGATATCCAATCCCACCGCATTGATGTCGGGGAAGTCATCGCGGATCACGCCTTTTTCGTCGACTCGGCTGATCTCGATGATCCGCGATTGATTGGTTTCGTAGAATAGCTGCAGAACGGCTTTGCCGTCACGGTCGTCCGCGACCACCGCCTTCATCATTGACAATGCGTTTAAGTTTCCCGTCCAGGTGGCAAAAAACTCTTCGATGCCCCGGGCCGCCTGGCGCGCATAGATCATCTCTTGTTGATCCAGCTTGGCGATCGCGGCGCTCTTGGCTTCCTGATAAATGCCTTCAAAAATAAAGACGCATGCGCCGGCAATGGCAATTGCAAGGGAAATGAAGATCGTTTTGCGGTTGTCGGTCAATTGATTCCACCGGTCGTCTCACGCTGCTCATCGTGGCATGAAACGGAAGCGCCCGACTCGCAGCTAATATGGTGACATAACACTTTGCAACCTGCGACAGGCTGCATGCTTTTGCAGCGGCGGCGTTGCCACGACTCACAGATCGCACGAGCATCGTTCAAGGATCATTCCTTTAAGGCGAGTCGAGCTAGGGGGTGCCGTATGCAACGTAACGGTAAAGGTCCAGCGGTCGGATGGACAATAGCGTCCATTCCATTTCATAAGGTGCCTGGGATCGGGTGGCGGCTGCACATGTCCAAAATTGCGGCGAAGGTCCGCACGGCAGTGCCGGTTCGCGCCCGGGAGGCGAGCGTATGAAATCCATGCTGTTCATTCTGGTGGCTCAGCTGCATGCGGGCGGGACCCAGATTGTGGCCGCCTATCCGAGCCTGGAGCAGTGCAGGGATGCACTCAAGGTGGCAGCCACGAATGTCGCAGCGGACTACACGTGTGAGGCGACCCCGGTGGAGGGGACGTGGTCGCAAAAGGATTCGCGTTACGTCATGGCGCGCTGATGAGCACGCGGCGTGCTGCGGCCAGTCCCGGCTTTGCCAGCCATGGTTGCAGCAGGTCACAGTGAAGTTCGGGCGTCACAGCGGGGCAGCGGCAGGTTTTTTGCAGCGGTAAGCGATGCCGCCGTTGCCTGACCGAAAAACCGTGTCGGCGTCCATGGCGACGGCCTGGTTCTGCATTTGATGCAGGTAGATGTTGGAGAGGTCTGCCCCTGCTCCGCTGACGTTGCCGACGTCGGTACATCCTGAAACGTCCTTTGGATCCGTCGTGACCTGGTAGGCCATAATGTACCCGTGGTTTCATACCAATAGATGTATCGAACATGAACGAGACACAAAAACAAATTTCGCTGACCTTGGCGGGCTTGCTCGTGGTCAGCTCCTGTTTTGCTCAGCGGATCGACCCGGAGATTGGCCGCCAGATTGCCGCCATTCGGGCCATCGACAATCACGCGCACCCCGTGCTCGCGCCGCCACTCGACACATCGGACAGGGAGTTCGACGCTCTGCCGGTCTCCTCCTTGGAGCCGCAAACCGATCCCGTCGCCATGCGGCCGGACTTTCCCTTGCTTCGCGATGCATGGAAGGCGCTCTACGGCTTCGACGTTCTGCCGCCGCTGGATGCAGAGGGCCTCAAACGGCTGAACGCGGCGCGGAAAAGGATCGAGGCGCAGCAGGGCGAGCGCTTCCCCGCCTGGGTGCTCGACCAGGCCGGGATTGGCACCATGTTGGCCAATCGCGTGGCCATGGGCAAAGGGGTGGAGCCGCCGCGATTTCGATGGGTCCCGTACATCGACGCCTTGCTGTTTCCGCTGGACAACAGCGGCATGGCGGCGGTATCGCCGGACCGCAAGGAGTTCTTTGCCCTCGAAAGCATCGTCCGCGGCCGCTACCTCAAGGAGGCAGCGCTGAGCGCTCCTCCATCGACTCTCGACGACTATCTAAAGCAGGTGGTGACTTCCACTCTCGAGCGACACAAATCCGGAGGCGCCGTTGCCGAGAAGTTTGAGGTGGCCTATTTGCGCTCGTTTGATTTCAGCGATCCTCCCCGCGCGGAGGTGGAACAATTCTATGCCCGGTGGGTGGGAGGCGGTCGACCGGACCCGGTCGGATACAAGCTTCTGCAGGACTTCCTGTTTCGCTATATCGCGATGGAGTGCGGGCGGCTGGGCATGGCCGTGCATCTGCATGCTCTGGGCGGCTTCGGCAGCTATTACTCAATAGAAGGCGGCAATCCTTTGCTGCTGGAACCGCTGTTCAATGACCCGCGGCTGCGCAAGACCAACTTCGTCTTGTTGCATGGCGGGTGGCCCTATGTGCGGGAAATCGGGGCGCTGCTTCAAAAACCGAACGTCTACGCGGACATTTCTTCCCAGTCGCTCACCATGCCGCCGCATACGCAGGCGCAGTGGTTGCGGGAGTGGCTGGAGATAGTGCCGGAGAAGGTCTTGTTCGGGACAGACGGGTATCCTTACTCGGACGAATTAGGCTGGCCGGAGTCGACTTGGATTGCAAATCGCGATGCGCGCCAGGCATTGGGAATTGCGCTGACGGGAATGCTCGAGGACAACGAGATCAGCAGACGGCGCGCCGGCGAACTAGCGCACATGGTGTTGCAGGGGAATGCCCAGGCTCTCTATAAATTCTGACGGGGATCGCCCGCAACCGGCTGCGTGCGCCCAAAACGGGCCGGTCCTGCGATGAGGTCGGGTATCGGCCGCGTTCAAGGCGGCCGCTACTCGAGGCAGACGACCAGTTTTGCGGAATGTTTGCGCCAGTTGATCGGAATGACGTAGGACTTCGAATAAGGCGCGGTGACCTTCTCGACATCGTTCGCGACGACGGTCGGCACGGATATGACGAAGTTTCTGCCGAAATCCCTGCGCGCATTGCCCGATATGGTATTGGCCACCTCGCCCACCAGATCCTTGATGTTTTCATCGCTGGTGTCGGTCTCCTGCATCCTCATCAGCAGCACCGCAAGCATGCCGCGCGGCGCCGAAAAATACACGATTCCTTTGCGCGCGCCGGAAATGCCGATGATGCCGGTATAGTCGTAGGCCCCGGGATTGCCGTCGGTCACCAAATAGGGCGATCCTACGCTGGCGCTTTGCTGCGCGGAAATCTCGAAATAGTTCGTCGCACCTTCGATGAACGTGCGGATCTCGGACTCTTTCAGCACATCAGGCGTCCAGCAGCAATTCGTGCAGCGCGTCGTTCAGCTGCCGATCGGTGAACGGCTTGCACAGAAAGCCGTTTGCGCCCTTCTCGATGGCCTCCACCGCGGTCGCCTTGTCGGCGAGCGCCGAGACCACGAGAATCAGCACCTTGGAATTGAGCGCCACCAGCTCCTGTACGCACTCGATACCGTCCATCTCCGGCATGGTCAGGTCCATGGTGACGACGTCCGGCTGGGTGCGGCGGAACAACTCCACCGCCTCACGGCCGTTGCTCGCCGAGCCGACCACCTCCAGGCGCGCGATCTGCTGCGAGCGCTCGATGCGCCGCCGGATGATGTTCGAGTCATCCACGATCATCAGCTTCAAGAGCGACTGCGAGCCATTGCGAATGCTCATTACGCGGCCTCGGTGACGTCGACACGCTTGGTGATGGGCGGAAGCGCCACGGAGATGCGCGTGTACTTGCCGAGCTGCGTTGCCACGCCGACACGCCCGCCGACCTCGCGCACGCGCTCCGCGATCAGGTTCATTCCGATGCCTCTGCCCGCATCCTTCGTCACGCGTTCGACCATCGAGAATCCCGGCTGGAAAAGCAGCGAGAAGGCTTGCTTGGCGTCCAGTGCCGCCGCGGACTCCGGCGTCAGAATGCCCTTGTGCACGGCGGCCTCCTTGATGCGTTCCGGCGACAGTCCCTGACCATCGTCCTCTATCGTGAATTTGTAGGCCTCGGCCACCTCCTGGAATTCCAGCTTCACGGCGCCGACCGGCGATTTACCGAGATTTTGCCGCAGCGCCCGCGGCTCGATTCCGTGCACGATGGCATTGCGCACCGCCTGCACGGCGACATCCTTGATCAGGCGCCGGTAGACATCTGGAACGGTCTCGAATCCAATGCACTGCAGTGTGGCCGCCTTGTCGTTCTCATCGGCGATGCGCGCGGCGAGTCGCTTGAGCGCAGGGGCGATGTCGACGGGCGCTTGGTTCTCGGACGGCGCCGCATTCTCCGCCCCGCTCGCGCGCGCCGCTTCCTGCGCACCCATCTGCAAGTGCGAGACGCGCGCGACAAGGTCCTTGATCGACTGCAGGTGAGTCAACAGATCATCGAGCTTGATCACCAGCGGCAAGAAATCGTTGCCGGACAATTCCGTTTTCTCGCGCAGCGCCTTCAGGTCGTCTTCGAACGCATGCGCGCGGCCTTCGATGGACGACAAACCCAACGAGGCCGCTTCGCCTTTGACCGAGTGCGCCTGGCGGAACAGTCTGTCCAGTTTCTTGCGAAATGCCGCTTCCTCCCGCGCCGGCTCCCGCAGCACCGCGTTGATCATCTTCATCGACGCATCGGTGTCGCTCAGAAAGGACGCCAGTTGAGCCGCCTCGACGTGCAAAATGCCGAGCAGCGTGTCGACCTGCGCCTGCGCCTGGCCTTGAGAGGCGGTGAGCTCGCGGGCCAAATCCACGCGGGTGGTGACGTCCGACACCGAGACCAGCACGTGGGTGATCTTGCCATCCATCCGCACCCGATGAAAATCGAACTCCAGATAGCGCGTGTCCACGCTTCCCTGGCTGTTGACGATGCGCACCTCCACCTCGCCCAGGGGATTGATCGATTTGACGAGATTCTCGTTGGTACGCTCCGACCATAAGACGGAAACGAATTTTCGGGCCGTGGCCAGGGTTCGCTCCGCGACGATGTCGCGCATCAGATCGTCGAATCCGAGTCCCGCGAACTCCTTGCGTTGAAAGAGCCCCTCGAGCGCCCGAGAATACGTCGAACCGATGACCAGATCCCGGTCGAGCAGAAACAGCCCGTCCTTCACGGTGCGCAGAATGTCCTCGGTTTGCTGGCGCGCCTCGCGCAGGCTGTGGGCCTGGCGGCGCCGTGAGGTCAGCAGCACGGCGACCATCAGCACCAAGGCCACCGCGACGGCCAGGCCGGCGAGCATCACGATGCGCAGCCGCATCGCCGAACGCGTGTTGCGCGCCTGCAGATCGGCGCCGATGACGGCGAGTTCGCCATCGATGGCGGGCAGCAGACGCCGCGCGGAGCGGACCGCGGCGTTGGCGTCCCGCAGCAGCTCTCGGCCGCTCTCGTTCAGGCGCGTGCCGCTCGACTCATCGTCCTGATAGGGCACGGATGTGAACTGCAGGAGCGGCTCCAGCGATTCGAGCTCCGGTCCCCACAATGCCCGCAGCGCCGCCGCGTGCTTGGCCGTGACGGGCTGCGCGAAGGCGGCGGTATCGCTCGAGGTGTCGAGCCAGCCCTTGGGCCGCGCCCGCTCCATCACCCCCTGTGAGTCATCGAATTTATGCACTGCGTCGCGCAGCTGCTCGAGCGGCGGCTCGACGTAGCCGCGGGCGTTCAGACGATCGCGCACGGTCTCCAGCGAGGTGCGAATGATATCGGGATACCGCTGCTGCTCCGCGACGAATTTGAGCGCCGCCGTGGTGTCGGCAAGTTCGCTCGCCAGCTCGAAGCCGGGCACCAGGACCGCCGCGACGAATCCGAGGCCGAGCAGCGCCACCACTACAGCGAGAGTCCGCGGCGTGAATCGTCCGAAGGGATCCATCCGCAGCCGGGGCATTATTCGAGCGCCCCTGTTGGGCCGGTGCGGCGCGTCGGCTGCGCCCGTGATTCGGGCGCCCCATCCAGCGCCTCGAGAAAGTGCGCGGCCGACGGATACCGGTCATCCGGATTCTTTGCAAGCAGGCGGTTGATCATCGATTGATTGCGCGACAGCGGAGCGGCCAGGGCCGGGACAGGGGCGGTACAATGGCCCTCGAAAATCTCCGCCAAGGTGCTGCCCCTGAACGGAAGATTGCCCGTCAGCATCTCGTAGAAGATGATCCCCAGGCTGTACAGGTCGCCGCGGTGATCGGTGTCATCGCCCGCGATTTGCTCAGGGCACGCGTAATAGGGCGTGCCGGTCACGAGATCGGAGCGCGAAAGATCCTGCGCCACGAGTTGCGCGCGCGCGGAGCCGAAGTCGATCAGCACGAGCCGGTTGGCCGAGGTAAGCATGAGGTTCGAGGGCTTCAAGTCGCGGTGGACCACGCCGGCCGCGTGAACGGCCAGCAAGGCCTCGGCGATCTGGCGCGCGTAGTCGCGCGCGTCCGCTTCGCTGACCGGATTCTTCAACCGCTCGCGCAGGCTGCCGCATGGAAAGTACTCGAGCGCGAGATACAGATACTCCGGAGTGATGCCGAAATCGATGACATCGGCAATCGAGCGATGATTCAGGCTGGAGATAATTTTGCATTCCCTGGCGAAGCGCTGGCGGTCCTCCTCGCAGAGGCCCGCATTGTCCTTGATGGTCTGCACCTTGAGCGCCACCGGCTGTGCCAGATCGTCGTTTCGCGCAAGATACACCGTGGCAGCCGACGATTGCGCTATCTTTTTCAGAATCCGGTAGCCGGCCACCTCGGGCGCCGGGTCGCTTCGCGGTGGAGCGCGCAGCAGCTGCAGCGCCGCGGTGAGCTCGGCGAGATCGACCGAATGGATGGGCCAATAATCGGCGGCGCCCGCTTTGACGGCACGCGCCGCCCAGCGCTCGGTGCCATGGCGCGCGAAGATGTAGATCGGCACACCTGGCGCTCGCGCACGCAGGCGTGCAAGCGCCGCGAGCGGGTCCGATTCGCCTCCCCGTTGCATGAACTCGACGATGAGCAACACCGCGAGATAGGAACGCACCTGCTCAGCGGACAGACTTTCGAGTCCGGAGGCGGTGACGGTGTCGGCATCGAGCGTCGCCGCCGCGCGGCGCACCAGCCCGGCCAGCCGCAAGCGCAGTTCGAGATCGTCGTGCACGACGAGACACAAGCCGCCGGCTCGGCTCACCGGCGTGATCTGCTCCGATTCTCGCTTGACCGCGCTATTTGCCGGAGGGTTCATTGCGGTTCTTCACTTTTTTGACATCCGAAACACGATGTGCCGGGTGGCCCTGATCACCACTGCTTGGCCGTCCACCAGCACCGGCTGGAAGCGTGCGCGGGACAGCGCGCTTTTAGCCGCGGAGTCGAAGACGTTGCGCGGCGAGGCGTCCACCACCGTGATGTTGGCGACCTTGCCATCGGGCGTCACGTCGAAGGCCACGTCCACCCACCCTTCGGTGCCGCTTTCCAAGGCAGCTCGCGGATAGTCGAGTTTCAACGGTTTGAGGGGCACCAGCGAATTGGCGGCGGCGGCGGCCGCCGCCGCCCTGCTTTGCCTCTGCTTCTGTTGAGCGAATGCATCATAGAGGGTGTCGATGTCGGCCGAACTGCCGAGCCCGCGGGCAGCGCCGAGCAACAACTCCGCTTTACCGGTGTCCTGCGAATCGAGTGCGGCGCGCGCCTGCGCGAGGATCGCGCTTTGAATCGCATTCGATGTCTGCGCCAGGCCGCCGAGCGTGGGATCGGACGCACGCACCTGATTGACGTAGTACAGGGCGTTGTCGCCGTCGGGCTCGAGAATCTTGCCCTGCGCAAGCCTCGCCTGCGCCAGCTCGAGCGTATGCGCGAGGATCTTGGCCTGACGCGCTTGGACGTCGCGCTCGGCATCGAGGTCGTGCTGCACCTTCTTGCTCGATGCTTGAGCGGGCGCCTGCGGATCGGCTGAGCTCGCTTGCGCCTGGAGCCTCAGTATCTGCTCTCGCAGTTGGCTCGCTTTTGCGCCGCTCAAGGATTTGGTGCGCTCCGCGCTATCGAGCAGCTGCAGCGCGCGATCGAGATTATCGGCGTTGATCGCCGCTTGAATTTGCGCCGTACCGATCTCTGCCCGCAGCGTCTCGATGTGTGCATCGAGCTCCGCCAGCCGCGGATCGTCGGGGGTGATGCTGCGCGCGGCTTCCAGTGCCTGCATCGCCGTATCGATCTTTTTGGCGTCCAGATCGGACTGGACTCGCGCAACTAGAACCTGCGCCAGCCGCTGCAGGCCTTCTCGAGCCTCACCGTTGTTCGGATCGTACTTCAGCACGTTCCGGTACAGAGCCAGGGCGTTGCCGTCGGCCGGCTCGACAAAATGCCGATCGAGCATGGCCTGCCGAGCCTTGTCGAGGAGCGCGTCGACCTGTTCCTCGGCGGCCACGCGCGCATCGACCGGCTGCGCGGGTCCGCTGAGCGCAGGCGAGGCGGCGGGCGGGATCGGAGCGCGCGGCGCGCTGTTCCGATGCAGGAGAAAGACGACCCCGCCTGCCAGGCACACGGCGGCGGTGAGTCCGAGCTTGAACCAAGGCAGCTGCCGGCCGCGGTCGGGCGGCGGCGCAGATGCGCCAAGCGCGGCCGGCCCGGACTCGCCGAGCACGATGCCGCGCGTGAGGCATTCCTCGCGTGCGCTCGAAAAGGCATCGATCAGTTGCCCGGCGTCGAATGGTATGCCCACCAGCGCCGCGATCTGCCGCTGCTGAGTGGCCGCCTTCCACCGCTCGGTGCCCGTATCGGCGTCGAGCACGACGACGGGAAACCGCGAACAGTGCAGTTGCATGCGGGACAGGTCGCCCTCATGATCCGCCGGCTCGCGCGCATCCCAGACGATGACGCCGGGTTGGCCGGTCCGCGTGACTCTAATCAGCTCGTCGACGGTATCGACCTGCTTGAGCGCCCAATCGCGATCCAAACTGGGTCCGATCTGCGGCCACAGCGACTCGTCTTGCGTCACCAGAAATACAGGCGTTTTATGTCCGCGAGAGCCGGCTTGTCCGTGTGTGGCGGCAGGAGCAGGCGCCGACTCGGTGTACGAATTGGCAGCCGCATGCTTTCGTGCTGCTTGAGACAAGACTTCGGCTCCCTCATTCGATTCGACGCCGCCGCATTTGCGCCTGCAGCGGCCCGTTGCAACTGCGCTAGCCTCAGGGAATGGGCGCAAACGTGGGTGGCCTTGAATCACACTTTTTGCTGTGCGGCGCAGCAGGTTCTGATGTGGGCGGCTCCACGAATCGCGATTTGTGAGCTGATTCGCAGGCGGTGCGCTGGTATCGGCCCGGCCGCCCTTCGCCGGCGCCCTTTGGACAAAATGCGCCGATTGCCCGAAACTGACGCCGCACGGGCATTTCTCGGGCAATTCGGGGAGAGAAGAATAATGTTCAATCAGCTGTTGGTGCCGGTCGACGGCAACCTCATCTTATCGTTCGCAGCGGCGGCGCTGCCCATCGCGACGGTGCTGGTGGCCCTGGGCATCCTGCGTCGCCCGGCGTGGCAGGCCTCGCTCGCCGGCCTGATCGTCGGTCTGGTCATCGCCACTTTCGTGTGGAGTTTTCCACCCGGGCTCGCGCTCGATGCGGTCGCGGCGGGCGCCGTGTTTGCGCTCTGGCCCGTCATGTGGATCGTATTCAACGCCTTGCTGCTCTATAACATCGCGGTCATCTCCGGCCGCTTCGATGCCTTTCGCGACTGGCTGCTGATGGCCCTTCCGAACGACCGGCGGATCGTGCTGGTGGTCATCGGCTTCTGCTTCGGCTGCCTGCTGGAGGGCATCTCCGGCTTCGGTACGCCGGTCGCGATCACCAGCGCATTGCTGATCATGATCGGCGTGCCCGCGCTCGAGGCTTTGACCTTCACCCTCATATTCAACACCGCGCCGGTGGCCTTTGGCGCGCTGGGGACGCCGATCACGGTGCTTGCGCAGGTCACCGACCTTCCCGCCGTCAAGCTCGGTTCCATGGTCGGTCGTCAGCTGCCTTTCATCGCCATCATCCTGCCCTTCTATGTCATGGCGATCTACGGCGGACGGCGCTCGGTACGCGCCCTCTGGCCGGTGCTGGCGGTGGCCGGAGGCAGCTTTGCACTCGCCCAATTCCTGTCGTCGAACTACCTCGATTATTCGCTCACGGACGTGCTGGCGGCGCTGATGTCGCTGCTCGTCACCCTGGCGTTTCTGCGTGTGTGGACGCCGCAGCCTGATGCGCAATACGCCGTCCAGAGACCCGCCCCTGACGCCGCAAAGACTGCTGCGGCGGTGCCCGGGTGGCAGGGCTGGATACCCTGGATCGTCGTATCGTCGGTGGTCATTGTCTGGACACACCTGAAAATCGCGACCGTTGGACAGCAGACGATTCATTGGCCCGGCCTGCACAACGCCGTTTACATTACTCTGTACCACAAGGCTTATGCCGCCAACTGGGCCCTCCAGCCGCTCGGCACGGGAACTGCCATCTTGTTTGCGGACGTGATCACCGCCGCGCTGGTCGGTGTGGGGCCGGCGCGCTTCCTCGGGGCGATCGCCGCGACCTGGCGGCAGAGCCGCCTGGCCATCCTGACGGTCGCGCTGATCGTCGGGCTCGCGTATCTGATGAACTATTCGGGCATGAATTACACCCTGGGGCTCGGCGTCGCATCGGCGGGCATCTTCTTTCCGATGCTGTCCGCATTTTTGGGCTGGGTGGCGGTGTTTCTCTCCGGCAGCGACACCTCCGGGAATGCTCTGTTCGGCAATCTGCAAGTCGTCGCGGCGAAGCAGCTCGGCCTGAATCCGGTCCTCATCGCCGCCACCAACTCGTCCGGCGGCGTGATGGGCAAAATGATTTCGCCGCAAAACATCGCCACCGGCGTCTCGGTGACCCACTTGAAGGGCCAAGAGGGCGTGGTGCTGGCGCGCACCTTCAAGCACAGCATTGCGTTGACACTGCTGCTCGGCGTGCTGGTGGTACTGCAGCAATACGTGGTGCAGTGGATGATCCCGTGAGCGGCGGGCGGCCGCTGCGCGGCGGCGCGCATCCGCCGCCTGCGCCGGCCCGCCGGACGCTGCAGCGGCGCCTGACCCGCGAGACAGAGGGGAGCGTGCTCTTCGATCTTGCATCGCGCGGCCGCTATGCCACCGACGCCTCGATCTATCAGATCATGCCGCTCGGCGTGTTCGTGCCGCGCACCGAGCGCGATGTTGCCGTTGCCATCGATATCGCACGCGATCTGAAGATTCCGGTGCTGCCGCGCGGCGCCGGCACCAGCCAATGCGGACAGACGGTCGGCGCCGGCTTGGTGATCGACAACAGCAAGCACCTGCGGCGCGTGCTCGACATCGACGCCGCCGCCCGAACCGCCGTCGTGCAGCCGGGCCTGGTGCTCGACGAGTTGAACGCACGGCTCAAGCCCCACGGGCTATGGTTTCCCGTGGACGTCTCCACCAGTGCCCAAGCCACCCTCGGCGGCATGGCGGGCAACAACTCGTGCGGTTCGCGCTCGATCGCCTACGGCAACATGGTGCACAACGTGCTCGGCGTGAGCGCGTGGCTGTCGGACGGCACCTGCGCCGAGTTCGGGCCGGTGTCATCGCTCACGGGCCGCGCCGCGGCGATCGGCGAGTTCGTCCGCGAGCTCGCGGCACGTCATCGTGACGCAGTCGCCGAGCGCTGGCCGAGACTCCTGCGCCGCGTAGGCGGCTACAATTTGGACATCTTCGACAGCCCGAGCGAGCGGCCGTACACGCGCGACGGGAAGGTCAATCTTGCACACCTGCTGATCGGCTCCGAGGGAACGCTGGCCTACACCAAAACCCTGACCCTGCAGCTGTCCCCGCTGCCGCTCAAGCGGGTCCTGGGCGTCGTCAATTTTCCGACCTTCCGTGCCGCCATGCAGGCGCCGCAGCATCTGGTCAAGTTGGCGCCGACTGCAGTGGAGCTGATCGATCGAATCATGATCGACCTCGGATTGGCCCATGCAGGCTTTCGCTCGCTGCTCGAGCAGGCGCTGATCGGGCGTCCGGCCGCCCTGCTCCTCGTCGAGTTCAGCGGCGACGACGCTCGGATCCTCAAGTCCAAGCTCGATGATCTGGCGGCGCTGATGGGCGATCTCGGATTGCCGGACAGTGTCGTTGCCATGACCGACCCCGGCGCGCAAAGAGACCTATGGGACGTGCGCAAGGCCGGGCTCAACATCATGATGAGCCTCAAAGGCGACGGCAAACCCGTGAGCTTCATCGAGGATTGCGCCGTGCCGCTCGAGCATCTGGCCGATTACACCGATGCGCTCAGCGAAATATTCGAAAGGCACGGCACACACGGCACCTGGTACGCGCATGCCTCCGTCGGAACGCTGCACGTGAGGCCGATTCTCGACATGCGCCGGGCGGGGCCTCAAGGAGGCGCCTCCCGGATGCGGGCCATCGCCGAGGAGGCGGCCAATCTCGTGCGCAAGTTTCGGGGCGCTTACAGCGGCGAGCACGGCGACGGTCTGTGTCGCGGCGAATGGATCCGCTGGCAGTTCGGTCCATCCCTGTACGAAGCCTTTCGCGCCATCAAGAATTGTCTGGATCCGATCGCACTGTTCAATCCCGGCCGCATCATCGATCCGCCGCGGATGGACGACACCGCGCTGTTTCGCTTCGCCCCACCCTCGGCGCCGAGCCCTTATCGAACCATCGCGCTCAAGCCTAAGCTCGATTGGTCGGCGTGGAACGTGCAGAATGACCCGCTTACCGGCGCGATCTCGGCACCGGGCACCGGCGGGGACAGCACCGGGGGATTCGCGAAGGCCGCCGAGATGTGCAACAACAACGGCCACTGCCGCCAGTTCGACGCCGGCACGATGTGCCCGAGCTTTCGCGTCACGCGCGATGAGCAGCATGTTACGCGCGGCCGCGCCAACACGCTGCGGCTCGCCCTGTCCGGCCAATTGGGCGCGGATGCGCTGACCGGCGATCCACTGTACGAGGCCATGGACCTTTGTGTCGGTTGCAAGGCGTGCAAGCGTGAATGTCCGACCGGGGTGGACATGGCGAAGATGAAGATTGAATTCCTCGCCCACTACAAGGCACGGCACGGCCACGACCTGAAGGATCAGATGATCGCGCGGCTGCCGGACTACGCGAATTTCCTGAGCTGCATGCCATGGCTGCCGAATCTGCGCGACACGCTGCCGGGCGCCAAATGGTTGAGCGAGCGGCTCCTCGGCCTCTCGGCGAAGCGCTCGCTGCCGCGCTGGCGCAGCGATACCTTTTGGCGATTGCCGCGCACTTCGGCCGAAACGAGCGGCGAGGCGGCCCTGCGCGCCGCTGCGGCAGGCCACAAGGCGGCCGTGCTGTTCGTGGACACCTTCAACGGCACGTTCGAGAGCGAGAATGCGCTCGCCGCCGTGCGCGTGTTGCGGACCGCGGGCTACATCGTGCACACCTTGGCGAAGGACCGCGGCCATTACTGCTGCGGCCGGACCTACTTGAGCACCGGCATGCTTGAGCGCGCCAAGGACAAGGCGCGCGAACTGATCGGCGCGGCCGAAGCATTTGCCCGGGCCGGCATCGCGATCGTGGGGCTGGAGCCATCCTGTCTGCTGACCTTGCGCGACGAGACGCTGGTCATGGGCATAGGCGAGAGCGCCGCTGCCGTCGCATCGCAGGCCCTGCTCTTCGAAGAGTTCATATCCCGCGAAGTGCGCGCCGGCCGCTTCTCGCTCGATTTCCAGCCCGCGGAGCGGCCCGTCCTGCTGCACGCTCACTGCCATCAACGCGCGTTTTGCGCGGTCGATCCGATGCTCGAAGTGCTGCGGCTGATCCCCGGCGCAAAGCCACAGCTCATCGAGAGCTCGTGCTGCGGCATGGCGGGGAGCTTCGGCTACGACGCGTCGCATCATCGGGTGTCGATGGAAATGGCCGAGGCCAAGCTGCTGCCGGCCGTGCGTGCCGCGCCAGATGCCATCGTCGTCGCAGACGGCACGAGCTGCCGGCACCAGATATTCGACGGCGCGCGGCGCGCCGCCGTGCACAGCGCTCGGCTGCTCGAGCGTCTTCTGCCGCCTTGTACCTAACCCATTTTCATGGCGATCAGAATGCGCTGTCATCGTCAGGAACGGGCGGTTAGGTGATTTCCGATCCGAGCGCGCTCAGCATGTAGCTAATCGGGTAAACCCGGCGGGCGAACGAACGTTTATGCTAGGCATCTAAGCTAAAGACGCTCGGAGGAAGCTGCAGATGAATCGGACGGCAAAATCCCGTGTGCTCGGTTTGATCGGCACACTGGTCCTGTTGGGCTCGCAGTGCGGTGCGGTTGCGTTTGGCCAGCAGCACGCGGGCCATCCCCCCGTGGACGGACACGGGCATTTGGACAGCCGCTACAACCATGGCCATTACTACCCGGCGGTCGGCGCCTCGGTACGCGTGCTGCCCGAGGGGTATAGGCCCTACTACTACGGTGGGCGGCCGTATTATTTCTACGGTGGGGTTTGGTATGCGCCCGGCGGTCCGGGCTTCCTCGTCGTCAGACCGCCGGTGGGCGTCGTGATCTCGGTGCTGCCGCCGTATTATTCGACCGTGTGGATCGGCGGCTTGCCGTACTACTATGCCAACGACGCATATTACACGTGGGATCCGGCGCAAAACGGCTACGTCGTGGTCGATCCGCCCGCCAATGCGGAATCCCCCTCCGCACCCCCGCCAATTGCCCAGGAGGACTTGATCATTTATCCAAAAAATGGCCAGTCGACCGAACAGCAAGCCGCGGATCGCTATGAGTGCCATAACTGGGCGCGATCGCAAACCGGCTTCGATCCGACGCAACCGGGCGGCGGCATGCCGCCGCCCGGCGCCGAGCGCGGCCGCACGGACTACAATCGCGCCATGTCGGCGTGTCTGACGGCACGCGGCTATGAGGTGAAATAGGGAGTAAGGTTCTAAGCATGCTGCACCTTAACGTCAACGGCAGTGAGCGCGCGGTGGAGGAGCCGTTGGATCCCTCGATACCGCTGCTATGGGTGCTGCGCGATCATCTGGGGCTGCTCGGCACCAAGTACGGCTGCGGCGCCGGCTTTTGCGGCGCCTGTACGGTGCACGTGAACGGAAAACCGGTGCGCTCATGTACCACCCGAGCAGCCGAGGTCATCGGCATGGAAGTGACCACGATCGAGGGCTTGGCCGCCCCCGACGGCCGGTTGCACCCGCTGCAGCAAGCCTGGATCGAGTTCGACGTGCCGCAGTGCGGCTATTGTCAGGCGGGACAGTTGATGTCCGCGGCGGCATTGTTGCGCCACACCCCCCAGCCCAGCGATGCAGACATCGATGCGGCGATGGCGGGTAATCTGTGCCGGTGCGGGACCTATCTGCGCATCCGTGCCGCGATTCACGGCGCCGGGCAGCGCACGGCGGCGGATCAAACAACACGGGATCCTCGTGGCGACTGAACCGCATCAGCGAGCGCAACCGTGGAACCGCATCTCCGATGCGCTCGCGCATGAGGCCCTCGAAGCCGCGCTGGCATGGCCCCCGGCAGCGGGCACTTGCCTCGAGGTGCGGCAACTCTCGCGGCGGGAATTTCTGCGGCTGGGCGGTGCCGGCGCGGGCGGCTTGATGCTGGCCTTCGCTCTGCGCACGAATGGCGCGCGCGCGGCGGACGCGGCGCCGGGCGCCGCCTTCGCGCCCAACGCCTTCATCCGCATCGGCAATGACGGCGCGGTGTTGATCTACAGCAAGGGACCGGAAATCGGCCAGGGCATCAAGACCGCCTTTCCGATGATCATCGCCGAGGAACTCGATGCGGACTGGGCTCGGGTGCAGATCGAACAGGCCCCCGTGAAGCCGGAACTGTACGGCCCGCAGGGCGCGGGCGGTTCGCGTTCGATTCCAAACAATTGGGATCAGCTGCGCCGCGCCGGCGCGGTGGCGCGCCGGATGCTGCTCATTGCCGCCGCCCAGCAGTGGAGCGTGCCGCTCGAGGACTGCACCACCCGCGCGGGCGTGGTGCTGCACGAGGCTTCGCGGCGCAAAGCCACTTACGGCGAACTCGCCGACCGAGCGGCCGCGGTACCGGTGCCCGACGCCAACAGCATCCCCTTGAAGAAGCGGGAGGATTACCGGATTCTGGGCAAACCCGTCGGCGGCGTCGACAATGAGCGCATCGTCACCGGCCAGCCGCTGTTCGGCATCGATCAGCAGCTTCCGGGCCTGCTCTATGCGGTGTACGAGAAAAGCCCCGCCCACGGCGGCGCAGTGCTCGAGGCGAATCTCGAGCAGGTCCGCCTGCTGCCCGGTGTGCGGGATGCGTTCGTCACCAGCGGCGAGCATCGCGGCGACGCGCCTCCCGGCGTGGTCATCGTCGCGAATTCGACGTGGGCCGCGTTCAGCGCCAAGCGCCGGCTCAAGGTGCGTTGGGACAGCAGCGCCGCCTCCTCCGACAGCTGGAACGGCGCGCAGCAGCAGGCCAAGTCCCTCGCTGCGGCCGGCCTCGGCGCCCAGACGGTATTCTCCAATGGGGATGTCGAGGCGGCCTTCGCGACCGCAAATCACACCGTGCAGGCCTTCTACACCTGTCCTTTTGTATCGCATGCACCGCTCGAGCCGCAGAACACCACGGCCTGGATGCACGATGGCGGCATCGAGATTTGGACGCCGAGCCAGATGGCCGATCGCGGTCGCGCCACCGTCGCGACCATGCTGGGTCTGCCGCTCGACAAAGTCGTCGTACATCAGACCCGGGTCGGCGGCGGGTTCGGCCGGCGCCTCATGATCGACTACATGGCCGAAGCCGCGCTGATCGCACTGAAGGTGCAGGGTCCTGTGAAGCTCTTGTGGACGCGCGAAGACGACATGACCCACGACTACTACCGCGTCGGCGCCTTTCACGCCCTCAAAGGCGGCCTCGACGCACATGGGAAACTGTCCGCGTGGCAGGATCACTTGGTGACCTTCAGTGCCGACGGGCAGAAGCCCGTCGCCGGCGGCGCAATGTCGGGCACGGAGTTCCCGGCGCCGCTGCTGCCGAACGTGCACCTCAGCCAGAGCATGCTCCCCCTGGGCACGCGCTGCGGACCGTGGCGGGCACCGGGCTCGAATACCACCGCGTTCGCGTTACAGAGCTTCCTGCACGAGCTCGCGGTCGCCGCCAAACGCGATCACGTCGAGTTCCTGCTCGAAATACTCGGCGAGCCGCGGTGGCTCGCGCCGCAAGACGACCGCGCGCTCAACACCGCACGCGCCGCGGCGGTGATCAGACTGGCGGCGGAGAAAGCCGGCTGGGGCCGGCCGCTGCCGGACGGCCGCGCGCTCGGGCTCGCGTTCTATTTCAGCCACGCCGGGCATTTCGCGGAGATCGCCGAAATCAGCGTGACCGCGGCCAAGAAGCTCACCGTGCACAAGGTCACGGTGGCGGCGGACATCGGTCCCGTGCTCAATCCGAGCACTGCCATGAGCCAATGCCAGGGCGCCGTGATCGACGGCTTGAGCACCATGCTCGCGCTCGAAATCACCATGGAGCAGGGCCGCGTGGCGCAGCAGAACTTCGGCGACTACCCGCTGCTGCGTATGCCGCACGCACCACCGGTCGAGGTGTACTTCATCGAGTCGGATTTCTCGCCCACGGGGGTGGGCGAACCGGCGCTGCCGCCCCTGGCTCCGGCGGTGTGCAATGCCATCTATGCGGCCACTGCGCATCGGGTGCGCACGCTGCCGCTGAGCCGTGAGGGCTTCAGCAGCTGAGGCTCGCGCTACGCCGAGCGCGCGGCGCCGGCGGAACCGCAGCGGCGCGGAGTCGATCGCGATGTCCATGTGTGCCGTGTGCGTCTCGGCGAAACCCCTCTGCACCGCATTCAGCAACTCACACTGAGGTGAGTTCGAGCACGCCGGCGCGAGTTCGTGCGTCGAATCCGCGTGCCGCGCTATGATGGCTCGATGTCCCGCCATAAACGACGCCGACCGAGCCCCCCTGCGCCACCGGCCGCCGGCCCCGTGAATGCCGCCCCGCCGCGCTCGCGGCGCGCCGGCATCGCCTTCGCCCTCGCAGCCGCGGCGATCGCAGCCGGTGCGGGCATTTGGTGGATGCTGCGCCCCGTCGCGCCGCCCCGCGCCGCGACGGCGCCCAATGCCGCGCCGGCAGCGCGCGCGCCCGTCGAGGCGCGCTTCGTCGGCAGCGAGGCCTGCGCCGGCTGCCACGCAAAGGCCTATGGCGCCTGGCAGAGCTCGCACCACGCGCATGCGATGCAGCATGCGACCGCCGAGACCGTGCTCGGAGACTTCGCGCAGGCGCGGTTTCGCTACGCCGGCATCGAGTCCACCTTTTTTCGGCGCGGCGGCAAGTACTTCGTGCATACGGACGGCGCCGACGGGAAACTCGCCGACTTCGAGATCAAGTACACCTTCGGAGTCGACCCGCTGCAGCAGTACCTGGTCGAGTTTCCGGACGGCCGGATCCAAGCCCTGTCGATCGCCTGGGACACCCGGCCGAAGGAGCGCGGCGGGCAGCGCTGGTTTCACCTCTATCCGAACGAGAAGGTCGATCACCGCGACGAGCTGCACTGGACCAGGTACTTGCAAAACTGGAATTTCATGTGCGCGGACTGTCACTCGACCGGCGTGCGCAAGAACTACGACGTGGCCGCCAACACATATCACACGACCTGGAAGGAGATTTCGGTGGGGTGTGAGGCGTGCCACGGACCGGGCTCAGCGCACCTCGAATGGGCCCGGACCAAGCCGGCGGATCCGACGCAGGGCCTCACCGTGGCCCTCACGGAGCGCACGGGCGTGCACTGGAGCATCGACCCCGCGACCGGCAACGCGGTGCGCAGCAGTCCCCGCAGCCAGGACGCGGAGATCGGCGTATGCGCGCAATGCCACTCGCGGCGCAGCCAGATCGCCGATGAATACCACGCCGGACTGCCCTTTCTCGACTTCTATCTGCCGGCGCTGCTGTCTGCGGACCTGTACTTCGCCGACGGCCAGCAGCGCGACGAGGTCTACATCTGGGGGTCGTTCCTGCAGAGCCGGATGTACCACGCCGGAGTCACGTGCAGCGACTGCCATGAGCCGCACGGCCAGACACTGCGCGCCGAGAGCAATGCGCTCTGCGGCGCCTGTCATCTGTCGACGAGGTATGACGTCCCCGAACATCTCCACCATTCGGGTTCCGGCCCCGGTACCCATTGCGTCGACTGCCACATGCCACAACGCACCTACATGGTTGTCGATCCGCGGCGCGATCACAGCATCCGTATTCCGCGGCCGGATCTGACCTTGTCGCTGGGCACGCCGAATGCCTGCAGCGGCTGCCATCAAGACAAGGATGCGAAGTGGGCGGCACAGCGGGTCGAGCAATGGTACGGCCATCAGTCACAGGGGTTTCAACACTACGCCGAGGCGTTCGCGCAGGCGGACAAAGCGGCGGCGCAGGCCGGATCCGCGCTGGCGGACGTTGCCGCCGATGCCTCGAATCCTGCAATCGCGCGCGCGAGCGCGCTCGACGCGCTGGCGCGCTATCCGGCGCGCTCGACGATCGAGGTCGCACAAACCGGGCTCGCGGATACCGATGCGTTGGTGCGCCGCGCGAGCATCGTCTCCTTGGCCGCGATGCCGGCGGGGCTGCGGCTGCCTCTGATCGCTCCGCTGCTCGAGGATCCCGTGCGCATCGTGCGCATGGAAGCCGTGTCGACGCTCGCCGATGCGATGAGCGCAGCGTCCGAGTCCGAGCGCACCGCATTCGATCGGGCGGCGACGGAGTACGTGACCACGCTGCGTTACAACGCCGATCGGCCCGAATCGCGCGCCGCACTCGGAAGCTTCTATGCGCGCCAGGGCCGCACCGATGAAGCGGAGGCGCAGTTCAAGGCCGCGTTCGCGCTTGATCCGGCATTCGCGCCCGCATACGTGAACCTCGCCGATCTGCTTCGCACCCAGGGACAGGACGCACAGGCCGAACGCGTTCTGCGCGACGGGATCCAGCAGGTGCCTCAAGCCGGCGCGCTGCATTACAGCCTCGGCTTGACGCTGGTGCGGCTGGGACGCCGTGCCGCTGCGCTGGCCGAGCTGCAGCGCGCGGCGGCGCTCGCGCCCAACGATGCCCGCTTCGCCTATGTCTATGCAGTCAGTCTGAATTCCGCCGGCCAGAGCGCCGCGGCCATCGCCGAGGTCGATCGCGCACTCACCCACGAGCCGGATAATCGGGATCTGTTGATTGCCGCGATCACCTTCCGGCGCGACCGTAAAGACATCGCCAGTGCGAGGGCATACGCCCTGCGGCT
Organism: Steroidobacteraceae bacterium; assembly: GCA_052326345.1. Classification (GTDB taxonomy): domain Bacteria; phylum Pseudomonadota; class Gammaproteobacteria; order Steroidobacterales; family Steroidobacteraceae; genus Bog-1198. The sequence continues at coordinate 11,670 of JBKQOZ010000027.1, read as the reverse complement.
GTCCCAGCGCTACCCCGATGACCGCGATGCCGCGGGATTGCTGCGCGAACTCGGTGGACCCGCCGCCGATTGAGGCTACTGAGAGGGGGCCGCCGGAACCATCACCGTGGCCAAAAAATGCGGCGCCGTTCGCAGCGTGACCTTGGCCGGCCGGCACGGCATGTCTGCCAGGGAAAATCGTGTGGTCTTCTGGAAATCGTTGTCCTCTTCGTCCTGCCACTGGTTATCCAGCACATTGGCCGTCACCTTGTTCAGATTGCCGTTTTGCGAAGGATGACATCGCCCCCACTGCAAGGAGAAATGGTGGTGCCGATTCGTGCCCCGGTACGTCATGGTCACGACGAGTTGATCGCTGGCCGCGTCGTAATACACGCTGGCGAAATTATCGGCTTGCGCCGACTGGACCCATATTGAGCTCGCAACCGCTGAAATCGCGATGAGCGATCCGATCCATTGCGCTTTCATTTTCGCATCTCTCGTCAATTGGCGCTGCGAATCTATATCGGCCGTTCGCCCCGAACGGTGGTGCGGATCAGGTGCCGTCGCTCGTTCAGGTAGTCGTGCACGCCGCAATGCTGCAGGAAGCGGTTGTCCCACACGATCAGGGTGTCGCGCCGCCAGCGGATGCGGCATTGATACTGGAGGCGGTACGCGAGTGAGGCCAACTGCTCCAGCAACCCGCGGCTGTCCTCCTCGCTCCAGCCCTCGAAACGTTTGAAATAGGCGTGCGAGACGTACAGGGCCTTTCTGCCCGTGGCCGGATGGCGGCGCACGGCGGGATGCGTGCTTTCGAGTTGATCCTCGGTGAACTGGTGGCTCTCGCGCAGGCGCAGGCGCTTGTCCGGATCGAGCTTGGCATTTTTCGCCCAGATGTCCTTGCCCGAATAAACCACCCGCAACCCGTCGAGGGTTTGTTTAAGACCCTCCGACAGCTCCTCGTAGGCCAGATACATGTTGGCGAAGGCGGTATCGCCGCCGTACCTCGGCACCTCGAGCGCACGCATTACCATGCAAAGCGGCGGCTGGGCGAGGAAGGGACTGTCGGTGTGAAATCGCGTGAACGGCACCACCGAAACGGGCTCGTGCGCTTCGCGGCGCACCTCCTGCATGTCGTGGTGATCGCCGTAGGTCGGCGCCTGGGGCAATTCGATGATGTCGCCGAAATGCCTGGTGAACGCCTTGTGCTGTTCCGGCGTGAGATTCTGGTCGCGCAGCATGATCACCAGGAAGTGCTCGAAGGCGAGCATGATCTCCGCCAGCACGCCCTCCGGCAGCGGCTTGGACAGATCCACGCCCTTGATCTCGCAGCCGGCGGCGCCGGTGAGGGGCTCGACTTCGATCTTGTGAAATAGCGGCATGGGTCTGCCGGCGACGACGATGCCGCAGTCGGCCGCTTGCGGCCGTGTTGCAGTGAGGTTCATGCGCAGATCCTCCTTTCGGGTCTTCAGGGTCAGTCTCCCGCCGCACGCCGAGTATCCGCCTCCAGGGTACGGGCGGCAAACAGGAAGCACAGCCCGGCGATGGCGACACAGAGCACGAGAACGAGCATGGAGTAGCGAATGGCCATCAGGCCGTACCAGCGGGCGAGACGGTCATTGAGCCAGCCGACCAGCAAAGGTCCGATGAACTGACCCAGCAAGCTCGAGCACAGCAGCAGCAGAGCGGTCGCCGTCGCGCGCATCTTGAGCTTCGCCACGTTCATCACGGCGGCATAGACCGGGCCCTGATGCAGCAGCGTGAGCAGGCTCGACACCGCAAAGCCGCCGAGCCACACGGACCGCACATCGCCGAGCAGAAACGTCAAATCCGCCGGCACGACCGCGAGGCACGCGAGCCCCGGTACGTACAAACGCCAGCGCGGATCGCGGCGCCCGAGCCGGTCCGTCAGTATGCCACCCAATACCACGCCTACCGCGACCAGGATGCCCCGAAACGGCCCGATGATATTGGCGATCTCGTGGATCTTGAGGCCGTGCACCCTCGCCAGCAGCGTCGAATTCCATGCCCCCACCGCGTACACGTCCGCGCCCATGAAGGTCACGCCGGCGAGCAGCAGCATATAGGTGTGCGCACCGCTCAGGAAGCGCAGCGTCTCGGCGAAGGCAACGTGGACGGCGCCGGCTGTGCGCGCCTCCGAGGCGCCGCGCGCGGGCTCCTTGACGGTCGCTAAGAACAATATGGCGAGGAGCGCTCCAGGAACACCCGCCGCGACGAAGGCGGCGCGCCAGCCGTGCGCCTCGGCGATCCGCCCGGCGATCGGGAAGAACACGATCGATGAGATCGCAAAGGCGGTCCCGAATATCGACAGCGCGAGCGGCCGGCGCGCCGGGCGGTACAGATCGGCGATCATCGAATTGGACGGCGCCACACCGCACGCCTCGCCTGCTCCCATCAGAAAGCGCGCAAGCGCCAATTGCCAGATATTGGCAACGAATCCAGTGAGCGCCGTCATGGCGCTCCAGAACAGGAACCCGGCGGCGATGATGTTGCGGCGGCTCCAGCGATCGGCCGCCCATGCCATCGGCACGCCGAGCAGAGAATAAAACAGCACGAAGGCGAGGCCCGATACCAGCCCGAGCACCGTGTCGCTGACTTGCATCTCCGCCTTGATGAGCGGCAGCACGAGGCCGAGCAGCGACCGGTCGAAATAATTGAACGACGAGATGAGCGTCAGGAAGCCGAGCGAATAGACCGATACGGCGGACCAGTCGCGCGCCTTCACCGCAGGCCCGCGGCTTCGAAGTGGTCCTCATCCATGCGCTGCGCGCGCTGCGCAATTTGCGAATCGACGCGCCGCCCGTTGGGCACATTGAGCCATAGACGCAGCAGCAGACGCTTCGCGCCCGGTGCGTCGCGAAACCCGGCACGCGCATGCAGGCACGTCCAGTTGTGCCAGAACATCATTTCTCCCGGCTCCAGCATGAAGGTGGCGGCCAAATCGGCACGCATCGCCTGCGCGTCGAACCAATCCATCGCGGCAATCAGATCGGACGGCAATTCGACGCCCAGCCGCCGCGCGGCGCAGTTCATGAAGTATTTGTTGTAGCAGCAGCTCACGGCGCCGTCGACGCAGCAAAAAACGGGCACCTTGCCATCGGAGAGCGGCTGTCTGCTCCCCACGCTCTCGTTGATGCCGGCCCAGAATCCCTCATACAGCGGCCCCAGCAGTTCCGGACGCGTGGCGTGGATCGCATTGTGGACCGCGAGGCTGCTGACCAGTGTGCTCTGTCCGCCCTCGGCTGCCTGGCTGATGCAGGCGAGCGACATCACCTCGTGCATGTCGGTATGCGGCCGCAGCTCGACGTCCATCAGGGTTCCGCGGCCGGCCGGGTTGTGCTCACTTTTCTCCACACGGGCGACCCAGTCGCCCTGCGGGCCCTGGATGGTGCCGTTGCCGAGATGCGTGCCCAGTCCCCAATAGAGGCGCTCGAAGCGCTCCAGCGTGTGACGGGCGGCATCGAGGCCCGACAGGATGATGGCGCCGCGGCCGCGCATGACCTGTTGCCGCGCCTCGGCCATCAGCGCATCGACGAGCGGGTCGGTGAACTGCAGCCGCGTGATTTGGTGAACTGGCTGACGATCGAGCGGCGCCGCCAGCGCCTCGATCGCCGCCACTTCCGCCCTCGTCAGGCGCCGCAGCAGACCCTCGCGGCCGCCGATCCGGGCGCCCTCCCACGCCGCGCAATCGACGATGACTTGGTTGAAGATCGGCGTCATTTGCACAGCCAGTTTAAGGTGTACTCGATTTTCGTGCATGGCTGCCCGGGTCGGGCGGCGGTCAAGTCGTCGGGCGGCCCGCCTTAAGGGTGTTCGCAGGCGCGCGGGTACGCTATTCTGGCGGTTTTACACGAAGCCTATGATGCAACGAATCATTGCGTTTTTCTCTCTCCTCGGCATGGCCGGCATTGCGCTCATGCAGTCCACGGCGGCCGCCGAGCCTGCGGCGGCGACCCAGCCGGTCGTGCTCAAGGCGGCGCACCTGTTCGATTCGGTCACGGGCAAGCTCGTGGATCGGGGCATCATCGTCGTGTCCGGCACAAAAATCGTCGCGGTCGGCGTCGACCTCAAGATTCCCGACGGCGCCCGCATCATCGACCTCGGCGATGCCACACTGCTCCCGGGATTCATCGATGCGCACGTGCACTTGTCGGACCAGTCGACCGACAACTGGTATGAGGATACTTATCACGATCTGATGCGCTTTCCCGCCGAGCAGGCGCTGTACGGCGCGCACTATGCGAAGCTCACCCTGGAAGCCGGCATCACGACAGTGCGCGACGCGGGCTCCCTGGACTACATCTCGCTCGGGCTCAGGAATGCGATCCAAGCGGGAGAGATTCCCGGCCCGCGAATGCTCATCGCCAATTATGCGATCGGCTCGACCGGCGGCCATGCCGACCAGGATCCGGTGCCCCCCCAGCGCATCGCCGTCGCGGGGCCGATCCTTGGCGTCTGCAACGGCGCCGACCAATGCCGCGCCGCCGTGCGCTATCAGATCAAGTACGGCGCCGACCTGATCAAATTCATGCCCTCCGGCGGTGTGCTCTCGCTGTCCGATCCGGTGGACGTTCCGGAATTGACGCAGGATGAGATGAACGCGATCGTTGCGGAAGCGCACGCCTGGAAACGCAAGGTCGCGGCGCACTGCCACGGCGATCAGGCCGCCAAGATGGCGATCGCCGCGGGCGTCGATTCGATCGAACATGGAACGTTTCTCAAGGACGACACGCTGCTGGAGATGAAGAAAAAGCACGTGTATCTGGTGGCGACGATGTTCGCGGGAGTCTGGGTGGGCGAGCATGCCGATAAATTTCCGCCGGCGATCGCCGTGAAGGCGCGTGCGGTGTCGGTGCAGATCCAGCAGATGTTCCAGCACGCCGTGCGCATCGGCGTGCCCCTTGCAATGGGCACCGACGCCGGTGTCGAGCCGCACGGCCTGAACGCGCGCGAGTTCTCGCTGATGACGAAGAACGGGTTGAGCCCGGCCCGGGCGCTCATGGCCGGTACCGCAGGCGGCGCCGATCTGCTCGGCATCGCCGATCAAACCGGCACGCTGCAGCCGGGCAAATTCGCCGATATCATCGCCGTGGCCGGCAACCCCCTGCGCGACATCTCCGCAACCGAGCATCCCGTGTTGGTCATGAAAGAGGGAACTGTCTATGTCGGCGGCAGATAGGATACGGCTGCTGGCGTGCGCGGTACTCGCCATCGCTGCGGCAAGAGCATCTGCGCAGGAAGCACCGCAGGTACGCGATGCGGACACTTTGCAAACGCTTCCGGACATCGAGCAGGAACCGGACAAGTACAAGATCTGCGGAATCCGCGTGCTGTTCCGCGATGCTCAATCTGCGAAGGATCCGGACATCTATGACTTGACCGTTGCGACGATCATGGAGGAGCACAAGGACCCCGTCACGGTCGTGCGTGCGACCGTGGAAAGGGGCGACATGCTCAAGGACCCGAAACTGCTGACCAAGGCGAGGCAGGCACCTGCCAATGTGGCGTTCGACATCGCGCCTGTTCGCTATCGGATAGGCGTGCGCCAGCGGCAGGTCAAGGATGACACTTTGCTTGCGTGGGTCGATGAGTCCATGGCCGGAAAAGCGGGCGCCTACGGCGTGCCCTTGATGCGTCAGCTGATGACCGGGGAACCTGTGATCGTATACTGGAGCGCGTCACCGGATGAAATCAAGGCGCTCAAGGTCAGGACCAGGCCCACTCGAGAGGGTTTTGACTCCCTGAAGACCTGTATGAGCGACTTCATCGAACCCGCGAAATGAACCGGCGCATCGTCATGGTGCGCTAGCGGCGTTCAACTGCTCGATGGCCTCTGCGTCCAGCCGCAATTGCGTGGCGGCGACCAACTCGCTAAGTTGTCCGACCGAAGTTGCGCTGGCGATCGGTGCGGTGATGCTGGGGCGGGCGATCTGCCATGCGAGCGCGACGCTCGCGGGTGAGGCGCCGTAGTGCGCTCCCACATCGTCCAGTGCAGCGAGGATTCGCAAGCCCCGCTCATTGAGGAACTTCGCGACCACCCCCTGTCCGCGCGCGCTCTTCGCCGCGTCCGCGGGCGTACGATACTTTCCGCTGAGAAATCCCGAGGCGAGCGCGAAGTAGCTCACGACGCCGAGCTGCTGCTCGAGGCACAGAGGCTCGAGACCGGCTTCATAGTCGATGCGCTCGTAAAGATTGTAGTGCGGCTGCAATGCTTCGTATCGCGGCAGGCCGCCCTTGCGGCTCGCTTCGAGGGCCTGCGCCAAACGCGCCGCCGTGTAGTTCGATGCGCCGATGGCCCTCACCTTGCCCTGATTCATCAACGTCTGATACGCGCCGAGCGTCTCCTCGAATGGCACGCTCGCATCATCGCTGTGCGAAAAGTACAAATCGATGTAATCGGTCTGCAGCCTTCGCAGCGACGCCTCCACCGAACGCGCAATGTGCGCCGCAGACAACCCTTTGCGGTCCGGCGCCATCTCCATACCGACCTTGGTCGCGATCACGATGTCGCTGCGCCTGGCGCCGCGCTTCAGCCAGTTGCCGATGATCGTTTCCGATTCCCCGCCGCGATGCCCCGGCACCCACACCGAATACACATCCGCGGTATCGACGAAGTTGAGTCCCGCGCCCATCAAAGCGTCGAGCACCTGGAAGGATGCTGCTTCGCTCGCGGTCCATCCGAACACATTACCGCCGAGGCACAGCGGCGATACCCGCAGGCTGGAGCGTCCTAGAGCGCGAAGTTGCATATTGCCTCCGAGAGGGGTGGGGCCGTGAGTTTACGCGTCGGCGGATTTTGTCAAAAGCGTTTATCTTCGAATAGCGGCGCCGGCATCACTCCTCCTTGGTCAGCGGCACCAGAAGGTGCGAGTCGTACTGCCCGCCGCTCCATAGACGATGAATGCCGTCATTGCGCGTGTTCTCATGCCTCGCGAACGGCAGATTGGGCAGCGCCTCGGTGTAAACGTCGTGTCCCTGCACGATGAGGCGCAGCGCTTCACCGGCCTCGAAGCGCGTCGAGGACGGCCAGATCTCGATGTCGATCGGCACGCGCTCACCCGCGCGCAGCATCTGCTCGGCGTCGTGCGGATGCACCGGCTGCCAGGCGGTCGAGCGGGCGGGATCGAGGGCGCGGTGGCTGACGCGCAGCCAGCCGAGCGCGACCGGTCCGTTCTCGTAGAATGCGTAGAATGTCATGCCGACGTGCTGGCCTTGCGCATCGAGCTTTTGCAGCGCGACGAACAGATCCATGTCGGCGGACCCCTGCGCCTCGACCCAGAGACGAAGCTTGGCGTGGCCCGTGAGTTCGGTGGGCTGCCCAAACCGGTAGACGAACATGGCCCGGCCCTCTCGTGCGTCGTAGTGGCAGGAGGCCGGAGCCGCGGCCTGGGCCTTCTCCAACGAGCCGGTGCTTGCATCGAGCCACAACGGTACGTAGCGGGTCTCAGGCAAGGGCCAGTGTGCCGCGAGACGCTCCGTCGCCGCCCCTGCGCGTGACCGCACCTCGAGCCGGACGCGCGGCCAGGCGGGCACCAGCGTGCCCTGCTGCTTCAGGAAATGGTCGAAAAATTCGCGCTGGCGCGCGCGGCTCTCGGGGCGGTAATAATGCGCCCATTTTTTCTGCCCATGCACTTCGAGCCACTTGTCGCGCGAACGCATCCGCTTGAACACCTCCAGCGTCCCGCGGGTGTGAAATCCCTGATCCGACCAGCTCGCGACCACATAGGCCGGTGTCTCGATGCCCTCGAGGTCGGGCTGCTTCGACTCCCAGTAGCCATCCCAAAGCGGATGCGCGCGGACATTGGCCCACGTGTCTTCGGTCCGGCCGAGCGAAAAGCGGATGTTATCCGAGGCGCGCGGGAGAAAGCCGGTTTCCGGAATTCCACCGTGGTAGGCGAATTCGCGGTACCAATCGGAAAAGCCCTCCCACGGATTGATCGCCGCGAGCGCCGGCGGCTTCAACGGCGCGACCAGGTACTGGATACAGGCAAGATAAGAGACGCCCGTCATGCCGACCTTGCCGTTCGACCACGGCTGCGCCGCGAGCCACTGGATCACATCGTAACAATCCTCGCCCTCGATCGCTCCGTTGTGGTGAAAATCGCCTTCCGACAGCCACGCGCCGCGGGGGTCGGCGAAAGCGACCGCATAGCCATGACTTCCCCAGAAGACCGGATCCGGCGCCTCGAATGCGGTCAGAGTCGAAAGCCACTCCGGATTCACGCCTGAGGCGGGCCAGAACACGTGATTGCCGAGATTGTGCTTGCCATAGGGACTCCAGCCGAGCAGCAGCGGAAGCTCGCTCGAGCGGCCCGCGGGCCGGTACAGGTCGAGGTAGATGCGCGTCCCGTCGCGCAGTGGCACGCTGAGGTTGCGCTCGATCACCAGGCCCTGCTGCTCGATGCGCCGATAGTCCGCCGAGGGAAGCGGAGGCTTGTTGGGAGCGCTGTACGGATCGACTCCCGGGCGCGTAATCAGTGCAACGCGGGTCACCGGCGCTCGACTCGACGCTTATCGCTCAGTGCACGCCGAGCACTCGTAACACGAAAAATAGCGCCGCACCGAAAAGTGCCGCACCGAGCAGGACGCACACTGGCAATGTCAACACCCATGCGAGCACAATGTTACGCACAGTCTCCTTCTGAATGCCAGACCCGTTGGCCACCATCGTACCGGCGATGCCGGAAGAGAGGATGTGTGTCGTGCTCACGGGCAGACCGAGCACGTCGGCAGCCTCGATCGTCGCGAACGCCACCAACTCTGCCGATGCCCCCTGCGCGTACGTCAAATGAGCCTTGCCGATCTTCTCGCCGACCGTAACCACGATGCGCTTCCAACCGATCATCGTGCCAAGCCCGAGCGCGAGGGATACGGCGATCTTGACCCACAGGGGGATGAAGTTGGTGAGCTGCTTCAGCGACTTCTGATAACTCGAGGCCAGCTTTGGATCGAGACCGGCAGGCAACTGATGCGCCTTTTGCATCCGATTCAGCGTCTCCGACACAAGATACACGTCCAGACGCAGTGACACACGGTCCGCCGGAGGCAGCGCCGACAGCTTCTCGACGTGCGCCAGCATGGCGGCTGCCCGGGCATTCGCGACGCCGAGCGCCGGCAGAGTCTCGGGCCCGATGCGCCCGGAGCGCAGGTATTGAGTCAGCTGCTTGTGCACGGCATCCGCGTCGCCTGGCGGCGCCTGAGCGCCGGGAATCTGCTCGAGCGAACGCGAGAACATCGCAGATTGCACTGTCAAATGCTGGATATCAGCGGTCGATGTCGCAAGATTCAGCGCAAATACGGTGGGCACGATGCCGACCAGAATCAACACGATCAACCCCATGCCTTTTTGACCGTCGTTCGAGCCATGCGCAAAGCTGACGCCGGTACAGGTCAGCACCAGCAGCCCGCGGATCCATATCGGCGGCGGCTTGTTGCCCACGGGCGCCTGGTACAGCGCGGGATTGCGCAGCAGTGCCTTGGCCGCCAACAGCAGCAGCGCGGCCGCGATGAACCCGATCAACGGCGAAAATATCAGCGCCTTCACCGTGTCTTCCACTTTGGCCCAGTTGACTCCTTCGCCGAAGGCACCGCCCGGGCTCATCAGGGAGTTCATCAAACCGACGCCGACGATCGAGCCGATCAAGGTGTGTGAACTGGAGGCCGGCAGGCCCAGGTACCAAGTGCCCAGGTTCCATACGATCGATGACAGCAGAAGCGCGAACACCATGGCGAAGCCCGCACCGGATCCGACATTGATGACCAATTCGACGGGCAGCAGGGCGACGATTCCGAAGGCGACGGCTCCGCTGGAAGTCAACACGCCGATCAGATTCCACATGCCCGACCACACTACCGCTTGGCTCGGCTGCAGCGTGTGGGTGTAGATCACCGTTGCGACGGCGTTCGCCGTATCGTGAAATCCATTGACGAATTCAAAACTCAGCGCGAGCAAGACGGCAAGACACAACAGCACCGCGGTTGGCAAATCAATGCCAAGACTCGACAACACGGAAAGCTCCTTGATCTTGTTCGCAGATTATTGAACTCATTCACATTAGGGCGGCGATATGACAGTTGTGTGACGCAGCAGGAGGAGTAGATTCTCGCCATGAATGCGGAGCGCATGAAACTTGTGGGGGCGGATCGCTTACGATATTTCGTCCCGACGGCGATTTGCCTCTACCTGACAGTGCTTTGCGCCGTGCTCATCGTCACATCGAGATTCATCGTCAGCCTGCAGAACGCCGTCGCAATCACTGCCGCCGGCTTGTTTGGCATGTTGCTGTCGGGCGGCCTCGGACTGCTTTTCTGGCGCGCACAGCGGCGCGATTTGCAGTTCTCAACGGTGACCACCGCATCCGACGCACAATCGAACTTCGAGGCCGTTCGGTGCGCCGTCCAGCGCGCCGGATGGCGCATTCTCGCGCAAGAGCCCGGATGCAGGCTCGACGCTCAGACATCCGGCGCGCTGCTGGGTGCCGGCGAGCGGGTCGCCGTCCGGTTTCGCAATAGCGATGTCCTGGTCGCTTGTTTCTGTGATCCAACCATCGGCTTCTCGCTCGCTGGGCGGCGCCACTGTGCGGATCACCGTGAAATCGTGCGTCAGGCTGTGCTGCGCAACTGACGCCGCTGCGGCTGGAATCAAAATGTGCGATTGAACCAAGAAGCCACAGTTTGCGTGCCGGCAAGAACCCGGCGGCCAAAATTAATCCCGATGGCATCCGGCGACATCGCAATGGCAGACGCCCAAATCTGAACGCATCCGATGATCAGCACAACGATCAAGGCGTAAATGCCCAGACGCCGATTTTGGCGAGCATCACGGGCGGACAGCTTCGCTTGAAAATCCGCGAGTGTCTTTTCAAAGCGCCTTCTATCATCCTCGAGCGCGGAGGCTTTCTCTTCAACCAGATGGCCGGGCGGGTCAATGCCCGGCTCGTAAATAAAGAACTTCGAGCATTGACGGGATCGGTTTATTACCTCCTGAGCGGGATCCACGGCGGAGATACGCTTCGCTTCCCGCACAGCCCGTATCTCGCCGGATAAATCAACCGCCTGGCGGTAACAGTTAATTTCCCCGTCTTTCTCCGCGCCGAGATTTCCCGGAACGAATTTGAACGACTCGCTGGCGTTCTTGCGAAACACGGTGTCCGCTTCGTAGTAGCCCTCGCTGCCGCGCCAGCCTGAGCGCTCAATCCGCGCACGCCTGGATAGATACCCGCAATCAGCACATCGTACGGCGTCCACAGATCTATTCCTGTGTACGGGCTCGAGTGGTACTTATTCCGCCGAATCGAGTGTTGATTGCCGTTCTATTTCCAACTCTGCAACCGCCCACCCGAACTGAGCAGGGCTCCATCGCAACGTGCAGGCAGTTCGCGCGTCGATCGATTTTGCCTCGTCGGGCGTTACGTTCTCCACCGTGTGGCGTATCACCGTGGGGTACTTTTCCATCCGGACCACCGCCAAATAGTCGGCTTTTTGCGAACTGGCATCGTAGAAATAGCGGTACTCAGGCTCGAAACTCTCACTCTCGACACGATCGCTCCGTTCGCCGCGCAGATATCGCCCGATCGCCGGACCGTTGGGCGTCGAATGCAGAAAGTCGCCCCATCTTAGTTGCTCATCGAATTTATCGAGCTCATCCGTCAAATCGTCACGCAGCCGCACTCG
>JBKQOZ010000026.1:0-26989 GCA_052326345.1 Steroidobacteraceae bacterium | reverse complement strand
TTCAGGGACCAACGCGGCAGCTGCTCGCCGGGATACCATTTTCCCTGTCCGAAATGCGCGAGCCCCTCGGGCGCGTAGCGTGCCTTCAGCCGGTGGAAGAGTTCCGCCGCGAGCTTGCGTTTGCTTTTGCCGAGCGCCGCGGTGTTCCACTCCGGCGCCAGCGAATCCTCGCTCGAGACAAAGGTCGGCTCGCCGCCCATCGTGAGCCTCACATCATCCGCGCGCAGATGCTCATCGACCAGATGTCCTAGGAAATCGATCGCATCCCATTGCTCTTCTGAATACGGTTTCGTCACGCGCGGCGCCTCCCAGACGCGCGCAATCTTCATCGTGTAGTCGAACTTGGTTTCGCAGGGATCGACCGTACCGCTGAGCGGAGCGGCCGATTGCGGGTCGGGCGTGCAAGCGAGCGGGATATGTCCTTCGCCGGTGAGCAAGCCCGAGGTGGCGTCCAATCCGATCCATCCGGCCCCGGGAAGATACACTTCGCACCACGCATGTAGATCGGTGAAATCCTGACTCGGACCAGCCGATCCGTGCGCGGGCTTCACATCCGCGACCAGTTGAATCAGATAGCCGGAGACAAAGCGCGCGGCGAACCCCAGATGCCGCAGCAGATGCACGAGCAGTTCAGCCGAATCGCGGCAGGATCCCGACCGCTTCAGGAGAGTCTCTTCGGGCGACTGAACACCGGGTTCCATTCGGATCACATATTTGACGTCCGCCGCGAGCTGCCTATTCAGATCCACGAGAAAATCGACCGTCGCGCACGGCTCGCGTGAAATGCCCGATAGATACTGCGCAAACAGCGTGGTTGCGGGCGCCTTGACGAGAAAGGGCGCGAGCTCAGACCGCTCGGTCGCTTCATATGTGAATGGAAATCGCTGCGCGTAGCTTTCGAGAAAAAAATCGAAGGGATTCAAGACCGCCATTTCGGCGATCAGATCGACTTCGATGCGCAGTTCGCGCGTCGGCTTCGTGAACGCAACGCGGGCCAGATAATTCGACTGCGGGTCCTGCTGCCAGTTGATGAAATGGTCGGCGGGGTCGATTTTGAGCGAATACGATAGGATTCGAGTGCGGCAGTGCGGCGCGGGACGCAGCCGCACAATCTGCGAAGCCAGCGCGACGTGCCGATCATATCGGTAGTGCATGACATGATTGAGCGCTACGTGGATCGACACCTTAGGATCTCCGAGCGCCGGCTAGACGATTTTCGCTGATCGTGTCGTGGATGAATCGAAGTTTCTCGATCACGGGCAACGACAGTACGAACGGATAGTTGTCGGGTAGACCCAGACCTCGACTGAGGTTATTCAAGACATAGGTGAGGGACAACCACGCCTCGATCATTGAATCGAAGTCCTGCTGCTGCGGGTTCAGCGGGTCCGCCGGCGGTAGCATGCTGGGTTCGTCGGCACGTTTGGGTCTGAGCGTCATCCCGACAGCTCCGGCTGTCTCGAGTGCATCGACCATGTGAAGATAATGGGCCCATGACTCCGCCCAGTCTTCCCACGGATGCGTGGTCGCATAAGCGCTGATAAATTTAAGTTCCCAATTCGCCGGTGGACCGTCGAGGTAATGCCTCTGCAGCGCTTCTTGATAGTCGGCACGCTCATCGCCAAAGATTGCTCTGCAAGCGTCCAACTTAGGGCTGGTCAAAATCAGTCGATCCCAAAAATAATGGCCGATTTCGTGGCGGAAGTGGCCCAAGAGCGTGCGATAGGGTTCCTTCTGGAGCGCGCGCTGCTTTTCACGTTGGACGTCGTCCGCTTCGGCAATGTTGACGGTGATCAATCCGTTATCGTGTCCGGTCAGTACGCGTTGGGCATCGCCATCGGTGGAATCCTCCAAAAACTCAAACGCCAACCCGGAATCGTTGTCACCGTTCTTCGGAATGACGGGCAACCCGAGTCCGAGCAGTGTGTATATCATGCGGCGCTTGGCGAGCTCCAGTCGGAACCACGCTGTGGTGTTGCGCAGGGTGGAAAGATCAGGAATGACCCGATTCAGGCGACAAGATCCACAAAGCGTACACGGCTCATCGGCAGGCACCGCCCAGTTGCACACGCTGGCCTGATCATAGTTCCCGCACAGTCGATAGGTCCGATCTTCCGACGCTTGTATTTTCGCCCGCCACAGCCCATCGGGGCTCTGGTCGAGAGCCGCCATGATCCCGTGATCGGGCAGATAGGCGAGCGGATGACCGCAGCTCAGGCAGCGCACATTCTCAAAGAAAATCAAGTTCTGGCAATGCGTGCAATGAAAGGTTTTCATCAGAATCTCACCCGTGCTAAGACTGGGGCTGAATCATTTCGTCGGAAAGAGAGCGTGAACATCGAGCCAATGGCGCAATGCACCATTATAACGGACGGATTGGTGGAACGCGTCGTCGCTCAGCAGGGCGGATCTCGCTGGCGCGCCTTCGAATCCTATAGGGACCTCGCGTGAAAATCAGCTTTGGCTACGAATTGGTATATGCCTGCCCGCAACCGATTCCGATGATACTGATGCTGCATGCGCATCCCAGCAGAGTCCCTGATTTGCTGCGCCCCGATTATTTGGTGACGGACCCCGAAGTACCGCTCGAGATCTATACAGACGGCTTCGGCAATTCCTGTACGCGCATCGTTGCTCCTGCCGGCGGAATTCGATTAACGGCAGACGGTCTCATTGTCGATAACGGTCTTCCCGATCCGGCGTTTCCAACTGCCCAGGAACACCCCGTCGAAGCCTTACCACGGGAAGCGCTGGTTTTTTTGCTGGGAAGCCGCTATTGCGAGACCGAGAGGCTCATGTCGGACGCGTGGCGTCTATTCGGACACGTAACACCGGGATGGACAAGGGTACAGGCGGTATGCGATTTCGCACATCAACACATTGCGTTTGGCTATCATTTTGCCCGTCCAACCAAAACGGCGTCCGAGGTTTTCTCCGAGCGCCAAGGCGTTTGCCGTGATTACGCGCATCTAGCGATCACGCTGCTACGGTGCCTTAACATCCCCGCGCGGTACTGCACCGGGTATCTCGGTGATATCGGCGTGCCGATCTCCGATGCTCCGATGGATTTTGCCGGCTGGCTGGAAGCTTATATTGGCGGTGCGTGGCATACGTTTGATCCGCGCAACAATGAGCGCCGCATAGGCAGAATATTGATCGCCCGCGGACGCGATGCTGCGGATGTCGCGATCAGTACTGCATTCGGACCGAATATTCTGCAGGTATTTCGCGTTTGGACGAACGAAGTCAACGGGTAGCGACCGCGGCGGTCAATACACGATGCTGCCGACCGAAGTCCCGCCGCAAACGAACAGCGTCTGTCCGGTGATGAACGCCGCTTGCGGATCTGCAAAGAACATGATCGCGCGGGCGACGTCATGCGGGGTGCCGAAGCGGCCGACCGGTATTTGGCGTGCCGCGGCGCTCATTTTGGGGCTGCCCGGCGGGATGAGCTCCTCGAACATCTCGGTTTCCGCGATCGGCCCGGGCGCGACGACGTTGACGGTCACACCGTGCGGAGCGAGCTCCAGCGCCCACGTGCGCGCAAGACCCAGCATTCCCGCCTTGGTGGATGAGTAGGCGGTGCGCCTCGCCAGCCCCAGCACCGCGCGGGTCGAGATCAGCACGATGCGGCCGTAGTGCGCTTCCTTCATCGCGGCGAGGTTCGCCTGCACCAAGGACAATGCGGCGGCCAGATGCAGGTTCGCGAGCGCCTCGAGATCCGCGATGCGCGTCTCCTCGATCGGCTTCTCGCGGATGGCTCCGGCGCAATGCACGATCGTGGTCGACGGCGCCTCGGCGGCGAGCTCGAGCGCAGCCGAGCGCGTGGCATCAGCGTCCATGAGATTCACCGTGATCGACCGCAGCCGCTCCGAGCGCAGCGGACACGGCCGGCGGGCGATGCAGATGACCTCGTACCCTGCGTTCAGGAAGGCCTCTGCGGTCGCCAATCCGATCCCAGAGCTCGCGCCCGTCAACAGCACTCGATTCATTGGTCCCGGCACTCCCGCGCTACGGAAACAGCTGCAGCGAAGGCAGCGCCGCTTCGCAATTGAGCAATTCGACCTTCTTGAGCACGATCGCGAGCCGTTCCTGGACCCGCTTCAGGTGATGCCATGCGACGCCGGCGTAAATCTCCTGGTGATCCCGCTGGCTCTCGGCGTACAGAAATGGTGTGCGGATCACCGCGACGCCCGTGGCCTCGCCCCGATTCTCGATCGCGGGCGCCTGCAGCACGTGCTGACACCAGCTCGGCTGCGCCTGGGAGTAGGCGTGCGGATTGCGCAGCCGCGCGATGCGCACCTTCAACAGCAGCCTATCCTCGAAGAAGATCGAATTCTCGGTGTGGCCGCTTTGCTGGCCTCGCGTCAGCGGCACCCAGTAGCAGCCGTCCTCGGCGAACAGCTCATACCAGTCCTCGAGGCGCTTCTCGTCGATGAGCCGCGCTTCGGCATACACGAATTCGATCAGCTCGCCGTCGCTTGCAACCGCAGGCATCATCGCACCTGTGCGTCCAGCGCCATCGCGGCGAGCCACGCGCGAAATTGACCACGCACGGGGACTTCGCTGGTCCCGTTATGAATACCGGCAATCCCGCGCGCTTCGTCCTCGGGCGAATAGTTGCGATGCAGGCTCACCCATTCGTTTCCCTCGGATGCAAGCCCCTCCTGCAGCGAGCGATAGCAGTGCAGATCGTCATGACCGACGACCGAAGCGGGCGAATTGATGATCCTGTTGTACATCACGCTGCGCTCCAGCAGCGACTGCGGCGCGCCGACCAGCCGCAGCGTGTAGCTTTCGATCAGCGTGCGGTCGACCGCCATCGGGCGCGCGACCCTGATCGTTTGTATGGCACCCTTCACGGTCAGGCTGGGGTAGTACACGGTGTTGTGGCGGATCTCGCCGAGAATGGCCCGCGCCCGCTCGGCTCCGTATGCAGCCTCCATCTGCGCCTCGTAGTCGGGCATGCTCGAATACTTCGAATGAATCGAGAAATTGACGCCCGTGTAGCTGTGCCCGTTGTCGTAGATCTTGACCCCCATCTTGTCGAAGAACTCATAGTTCGACACGAACGGCAGAAACTGCTCGACCACCATCGGCTTCGGCGCATCCGGCGGCTGATCTTTCCACAAGTCCCTGACCGTTCCGGCGGAGGATTCGTGCGCCACCATCGGATGCATGGTGTCGTTGAGATTCTCGACGAACATCTTCCAGTTGCAGTCGTGCAGATAGCGCAAGACGCCGCCCACCACCTCGAGGCGGCCCACCGGCGAGCGATCCGCCATGTTGTCGATCGAGGACAGCGAGTCTCCGAAGTACTCCGCGAAGGCGGGGCCTTCGCGGCTCAAGCGGGCGAACACGAAGCCGCGGTGGACGGCCACGCCGGGAACCGCGGTCAACCCGCGCGCCGCGGGCGATTCCTCGAAACCGCTGTTCTCATAGCCTCCCTTGAGAGGCACGGTTCGCAGCGCCCCGTCCAGCCGGTAGGTCCAGCCGTGGTAGGGACAGCGCAGAATTCCCCCGCAGTTGCCCGAAACCGCACTCGCGATCTTCGCGCCCTTGTGTGCGCACCGGTTGTAGAGCACACGCACATCGCCCTCCCGGGTACGCGTCATCAGCAGCGGCTGGCGCGCGATCTCGGTCGTGTAGAAGTCCCCGGCGTTGGGCACCTGGGAATCATGGCCCACGAAGATCCAGGCCGTATGCCACAAGCGCTGCATCTCCAGATCGAACAGTTCCGGGTCGATGTACACGTCTCGATGAACCTCGCCGCCGCGCACCAGCGAGCGGATCAAGTCCGGGTCATCGCGATACCTGTTCACTGATGCTGCTCCTCGTCGCCGTGCGCCCGCGTGCGCGGACGCCAGCGGCCACTGTAACGTACCACGCAGCGCTGCGCAGTCATTCGGGAACCCAGTCCGGCGCCACCAGCCGCCGCTTGCCGTCGGCCGACCGGGCCACGCCGTCGCCGTGCAAATCCTCCCGATCCCACAGCTCGCAGGTCACCTCCCGGTGGCGCTGATCCAGCGCTTCACAGTAGTTGGTGTACTTGCACAGCCGCACCGCCTCACCCCTTCCCGAGCGCACCTTGAGGAACCAGTCCGGATCGGCGAGCGCCTGGCGCGCGAACCCCACCAGATCGCCGCACCCGTTCGCCAGCGCGGATTCGGCCTGCTGAAAGTTGTGAATGCCGCCGGCCACCACGATGGGCGTACGATGGCCGTTCGCTCGCACGTGGGCGCGGATGCGCGCCGCCGGGGCGAGGTTGCGGCCGAAGGGCCCCGCCGCGTCCGAGTAGTAGCTCGGCATGCACTCGTAGCCGCTCGGCCCGGTATATGGGTAGGCCGCCTCGCCGACCTTCGGCTGTCGTGCATCGTCGAATTTACCGCCGCGAGACAGGGAAATGAAGTCGATGCCGCCCGCCGCCAGCTCGGCCGAGAAGTACTCGGCGTCGGACACGGTCGAGCCGCCCGCCACACATTCATCCGCCAGGATGCGCGCGCCGACGACGAAGTCGCGGCCGGTGCTGCCGCGCACGGCGGCCAGCACCTCGAGCGGCAGGCGCACGCGGTGCTCGCGCTCGCCCCCGTAGCCGTCGGTTCGCGTATTCATCGCGGACAGAAATGAGGCCATCGTATAGGCGTGTGCATAGTGCAGTTCGACGCCGTCGAAGCCCGCCGCGCGTGCACGCGCGGCGGCCGCAGCGAACAGCCCGGGAAGCGCGCGCGGCAGCGCCGCGATATGCGCCTGATCGGTGTCGGTGATGCGCTCGCGCGCGCCCATTCGCAGCGCTTCGAACTCGCGCGCCGTCAGCACGCTCGCGAGCTCGCTCTCATCCAGGGCGGCAAGGCGCGCGCGCACCGCGGCATCCGGCGCCCCCGTCATATCGAGTGCGCGGCGATGCTCGCCGGTCACGGCCAAGAACCTCTCGAAGAATTTGCGCGGTTCGGGCCGCCGGCGAATCGACAGAAAATCGATGAGTTGTATGAACAGCCGAGTCTCGCCGGCGCTCGCCTGCCGCACGGTCTGGACCAGCCGCTCGAGGCCCGCGGTGAAGCGCGCCTCGCCGATCCGAAGCAGCGGTCCGCTGGCCACATCGCGAATCCCCGTGGCCTCCACCACGATCGCTCCCGGCCGGCCGCGCGCGAAGCGCTCGTACCATGCCAGCACGCTCGGCGTCACCAGTCCGTCTTCGCTCGCGCGCCAGGGCACCATGGCCGGCACCCAGGTGCGCTGGCGCAGCTCGATCGGGCCGATCCGAATCGGCTCGAAGAGCGCCGAGCGCTGCGCCTCCGCCGCGGACGGCCAGCGGCCGGCTTTGGCGTCGTGGCGGATACGCTCCGGCGGTCTCCATTGGGACATGACGGCTCCTGCCGAGTCAGGCGTCCGGCAGCACGGCGGTCGCTTCGATCTCGACTTTCGCGTCGGCCTCGATCAGGGCCGAGACCTGCACCACGGACATCGCCGGAAAATGCCGGCCCATCGCGGCGCGATAGGCCGTGCCGATTTCGGGCAGCTGCTCGAGATACTCCTCGCGGCTGGTCACGTACCACGTCAGGCGCACGATGTGCTCGGGGCGGCCGCCCGCCTCCGCCAGAACGCGCACCACGTTGGCAAGCGCGGCGCCCACCTGCGGCGCAAGCCGCGTGTGCGAGAATTTCTGATCGGCGTCCCACCCGATCTGCCCGGCGATGAACACCTGCGTACCGCGCGCCGCGATCCCGTTCGAGTATCCCTTGGCGCGCGGCCACCCCGCCGGCTGCAGGATCTTATGCGTCATTTCAGCACCTCACGCCCAATGATCAGCTTCTGAACCTCGGTGGCCCCTTCGTAGATCCGCAAGCTGCGAATCTCGCGATACAGCCGCTCGACCGTCTCGCCGCGCTCGACGCCGCGGCCGCCGAACATCTGCACGGCGCGGTCGACGACGCCCTGCGCCGACTCGGTCGCGGTCATCTTGGCCATGGCGGCCGCCATGGTCACCGGCCTGCCCGTGTCGCGCAGCCAGGCCGCGCGGTAGGTCAATAGCGCCGCCGCCTCGATCGCGGTGGCCATGTCGGCCAATGCCGCCTGCGTCAGCTGAAAATCCGCCAGCGTCTTGCCGAACATCCGGCGCCCTCGTGCGTGGAGGATCGCCTCATCCAAGGCGCGCCGCGCGAACCCGGTCGCCGCCGCCGCCACAGAGGCGCGGAATACATCGAGCGTGCGCATGGCGATCTTGAAGCCCTCGCCCTCGGCTCCAATGAGCCGCTGCGCCGGAATTCGACAGTGCCGAAAGGCGAGCTGCGCGAGCGGATGCGGCGCATTGACCTCGATGCGCCGCTCGATGGACAGACCCGGATCGGCGGCCTGCACGACGAATGCACTGATGCCCTGCGCACCCATGGTTCCGTCGGGACGCACCGGGGCCGCGCCGGTGCGCGCGAAGACGCAATAGAAATCCGCAATGCCCCCGTTCGAGATCCAGGTCTTCGCGCCGTCGAGAACGTAGTGCCCGCCCTGGCGCTCGGCGCGGCACGTCATCGCCGCGACGTCCGAGCCGGCCTCGGGCTCGGATAGCGCAAAGCCGGCGATCGCCTCGCCACGCGCGACCATCGGCAGGTAGTGCGCTTGCAGCGAGGGGCTGCCCGCCAGCGAGATCGCACCGCTCCCCAGGCCCTGCATTGCGAAGGCGAAATCGGCGAGCCCGTCGTAATACGCAAGTGTTTCGCGAATGAGGCAAATGGAGCGTGCGTCGAAATCCGGCAGCGCACCCCCGAACCTCTCCGGCACGCAGTAGCGCGTCAAACCGGCGGCGCCCAGACGGGCGGCCAGATCCCGGCAGCGCGCGTCGACCGCATCGCTTTCCTCCGCGTGCGCACCCGAGTCGAGCGCGGCGCCGGCGGCCCACGCGTTCGCCTGCGCCGCGATCGCGCGGTGCGCTGCCTCGAAGAAAGGCAGCCTCAGAAGCTCCTCGTGATAGCGGGCGCCCGCGCTCATCGGCCCTCGAACCGCGGCTGAGTGCGCGCGGCAAAGGCATCGAACGCGCGCTTGAAGTCCTCCGTCTTCATGCAGATCGCTTGCGCTTGAGCCTCCGCCTCGAGTGCTTGCTCAATGCTCATGCTCCACTCCTGATTCAGCATGTTCTTGGTCATCGCGTGCGCAAATACGGGGCCGTTCGCGCACTGCGCCGCCAGCGCCTGCGCCCCCGCGCAAAGCTGATCCGGCTCGAGCAGCCGGCTGAAGAATCCCCATGCCAAACCCTCCTCGGCCGTCATCGCGCGTCCCATGAGCAATAATTCGGCGGCGCGGCCCTGGCCGATGAGCCGCGGCAGAATGGCGCATGCGCCCATGTCGCAGCCGGCGAGTCCGACGCGCGTAAACAGAAATGCCGTACGCGCCGCTGGAGTTCCCAGGCGGATATCGGCGGCCATCGCGAGAATCGCCCCGGCGCCGGCGCACGCCCCGTCGACCGCCGCGATGACCACCTGAGGACAGGCGCGGATCGCGCGCACCAGATCGCCCGTCATGCGGGTGAAGTCAAGAAGTTCCGGCATCGCCATGTTGGTCAACGGCCCGATGATCTCGTGCACGTCGCCGCCGGAGCAGAAGTTTCCGCCGGCGCCCGAGAGAACGATGGCGCGCACCTCGGGCTCGTAGGGCAGCGCGCGAAACAGGTCGCGCAATTCCGCGTACGAATCGAAGGTGAGCGGATTCTTGCGGTCGGGGCGATCGAGTTCGACGAATCCGACGCGATCGGCGACCCGCCACCGGAAGTGAGCGGCTGCATAGTTCAAGAGCGGTGGCTTGGGCATGGACATCTCCTTTCTACATCACCTCGCCGCCGGCGATCGCGATGCTCTGGCCGGTGACCGCTTCGCTGCCGGGCAGGCACAGCCACGCGACCGCGTGGGCCACCTCGGCCGGCTGTATGAGCCGCCCCTGCGGATTGCTCTTCGTCAGGGCGGCGCGCGCGTCCTCGGCGCTGCGGCCCGTCAGCTTTTGGATGTTGGCGATGGCATCTTGAACGAGCGCGGTCTCCGTATACCCGGGGCACACGGCATTCACCGTGACATTCCGCTGTGCGACTTCGAGCGCCAGCGCCCGGGTGAGCCCGATGACCCCGTGCTTCGCCGCGCAGTACGCCGCCACGAGCGGATAGCCCTTGAGGCCGGCCGTGCTCGCCACGTTCACGATGCGCCCGAACCGGCGCTCCAGCATGGCGGGCAGCGCAGCGCGAATCCCGTGATAGGTCCCGGTGAGGTTGACGGCGAGCATGCTGTGCCAGAGCTCATCGGGCGCCCGGTGCACGGCGCCGCTGCGCGCCTGACCCGCGTTGTTGACCAGAATGTCGACGGCGCCGAAGCCCTGCGCCGCCTGTTCGAAGGCCCGGCGCGCGGCCTGCCAGTCGGAGATGTCCGCGCACACCGATTGGGCGCATGCACCGAGCGTCGCCGCCACCTGCTCGAGTTGATTCTGCGTGCGTGCCAGCAGCGTCACGCGCGCTCCCTCGGCGACCAGCCGCGCGGCGATCGCCGCGCCGATGCCGCGGCCGGCGCCGGTGATCAGCGCATGACGGCCCGCGAGAGGCGCCGCCCCGCTCATACGGCTCCCGCTGCCAGCGCAGCGCGCTCGAGATTGTGCTCGAGTTGACTCTTTCCGGCGAGGTACGGATCCGGCCACCACTGCCCGGCGTAGCGCTGACTCGCCGCCGCGTGCAAGGTCCACGCCGGATCCGAAAGATGCGGCCGGGCGATGGCGCATAAATCCGCGCGTCCCGCACCGATGATGGTATTGACATGGTCGGGCTCGAAGATATTCCCCACCGCAATGGTGGGTATGCCGACCACGTTGCGGATCATGTCGGCGAACGGGGTCTGCCACATCCGGCCGTACACCGGCCGCTGCTCCGGCACGGTCTGGCCGGTCGAGACGCTGAGCGCCGCGGCGCCGGCATTTTTGAAGGCTCTCGCCACGGCGATGAGGTCGGCTTCGTCGAGTCCGCCGGGCGCCCAATCGTGCGCGGAGATGCGCACCGACAAGGGCCTCTCGGCCGGCCAGACCGCGCGCACGGCCCGAAGCACCTTAAGCGGATAGCGCAGGCGATTCTCGACGGACCCGCCATAGTCATCGGATCGCTGATTGGTGAGCGGGGAGAGAAAACTCGCGAGCAGGTAGCCGTGCGCCATGTGCAGCTCGAGCATGTCGAACCCGGCGTCGGCGCCCAAGCGCGCGGCCTCGACGAACTGTGCGGTGACGCGCTCGAAATCTTGCGCGCTCATCGCGCGCGGCGTCTGGCTGACTCCCGGAAAATACGGCGCGGCGGACGCCGAGATCAGCGGCCAGTTGCCAGCGGGCAGCGGACGGTCCATCTCCTGCCACCCGAGTTGTGTCGAACCCTTGCGCCCGGCGTGGCCGAGCTGCAGTGCAATCCTCGCCGGGGAGTGCCGATGCACGAAATCGACGATTCGCCTCCAGGCGTCCCGATGGGATGCGCTCCACAATCCGGTGCAGCCCGGCGAGATGCGCGCATCGGGCGCGACGCAGGTCATTTCGGTGACGATCAACCCCGCCCCGCCCGCCGCCCGCGCCCCATAGTGCATCAGGTGCCAGTCGCCCGGCATTCCATCCTGCGCGAGGTATTGCGCCATCGGCGAGACCACCACGCGATTGACCAGCTGCATCGAGCCGAGCTCGAGCGGCAGGAACATCGGCGGCCGCGGCTCGGTGAGGCCGCTGCGCCGGGCCAGGTCGCGCTCGACGGCATCGACGTATTCGGGGTCGCGCAGGCGAAGATTGGCATGGCCGATGCGCTGGCTTGCGGTGAGCAGACTATAGGCGAACTGCTGCGGTTCGAGATGGGTGTAGCGCGCGACGTTCTCGAACCATTCCATGCGGTTGCGCGCCGCGCTCTGCAGCTTGAGCGCCTCGAGATTGCGTTCGGCGTGGTAGCGCTCGAGGCCCGCGCCGACATCCCGGGCGGTGGCCACCTGCGAGACCAGCGACATCGCATCTTCCATGGCGAGCTTCGTGCCCGAACCGATGCCGAAATGCGCGGTGTGGGCGGCATCGCCGATGAGCACGAGATTCCCGTCATGCCAGCGCTCGCACAGCACCCGGTTGAAGTTCAGCCACGCCGAGCCGCGCAGGTGGCGTGCATTGCTCATCAGCCGGTGGCCGCCCAGGTACTTGCCGAACAGCGCCTCGCAGAACTCAATGGACTGCTCGGTGGAGTACCGGTCGAGCCCGAGCGCCCTCCACGTCTCCTCGCGCGTCTCGACGATGACGGTGGACAGATCGGCGCTGAATTGATACGCGTGGATCTGAAACCAGCCGTGCTCGGTGTTCTCGAAGGCGAAGGTGAAGGCGGGAAATCTCTGCTCGGTGCCGAGCCAAATGAAGCGGCATTTGCGCACGTCGATGTGCGGCTTGAACACCTCGGCATGAGCGCGCCGCTGGACGCTGTTGACACCGTCCGCCGCGACGATCAAGTCGGCGTCGGCAAACTCCGCCGCCGAATCGATCTCGCGCTCGAACGATTGCCGCACGCCGAGCGCCGCGGCCCGCTCCTGGAGGATGTTCAGCAGCCGTTTGCGCGCGATGCCGCAAAATCCGTGGCCGCCGCTGCGGATCCGAAGGCCCCCGAAGTGCACGTCGATGTCGTCCCAGTGATAGAAGCTCTGCACGATGGCATCGTGCGAGGGCGCATCCGCATCGCAAAATCCCGCCATGGTCTTGTCCGAAAACACCACGCCCCAGCCGAACGTGTCGCTCGGACGGTTGCGCTCATAGACCTCGACTTTGGCGTTCGGCAGCGCTTTTTTGAACAGGATTGCGGAATAGAGGCCCGCGGGACCGCCGCCGAGACAGACGATGCGTTTCATGGGGATCTCCCTCGTGGCCCTAGTATGGTATAGATATTTTAAGTGTCAAGTATTAGCATGGCGCATCATGGCCAATGCCGGCGACACGATGTTCTCCGATAGGCTCGGGGGCGCTCCGCATTCGAAGCAATCGCTGCGTCTGTGGCTCAAGCTCCTGAGCTGCTCGATGATCGTGGAGAAACGACTGCGTGCGCGGCTCGATGAGCATTTCAAGACCACGCTGCCGCGCTTTGACGTGCTCGCCGCGCTCGAGCGCCACGCCGGGGGCCTGAAGATGTCGGCGCTGTCCGAATCGCTGATGGTCTCGAACGGCAACGTCACGGGGGTCGTCTCGCGGCTGATCGACGACGGCCTCGTGACGCGCACGGTGGATCTGCGCGACCGGCGCGCCGCGACCGTGCGGCTCACGCGCAAGGGCCGCGACGCTTTCCTCAAGATGGCGGCGGCCCACGAACAATGGATGGATGGGATGTTCGCCGATTTGTCCGACAACCAAATCGGCGATCTGACGCGCCTGCTCACCCATCTGCGCCGCTCGATCGAAGCGAACCCGCCTTAGCGGCCGCGCCGGCCGGCCCGAGGCTGACGCTAGACGCCGGCGGGCGTGGCCGACAATTCCCTCATCGCCGAGTCGAGCTCGCGGCCGTCCTCATCGGCGAGCGCCGCGGTGCGCAGCCGGCGCACCGCGGCGGCGAGCTGCGAACGGTCCCGCTCGCGCTCGACGAATTGCATGATGTCCGAGAAGCGGCGAAGGCCTCTCGCATGTGTGTCGCCGTAGCCCTTGACCAGGCGCTGGCATTCGGCGATCTCCACCGCTAGATCGTAGGCGCCCGCGCAATCGCGGATCCGCACCAGCCAGTCCTCGATCCGCGCCTGCTCGATGCGGTAGCGCCAGGTGCCGCGGCGCCAGCGCCGCAGTCCGGCGAGCAGGTAAAGGGCGATGAACCCGGTCAGCTTGGCGGTATTCACGTGGCGGCCGCGGCGAAACAGCGCCCCAAGCCAGCGCGCGCCGGTGCGGCTGCGTGCGAGCCGTTCCCCGAGCGCGGCGGGCAGCGTTTCCGAGAGCTCCTGCAGGCGCGGATGCATGTATTCGGTGACGTAGACGATCTGATCCGGCGCGGCCGAGACTTCACCGCGAAAGCGCTCGAAGCGCCGCCGCCGCGTCTTCAGGTCCGCGACGCGTATCGTGTCCTCGTAGGACATCCACAGCGCCAGATAGCGCGCCACCGCCGCGGTAAGCGCAAAACCGTGCTTGAGGCCGCCGGCCGCCTCGTCCCAGAGCAGCGCCTCGCTCAATCGACTCATGTACAACTCCGCATACGCGGAGTCTTGATAATCCATCAACCGGCGCACGCCCTCGGTAATGACCCCTTGCAGGTGCGCCGGAAACGTCGCACGAATCCGCGCGGCGAACCGCCGGCCGGAATCGCTTTTGGGTGGAGCTCCGGGCGGTACGAGTCCCGCCGCCGGCGCCTCCTTGAGCGCCTGCTCGAACCCCGCGGCGAATCCGGCGAGATTCGCCGCGACGGCGACTCCGCTCCCGCGAATCGCCCGCTCGTAGAGCTCGCGCGCAAACGGTAGCGCACCCGCCGCGGCGAGCGCGCCGAACAGCACGGAGCTGATGACACTGCCCGATCGAGCGCAAGACACCTCCATGTCGAAGCACACCAGGCGGCGCGCCTCGCTGCGCAGCGCCGCGAGCACCGCATTCGAATCGGCGATGCCATCGCCCAAAGCGGATTTTTCGGTAATGCCGTACACACGATGGCTCGAGGCGACGAGCGTCGTCCGCTCGGGAGTCACGAAGCCGCGCACCACCGCGCGTCCCGCCTCCATCAACTCGGCGGCAATGACCACATCCACGTCGCCCGGCACCGGCATCAGCGCGAAAATCGGCTGCGCCCGCCCCACCGGCGGCGGCGGGCACATTTCGAGGTAGTACACCGTGGTTCCTGTTCGCTGCGCCACGCCCGGCACCGAGGTGGATTGCACCAGCCAGCCGTGCCGCTCGGCGACATCGGCGATCCAGTCGGCCAGCACGCCGCCGCCCTGCCCGCCGAGCGCCGCGATGGCGATGCTGAGCGGCCGCGCCTCAGTACTCATGCCGCGCGCGCCGCGTATCTGCCATTCGCTGCAGCCATCCGATGATGGCGCCGCGGACCCCGGCGAGGATGCGGTCCCAGCGGGTCGGATTGAACACGAGCTCGGCCCGATAGAACGACGGACAGAGCACGGCGGCATGCGCAACCTCGCCGCACAGGCCGCATCCCACGCAGGAATTGTCGACATGCGCTATCGGGTCGTGGCGCAGCGGGTCCGCGCTCGGACGGATGGTGAGCGACGGACAGCCGGACAGCCGGATGCACGAATGATCGCCGGTGCAGGTGTCCTCATCGACTCCGAACCGCGCGCGCACCACGCGCTTGCCGGCGCTGATCGCGCGATTCTCCTGTGGGCGTTCGCGCCGCTGGCGGTTGAGCATGCACTCGGAAGCCGCCACGATGACCTTGGGCCCCTTCTCGGTGGTGGTCATGGCCGCGCGCAGCGTACCCAGCATGCGCCTCAGGTCGTAAGTCCGGTCGATCACGCGCAGCCATTTGACGCCCACGCCCTGCACCGCGGATGCGATCGGATGCCGGGTGCTCTTCGAGCGGTTATCCGCGCGCGAGGACAGAATGTCCTGGCCGCCGGTGGCCGCCGCGTAGCCGTTGTCGACGATGACGAGCACGCTGTCGGTCTGATTGAACACCGAGTTGCCGACGCCCGAGGTCAGTCCGTTGTGCCAGAATCCGCCGTCGCCCATCACGGCGATGGCGCGCTTGCCGCGCGGCGCGTTGAATGCCGCGGCTCCGGCCGCCCCCAAGCCATATCCCATGGTGGTGTTGCCGAGATTGAACGGCGGCAAGATCGAAAACAGGTGACAGCCGATGTCGCAGCTGATGTGCAGGGGCCCGAGCTCGCGCTCGAGCAGCTTCATCGCGGTAAAAATGGGCCGTTCCGGACAGCCGGTGCAAAATCCCGGCGGCCGCATCGGCAACAGGCTCGCCAGCGCCTGCACCTCCTTGGACGGCGCGCGCCTCATCGCGAGCGCGGCGCGCCCGGCGGCGCGGCCCTCGAACAGCGCGGGCGCGTGGCGGCGCAGGAACGACTCGACGCCGCTCTGCAGAACCTGTCCGGTGTACTCTCCCGCGCGCGGCAGCACCTCCTTGCCCACCACCCTGGTATCAAGGTCGGCATGGCGCAGGATCATGTTGAGGCTCTGCTCGATGAACTCGGGCTGACCCTCCTCGACGATCAGCACGGCGCGCTTGCCCGCGCAAAAGCCGGCGACTTCCTCTGCGAGCAGCGGATAGGTGACGTTGAGCACGTACAGCGGCAGCTCGCAGTGGCCGAAACTATCGGCCATGCCGGCAAGCTCGAGGGCGCGCAGCAGCGTGTTGTACAGACCGCCTTGCACGATGATCCCGACCTCGCCCGTGGGAGCGCCCATGAATTCGTTCAGGCGATGCTCGCGGATGAAGGCAAGCGCCGCCGGCCAGCGCTGATGGACCTTCTCCTGCTCGTGCTGAAAGCTCGCCGGCGGCAGCACGATCCGCGACACGTCGCGCACCGGGTGCTCGAGCGCGTCCTGAACCGTGAACGCGGGCGCGCGGTTGTCCTTGGCGTGAAAGCGCCCGCGCACATGGCAGGCGCGAATCCGCAATTCGAGCATCACCGGCGTATGGGATGCCTCGGACAGCTCGAAGCCGCGCTCGACCATCTCGACGATGCTCGGAAGATTGGGCCGCGGGTCGAGCAGCCAGATTTGCGATTTCATCGCAAAGGCGTGCGAGCGCTCCTGCATGATGGATGAGCCTTCGCCGTAGTCCTCCCCGATGATCACCAGCGCACCGCCGGTGACCCCGCCGGAGGCGACGTTGGCGAGCGCATCGGATGCCACGTTCGTGCCGACCGTCGACTTGAACGTTACGGCGCCGCGAATCGGGTAATTCACCGAGGCGGCGAGCATGGCGGCGGCGGCGGCCTCCGAGGCGCTCGCCTCGAAATGCACGCCCAATTGCTCGAGCACGCCCTGTGCATCCGAAAGAACGTCCATCAGATGCGAGATCGGCGCGCCCTGGTACCCGCCGACGTAGCCCACACCGGATTGCAGCAGCGCCTTGGTGACCGCAAGGATGCCCTCGCCGCGAAACTCCTGACCCTCTCCGATGCGAAGCTTCTCGACCTCCTGCGCGAACGAGCGTTCTGCCATGGGCGCGCCTCTTAGGACCTAGGCCGGCACCAGCGCGAGCGCTCGAATGGGGCTGCCGGAGCCGTTCTTGATCTTCAGGGGCGCGCAGAAAATCACCGCGCCGGTGGGCGGCAGCAGATCGAGATTCGTCAGGCATTGCAGCCCGTAGCGGCCTGCGCCGTGCATGTAGTAGTGGCACGGGTACGGCGGCTTGAGGTGATAGCCCTGGCCGGCATCGGTACCGATCGCTTCGGATCCGAATCCGACGACATCGCGCTCCTCGATGAGGAAGCGCACCGCATCGGTGGCGGGCCCGGGCGTGTGCTGGCCGGTGTCATCGAAATTTTGATAGGCGACCGGATCGGTGCGTTTGGACCAGTCGGTGCGCATGAGCACCCAGGAGCGCGGCGCGATGCGGCCGTGAAGCGCTTCCCAGCGGCGCACATGATCGGCGGTCAGCAGAAAATCCGGATCCGCACGCGCCTCGTCCGAACAATCGATCACGCACGCGGCGCCGATCAGATGCTCGACGGGCAGCGTGTCCGTCGAATTGTTCGGCAGTTCGCGGCCCGACACCCAGTGGACGGGCGCGTCAAAATGCGTGCCGGTGTGCTCTCCGCAGGAGAAGTTGTTCCAGTACCAGGCGGAGCCGCGCTCGTCGTAGCGGGAGATCTCTTCGATGCGGAACGGCCAGCATTGGCCGAATTCGGGCGGCAGCACGATCTGCGGAAATTCCGGCGCCAGGGTTTGCGTCAGGTCGACGACCCGGATCCGTCCGCAATTAAGATCGGCCGCCAACGAGATCAGCGAATTTGCAGTCATGCGGGCCATCTCCTCAAATGCTCACTTCGCGCTCGAGAGTCTTCGGACTCTCCTCCCAGCGGGCGAGCCACTCCTGGGCCACATCGCCGGGGTAGACGTCCTCGACGCCGTCCTGAAGCGCCTTGACCACCGCTTTTGCCAGCGCTTCGGGCGAGAGCTTCGGCGGCGGCAACAGCTGATTCCATTCATCGTCGATCGGCCCCGGGAATACATTGATCACCCTAACGCCGCCGGGCCGCATCTCGGCCCGCAGGCATTGCGACAGGGAGAGCGCCGCCGCCTTCGAGGCCGAGAACGTGCCGTGCGGGGGATAATTGCTGAGCGCATAGATCGACAGCAGGTTCACCCAGGCGGTCGCGCTCGAAGGGCCGTCCGCGCCGCGCGCGCGCATGGCGGGCCCGAATTCCTGAGCGAGGCGCAGCAGCCCGAAGTAGTTGACGTCCATCTCGGCGCGCGCCACCTCCACGCCGCTGCGCGAAGCGATCCCGTGGGCCCGATGCACCTCGGCGGTGTTGATCAGGATGTCGACCCTGCCGCCGATCTCACCGGCGATTTGCTTCACGGATCGCGAATCGGTCAGATCCAGCGGCAGCAGTGCGGTCTGCGGCAGCGCCTCGAGCACTGCAAGTCCCGGGAGCTTCTTCCAGGGCTCCGCATAGCCCACCCACACCAGATCCGCGCCGGCCGCGATGATCGAGCGCACCACGGCCTGGCCGACCGCGGTTTTGCCGTCGGTCACCAGCACCTTGCGAAATTTTGGATCACAGGTCATTTCACGCAGTTGGCGATCGTCGGCCATATTGGGCACCTCATCGATGGGAAAGGCCAGCAGCACGCCCTGGCCGGACTTGTCGAGGCGGGCGCCGACTCGCACGCGGCTCGGCGGCGGCGCGCAGCCGCCGTGCAGATGCGCGACGACGGTGGGCCCGGCGTCGAGCAGTATCATGCCGAGTTGCCAGGGCACGCGCTCGCGGAAAAACAAGTCGTGGCTGTGATGCACGGTGGTGGTGGATATCAGCTCGCCCAAGCCCGACTGTTCGCGCCAGCGCAGGCTCCCGGAGAGACAGCGCTGGCACGCCTCGCGCGGCGGATATTGCACGCTGCCGCAGTCGGTACAGACCTGCAGCTCGAATCGGCCGATCGCGGCGGCCGCGGTGAGTCCGAGCGCAGCGCGCGATCGGGCCCACGGGGGCAGCAGCGGCAGCCGGGTCCGAAGGATGGGATTCTTACGCCTGGGGCGCAGGAGAGGTGGAATCATGCGTCCTTCCGGCCGAGCACGGCCGCCCCCGAACACAGGCCGCGGTCGTAGGTGATCATGCCGAACCCCACCGCCAGCCCGAGGCGCGCCTCGGGTACCGCGCGCGCCAGGTTGCGGCCAGTGAGCTGTCGAATCGACTCGACCAGGCCGAGAAATCCCGCCGCGCATCCGGCCTGTCCGACCGAGAGCTGTCCGCCGCTGGTGTTGATTGGAAAGGAGCCGTCCGTGGTGAAGGAATGCCGGCGGATGAACTCGGGCCCGGCGCCCTTCTCGCAAAAACCCAGATCCTCGATCTGAATGACCGACATCACCGGATAATCATCATAGGTCTGCACGAAATCGATGTCGGACGGGTCGACGCCGGCCGCCGCATACAGATGCTCCCGGTCGAGGACCCAGCCCCCGCGGGTCTGAATCGGGTCCTCGGGAAACGCGTTGTGGCGCTCACAGGTCGCGCGCACGAGCGCATACGGCAGGCCCAGCGCCTGGGCGCGCCGGCGGGTCATGACCAGGAAGCCCTCCGCGCCGGCGCAGGGCATAACGCAATCGAACAGCCGGATCGGATCCGCGATCAGCCGGGCGCTCAAGTACTCCTCGAGCGTGAGCTTCTTCTTGAACATCGCGTGCGGGTAGCCGAGAGCGTTGTCGCGCTGCGCGACGCAGATCTTGCCGAAGTCCTCGCGCGTGGCGCCGTAGGTGCGCATGTAGTACGAGGTGAGGAAGGCGAAGCTCGCGTTCGGCCCGCCCGAGCCGTAAGGGAACACGGCGTCGCGCGCGAATACGCTGAAGCTGCCGAGGCTCTGGCGAAACGAATCCACGTGATTCGTATCCGCGCCGATGCACGCGATGACCTCGGCGTCGCCGGCCTGCACCGCGCGAAGCGCGCGTCGCAGCGCCACGATGCCGCAGGCGCCGCCGAACGGAATATGGTCGAGCCAGCGCACCGTCACCCCCAGATGCTGCGTGAGCCCGATCGCCGTGTCCGGCGCCAGCATGAAGCTGCCCACGCTCAAGCCGTCGATGTCGGGCTTGTCGAGCCCCGAGGCCCTGAGCAGGCGCAACAGCGCCTGGGCGGCGAACCAATGCGCATTGCGGATGGAATAGCGCACGTACGGCACCGTGACCGGCGCCGCGAGCACCACGTCGAGGTAATCCCGGGCGTCGCCGCGTTCGAGCATGAACTAGTTTAACCTTAAAATGTCATCGCGGGCCATTGCTCGCGCTCTTGAATTGCCGCAGGTCGAACGCTTCCCCCGCCTCGACGGCGCCCGCAGCCTGCTCCTTGATCCGCGCCCTGGCCAGCTTCTGGGAGGCGGTCTGCGGCAGCTCCTGGCGAAAGGCGATGTATCCCGGGATCTTGTAATAAGCGAGCGCCTGCCGGCAGTGGCTCTGCAACTGCGCCGCGATCTGGGCCGAGGGCGCGGCGCCGGGACGCAGCACGATGAAGGCGAAGACTTCCTCGCCGCGCACCTCGTCGGCCACCGGACAGACGGCCGACGCGAGCACATCGCCCTGGGCCTGCAGCGCACTTTCGACTTCGACGGCCGCAATGTTCTCGCCGCTGCGCCGTATCACGTTCTTCGAGCGATCGACGAAGAAGAACGATCCATCGGCGCCGACCCGCACCAGATCGCCGGTATGAAACCAGCCGCCGGCCCATGCCTGCGACGTCGCGCGCTCGTCTTTGTAGTAGCCCGAGAAAAATCCGCGCCGCGGGTGCGCTCCGTCGCGCCTGACCAGCAGCTCGCCGACCACTCCGCGCTCGACGTCGCATTGCGCGTCATCGACGATCCGGTACGCCAAACCAGGCGGCGCCCGGCCGAAGCAACGTTGCCCCACATGCCGGGGCTCGTGATTCGCGGTGATCCAGGCTCCGGCCCCCGTCTCGGTCATCGCCCATGCCTCGATCAGAGGTACTCCAAATCTCGCCTCGAACGCGGCGTGATGCTTGGGATCGACTCCCGCGCCGAAGCCGAAGCGCAGCGCGCCCGCGCAGTGATCAGCGCCCGAGGGGGGCGCCTTCAGCAGCAGCGCCGGCATGACGCCCAGATAATGGAATGCCGTCGCGCGGCTGGTGCGCAGCGAATGCCACCACGTGGAGGGATGAAACCGGTCGAGCTGCACCAGGCAGCCTCCGGTCATCAGCATCGCCATGAACGAGACGCCGAGCGCATTCATGTGCGTCACCGGCAGCGGCGTGGCGAGCCGGTCGCCAGCGTTGGCGAAGCGGCAATAACCGCCGAGCCCGGTGTACAGGCGCCCGAGCTCAAGAAAGTACTGGTTCGTCAATACGCAGCCCTTCGGCGTACCGGTGGTGCCGGAGGTGTACAGGAGCGACGCCTCGTGCGGCGCGGCGGCCGGCGGCGCCGGCGAGGCGGGCAGCGCGCGCTCCTGCGCCCCGGTGAGGTGCAGCGGCACGCGCGGCGCGGCGCAGGCGCGCAGGTGCGCCGCATGTCCGGCGTGCGTCACCGCGAGGGCCACGTCCGAATGGGCAAGGACGAAGGACAATTCCTGCACGCTCATCGCCGCATTGACCGGCACGATGCTCTGCCCAAGCGAGTTCAGCGCAAGGAACCACAGGAAGAATTCCGGGCGATTGTCGAGCGCGACGGCCACGCGATGGCCCGGTCCGTACCCCGCCTGCCGCAGCCGCGAGGCGATGGACTCGGCCCGGGCAAGGGCCTGGGAATACGTCAGCGTCTGCTCGGTTTGCGAATAATCACGGCACGCCTCGAGCGGCACATGCAGAAAATCCCGCTGCGCATGCTGCGCGGCCGCCGCATTGAAGACCGCAGAGACCGACTCGCCGCTCGGATGGGAAGTCATACGTGACGCGAGCATACAGGACGGCCCGCGACTCGGCCGCTTGGGGCCGGGTCGCAGGCCGGCCCGAATCGTCGAGTTCGAACGCGCCTACTCGGAGACCTGCTCCAGGGCCAACCCGCTGGTCGAGGGTCCCCATACGGCGATCACGCCGATGCCCAGCAGCATCGCGCCGCCGATGAACACGGCCACCGCCGGCACCCCGCCCCCCGCGAGCAGGGCGCCGATGATCAGGCCCGCGAATGCGGCCGCAAGGCGGCTCCACGAGTACACGAATCCAACGGCGCGCGAGCGGATGCGGGTCGGATAGAGTTCCGCCTGATAGCCGTGGTACGCGTAGGACATTACGTTCGCGGCGAGGGTGAAGCCGATGCCGATTAAGATCAGCAGCGGCGCAAACGTCGTGCACGCAAAAGCGGTCATCAACGCCGCCATGCAGGCGAGTCCCGCGACGATCTGGGTTTTGCGCTCGATCTTGTCGGCGAACAGGCTGCCGAGCAGCGGGCCGAACGGCTGCGATATCGCGATGATGAAGGCGTACTGCAGCCCGTGCGTGAGATTGATGCCGCGAGCGATCAGCAGCGTCGGCACCCAGGAGTTGAAGCCGTAAAACCCGATCACCTGCGCCGCATTCAGTACGCACAGCATGAGCGTGCGGCGGCGATAATGGGGCGCGAAAATATCGGCGAAGCCTGAGCTCACAGCCCCCGCCGGCTGCGCGGCGCCGCACCGGGCCGCGGATGCCGCCCGGACGGGGGGCAGTGCGCCGCCGCATTCGGCGGCGACCCTGCGCTCGATGTCGCCGACGATCCGCTGCGCTTCATGCATCCGCCCCTGCGCGGCGAGCCAGCGCGGGCTCTCCGGAATGCCGGCCCGCAGTCCCCACACGGCGATTGCGCCCACCGAGCCGAACAGAACCACCCAACGCCAACCGTCGAACCCATACGGCCGCACGGGCACGAAGAGCCAGGCGAGCAGCGCGACCACCGGCACGATGCAAAAGCAGATGCACTGGTTGACGGCGAACGCGCGCCCCCGCAGCGCCGGCGGCATGAGTTCGACGATGTACGTATCCATGGTGACGAGCTGCACTCCGAATCCCACGCCGGCAATGAACCTCCAGATGTTCAGCCACTGCCCGGATCGCTGAAACGCCATCACCGCGGTGCAGGCGACGTACCAGAGCAGCGAACCGGTGAGCACGGGCCTGCGGCCGAAGCGGTCCGCCGCCTGTCCGAGCAGCACCACGCCGAGCCACAGGCCCGCAAACGTCGAAAACACGAAGGTGCCCACGCCCGCTACGCGAACAGCCTTGAGCGCGGAGAACACACCCAGCGAATCCGGCGTGAACAGACCGGTGGCGACCATGCCGGGCGCCACATAAGCGGTGAAAAACAAATCATAGAACTCGAAAACGCCGGCGAGCGAGACCAGCACGAGAATGGTCCAGACAGTGCGCGATGCAGGCAGCCGGTCGAGCCGGGCCGCAATTTCGCCCGGGGTCATGCGCAGCATGGGCGTTGGTGGGCGTCCGTGGGCCGTGAACGAAAGGCAACTGCTAGTGGGACCATCAGGCTGCGGTCGTCCGCGGCGCACGGCGCCCCGCAGCCACCATAGCGCAAACTGTGCGCGCTTCCAAATAGGGGTTCGTTATGTCTCAAGTCGGGTACTGGCATGCTGTTTGCAGTACGATTCCGCTATGGGGCCACTTGCGGGAGTCAAAGTCATCGAGATCGCGGGATTGGGCGCAGCACCCTACGGCTGCATGATGCTGGCCGACATGGGCGCGGAGGTCGTGCGCGTCGATCGATTCGGGGGCAGCGGGACGCCAGAGAATTCCCCGCTGCTGCGCAGCCGCCGTTGCATCACGCTCGACCTCAAGCAGGAGAGCGCCCTGAAGCTCCTCCTGGCCATGGTCGAGAAGGCCGACGTGCTCATCGAGGCGTTCCGCCCCGGAGTGGCCGAACGCCTCGGCATCGGGCCCGAGGCGTGCTTCGCGCGCAATTCGCGCCTGGTGTACGGACGCATGACGGGGTGGGGGCAGACCGGACCGCTCGCCCAGTCGGCGGGACATGATTTGAATTACATCGGCCTCGCGGGCCTGCTGCATCAAATCGGCCCCACCGGCGGCAAACCCGTCGTACCCTTGAACGTGATCGGCGACTTCGGCGGCGGCGGTCTGCTGCTCGCATTCGGGGTGCTGTGCGCGCTCTGGGAAGCGCGGCAGTCGGGAAGAGGCCAGGTCGTCGATGCCGCCATGCTCGACGGAGCTCTGTCGTTCATGGCGATGTTCTTCGGCTATCGCGCATTGGGCCAGTTCTCCGATCGCACCGGCGAGCACCTGCTGGGCGGCGGTGCGCCCTACTACAACACCTACGAGACGCTGGACGGCCTGCATCTCGCGGTCGCGCCGCTTGAGCCGAAGTTCTACCACGAATTCCTGCGCAGGATGGGCTTGGACACCGAACGATGGCGCGACGCCGGGCTCCGCGCCCTGTCGGAGCGAGTGAGCGAATCCGAATGGCCGGCACTGAAGCGCGAGCTCGAGGACATTTTCAAGACCAAAACACGCGCGGACTGGTGCGCGCTGTTCGAGGGCAGCGATGCGTGCGTGACGCCGGTGCTCACACTGGCCGAGGCCGCGGAACATCCGCACAATCGTGCGCGCAATGCCTTCGTCGAGGTGGACGGCCTGCTGCAGAATGCACCGGCGCCGCGCTTTTCCCGCACCGTGCCGGCGCCTCCCACAGCGCCGCCGAAAGCCGGCGCCGATGCGCTTGCCGTGCTCGCGGACTGGGGTGTCGAATGGCGGCACTGACGCACCTCGAGCGCCTGGAAGCCGAAAGCATCCACATCGTGCGCGAGGTCGTCGCGGAGAGCGAGAAGCCTGTGATGCTCTATTCGGTGGGCAAGGACAGTTCGGTCATGCTGCATCTCGCGCGCAAGGCGTTTTACCCGAGCGCGCCGCCTTTCCCGCTGCTGCACGTCGACACCACCTGGAAATTCCGCGCGATGTACGACATGCGCGACCGCATGGCGCGCGACAGCGGCATGCAAATGATCGTTTACCGCAATCCGGAAGCCGTACAGCGCGGCATCAATCCGTTCGACCACGGCTCTCTGCACACCGACATGTGGAAGACCGAAGGCCTGAAGCAGGCTCTCACCCAGTTCGGCTTCGATGCCGCCTTCGGCGGTGCGCGGCGCGACGAGGAGAAGTCCCGCGCCAAGGAGCGCATCTTCTCCTTCCGTTCAGCCAATCATCGCTGGGATCCCAAGAGCCAGCGGCCGGAGCTGTGGCATCTGTACAATGTGCGCAAGGCCAAGGGCGAGAGCATCCGGGTGTTTCCAATCTCGAATTGGACCGAGCTCGATGTGTGGCAGTACATCTATCTCGAGAACATCCCGGTGGCGCCGCTGTATTTCGCTGCACCGCGTCCGACGGTGCAGCGCGACGGACTGCTGCTCATGGTCGATGACGAGCGCTTCCCGCTGCGTCCGGGCGAGGTGCCGGTCGAACGCTCGGTCAGATTTCGAACGCTTGGCTGCTATCCGCTGACCGGCGCGATCGAGAGCACGGCGGCGACCCTGCCGGACGTCATCCGGGAGATGCTGCTGGCCACGAGTTCGGAGCGGCAGGGCCGCGCCATCGATCACGATCAGTCCGCCTCGATGGAACAGAAAAAACAGCAGGGATATTTTTGATGGCCCGGCCCGCGGCGGAAATCGCCAACATCGGCGAGTATCTGAGGCAGCACCAGAACAAGTCGCTGCTGCGCTTCATCACCTGCGGCTCGGTCGACGACGGCAAATCGACCCTCATCGGCCGGCTGCTCCACGATTCGAAACTCATCTACGAGGATCAACTTGCGGCGCTCGCGAAGGATTCCGAGCAGCACGGGACGACCGGCGACGACATCGATCTCGCGCTTCTCGTCGACGGCTTGCAGGCCGAACGCGAGCAAGGCATCACCATCGATGTCGCCTATCGCTTCTTCAGCACGCCGCGCCGCTCGTTCATCGTCGCCGATACGCCGGGCCACGAGCAGTACACCCGCAACATGGCGACCGGCGCCTCGACCGCCGACCTTGCCGTCATCCTGGTGGATGCGCGCAAAGGCGCGCTGGTGCAGACGCGGCGGCACAGCTTCATCTGCTCGCTGCTCGGCATTCGCCACGTCGTCCTGGCGGTGAACAAGATCGATCTTGTCGGCTACGACCAGGAGATTTTCGAGCGCATCGCCGCCGACTATGCGGCGTTTGCTGATCGGCTCGGGTTCGCGGCGGTCGTCCCCATTCCGGTGTCGGCACGCTATGGCGACAACGTCACCACGGCATCCTCGAACACGCCGTGGTATCGCGGGCCGACCCTCGTTGCTCACCTGGAAACGGCTGAGGTCGAGGACGAGGCCGCGGCGCGGCCGTTCCGTTTTCCGGTGCAGTGGATCAACCGACCCAATGCCGATTTCCGCGGCTACGCCGGCACAATCGCATCGGGTCGCGTTCGCCGTGGCGATCTCGTCGTCGTCGCTGCGTCGGGTCAAGCGTCGCGCATCGCGCGGATCGTGACCTATGACGGCGAACTTGCCGAAGCGGCAGCCGGCGATGCCGTCACGCTCACGCTTGCCGACGAGGTCGATGTCGGCCGCGGTGACGTACTCGCGGCTCCCGATGCACGCCCCGAGGTCGCCGACCAGTTCGCCGCGCACGTGATCTGGATGGACCGTGAGCCGCTAATTCCGGGCCGCTCTTACCTCGCGCGGATCGGCACGGCGACCGTCGCCGCGAGCATTACCGCCATCAAACACCGCGTCGACGTCAACACCCAGGAGCACCTCGCCGCCCACACGCTCGGCCTCAACGACATCGGCTTCTGCAACCTCTCGACTGCTTCGCCGGTCGCGTTCGACCCCTATGCGGAGAACCGCAAGACCGGCGCGTTCATCATCATCGACCGCTATTCGAACCGCACCGTTGGCGCCGGCGTGATCG
>JBKQOZ010000025.1:0-51959 GCA_052326345.1 Steroidobacteraceae bacterium | reverse complement strand
CGCTACTGTGACCCCGTCCACCGGCGATACGGCCACCGTGTCCGGCTCCGGCACGGTCACGCTCACCGTCAAGGACAGTGCCGGCGCCACCGACACCGCGACCATCACGGTCGCCTCAGGCAGCGCGACCAGCAGCGCGCCCACCTCGGCGGGAACCAGTGCTGGCGCCTGCCCCACGGCGCTGACCGTGACGCCGATCCCGCCGACGGTCGCCCAAGCATTTTCACCCGCCAGCACCGGGCCGGGCATCGCTTCGACGCTCACGTTCACATTCAACAATGCCAACGCCTATGCGCTGACGCAGAGTAATTTCACCGATACGCTGCCGGGCGCGGTCACGGTCTTAAGTTCGCCCGCGGCCGCCACCACCTGCACCGGCTCGAGTGCCGCGTTGAGTGCGGCAGGAAACACCGTCACTCTCACGGATGCGAATATTCCAGCGAACAGCAGCTGCACCGTGACCGTGAGCGTGTCCAGCACCGCCCCCGGCAGCTATACCAATACCGTCGCGGCCAACGCGCTCATGACCGGTCCGGCCGGCGGCAATGCGGCGGCTGCCCCGTCATCCACCCTGACGGTCACTACGCCGAATCCGCCTGCGGTCGCCGAGGCATTCTCGCCCGCGAGTATCGGCCAGAATGGAACCTCCACGCTGACCATCACGTTGAGCAATTCGAATGCCTATGCTGTGACGGGAGTCGGATTGACCCATGCGCTGGTGAGCGGCCTGACCGCCAAGAGTACACCGGCGGCGGTCAACACCTGCGGCGGCACGCTGCCGGCGCCGACGAGCAGCGTGACACTCTCCGGCGCGAGCATTCCGGCGAGCAGCTCCTGCACGGTCGTGCTCACGGTGAGCAGCGGCACCGCCGGCAGCTATAAAGACACGATCGCTGCGGGCGCGGTCACGACTGCGTTGGCGGGCAGCAATACCACGCCGGCCACGGCCACTCTGGCGGTCACCGCGTCGGGCGGCGGCGGCGGCGCGCTCGATTGGCTCGATGTCATGTTCGTCGCGGGCGTTTTGCTGGTCGGAAGGGGCCAGGCGGCCAGGCGGCGGCTGGGCCGGGGCGAAAGGTCTGAATGGCTGTAGAATAGCCCGTGCCGTCATGAATATGTCGAATACAGCGCGCGCGCGCATCGAGCCCGTGAAGACCCATCGAGACGCCCGCGGCAGTTTATTCGAGCCGCTCACCGACTCAGAGCTCACGGCGCAGAAAAACGTGCACGTGGTGCTCACGCGGCCCAATGAAGTGCGCGGCAATCATGTGCACCGGACCGCCACCGAAATCACCAGCGTGGTCGGCCCGTGCTTGGTACGCCTCAAGGAGGCGGATGGTGTGCGCGACGTCGAGGTGCCGGCGGGCGAGACCTGGCGATTCGTGATACCTCCCGGCGTGGCGCACGCCTACCGCAACACCGGCGATGAGCTCATGGTGCTGATTTCGTTCAGCACCAACCTGCACGACCCGGACGGCGCGGACACGCTGCGCGAGCAGATTCTCTAGGGAAAGGCGAGCTCGCAGCCGCGCTTGAAGTCGCGGATGTGCTTCTCCATCCATGTGCGCGCAATTTCGCTGTGCCGCAGCTTGATGGCGCTGGTGATTCGGCTTTGCGCCTCGCGGATCCGGCCGCGCGCCTGCGGCACCCGATCGATCAGCTGCGTGAGGGTCGGAACGAGCAATAGATTCAGCGGTGACTGCGACAGCGCAAGCACCTGGTTGCCGCTGGCGGCTGCGACGGCCGTGAAGAAATCGACCACCGCGCCCACCGCAGCGGCGGTGTCGGCGGTATTGCGGCTGAAGCGCGCGCTGGCGCGGATGAGCGCCTGCAGTTGCGCGGCGGTACGCCGTGAGGCCGCGTATTGCGCCGCCGCGGGCTCGATGGCCATCATCGCCTCCCAGAGTTCGAGAAACGTCACATCGTGAAGGGCGAGCGCGCGGCTCACTCCAGTGCTGACATGACGCGGTTCGGGGCGCGTGACGCGCAAGCGCTTTTCGCCA
The DNA here is from genome assembly GCA_052326345.1 of Steroidobacteraceae bacterium. GTDB lineage: Bacteria > Pseudomonadota > Gammaproteobacteria > Steroidobacterales > Steroidobacteraceae > Bog-1198. The sequence continues at coordinate 49,956 of JBKQOZ010000025.1, read as the reverse complement.
CGGCTGCGCCCTAGCAGCCCGTGGGTTTCCAGTTCTCGAATGGCTTCGCGCACCGTGGAGCGGTTGACGCCGAACTGGCGCGCCAGATCGGTCTCGGACGGCAGCGGATCGCCCGTGCGCAGCGAGCGCTCGACGATGCGCTGTTCGATCACGTTCGCGATCTGCCGATAGGCCGGATGATCGTCCAGGGGCTCGAACAGATCTTTCACCTAGGCTTCCCCGAACAGTTCGCGACCGATCAGCATCCGGCGTATCTCCGAGGTGCCGGCACCGATTTCGTACAGTTTGGCGTCGCGCAGCAGCCGCCCGGTCGGATAATCGTTGATGTAGCCGTTGCCCCCGAGCAGTTGAATGGCATCCAGGGACGCCCGGGTTGCCGCCTCGGCGCAGAATAAGATGCACGCGGCGGCGTCCTTGCGCGTCGCGTCCGCGCGATCGCAGGCCGCGGCGACGGTGTAGGCGTAGCTGCGGCAGGCGTTGAGCGCGGCGTACATGTCTGCGAGCTTTCCCTGAATCAGCTCAAAGGTGCCGATGGCCTGGCCGAATTGCCGGCGCTCGCGCACGTACGGAACGGCGACGTCCAATGCCGCGGCCATGATGCCGAGCGGTCCTCCGGAGAGCACGACCCGCTCGTAGTCGAGGCCGCGCATCAGCACGCTGACTCCCTGATTCTCTTCGCCGAGCAGATTCTCGGCGGGGACTTCGCAGCCGTCGAACACCAGCTCACTGGTGCTGGAGCCGCGCATGCCGAGCTTGTCCAGCTTCTGCGCCGGCCTGAAGCCCTCGAAGCCCGCTTCGATGATGAAGGCGCTGATGCCGCGCGGGCCGGCCCCGGGATTGGTTTTGGCATACACCACCAGCACATCCGCCTCCGGACCGTTGGTGATCCACATCTTGCGGCCGTCGAGCACGTAGCGGTCGCCGCGCCTGATCGCCTTCAGCTGCATGGACACCACGTCCGAGCCGGCGCCCGGTTCGGACATGGCGAGCGCGCCGACGTGCTCCCCGCTGAGGAGCTTCGGCAAGTAGCGGCGCTTCTGCTCGGCGGTCGCATTCAGCGCGAGCTGGTTGACGCACAGATTCGAATGCGCCCCGTAGCTCAAGCCGACGGCCGCCGACGCCCGCGAAATCTCCTCCATGGCGATGGTGTGCGCGAGATAGCCGAGACCGGCGCCGCCGTCCTCGGGGTCGACGGTGAGACCCAGGAACCCGAGCTCGCCGAGCTCGCGCCACAGGTCGCGCGGAAAAAGGTTGCTGCGGTCGATCTCGTTGGCGCGCGGCGCAATGCGCTCCTGCGCGAAGCGCCGCGCTTGATCGCGCACGGCGTCGATCGACTCGCCAAGGCCGAAATTGAACTCGCGGTACGCAGCGCCTGGCATGGTCGGGCCCCCCCATTGTCATCGGACCCATAATCGTTGGATAATCGGACTGTCCGACAATATTAGCGGAACAGCAAGGCGATGGCCAAGATTCCCTCGAGCATCGACGTCCGGTCCGCCGAATTTGCCGCCAACCGCGCCGCCATGCAGGCCCTGGTGGCGGATCTGCGGGAGATATTGCAGCGCAATGCCCTGGGCGGTAGTGCTGCGGCGCGCGACAAGCACCGCGCCGGCGGCAAGCTGCTGGTGCGCGAGCGAATCGACGCGCTGCTCGATCCCGGGGCGCCGTTTTTGGAGCTATCGGCGCTCGCCGCGCAGGGCGTCTACGAGGATGACCTGCCCGGCGCCGGGCTGGTCACCGGCATCGGCTTGGTTTGCGGCCGCGCGTGCATGATCGTCGCCAACGACCCGACCGTGAAGGGCGGAACCTACTACCCGCTCACCGTGAAGAAGCACCTGCGGGCGCAGGAGATCGCCGGCGAGAACGCACTGCCGTGCATTTATCTGGTGGAGAGCGGCGGCGCCTTCCTGCCGAAGCAGGACGAGGTGTTCCCGGATCGAGAGCATTTCGGGCGCATCTTTTACAACCAGGCCCGGCTGTCGGCACAGGGCATCGCGCAGATCGCGGTGGTGCACGGATCGTGCACCGCGGGCGGCGCATACGTGCCCGCCATGTCCGATCACGCGATCATCGTGCGCAACCAGGGCCGCGTCTTCCTTGGCGGACCGCCGCTGGTGCGGGCGGCGACTGGCGAGGAGATCGACGCCGAATCCCTGGGCGGCGCGGATGTGCATTGCCGCCGCTCCGGAGTCACCGACTACTACGCCGAGAACGACACTCATGCGCTGGCGTTCGCACGCCGCGCGGTGGCGCGCTTGCGGGCGCCGCCTGCTCTCGCGGCGGCGGGCGGCACGCAGCCTGCCTACGATCCGCTCGACCTGTATGGAATCATTCCGCCGAGCGCGCGCAAACCATACGACGTGCGGGAGATCATCGCGCGCCTCGTCGATGGCTCGTGGTTCGACGAATTCAAGGCTCTGTACGCTACGACGCTGGTGTGCGGATTCGCCGATATCCACGGATTTCCCGTCGGCATCCTCGCCAACAACGGCATCCTGTTCTCCGAAAGCGCATTGAAGGGGACGCATTTCATCGAGCTTTGCTGCCGCGAGGGAATTCCGCTGCTGTTCTTGCAGAACATCTCCGGATTCATGGTGGGCCAGGCGGCCGAGGCCGGCGGCATCGCCAAGGACGGCGCCAAGCTCGTCACCGCGGTGGCCTGCGCGGCGGTGCCGAAGTACACGATCATCATCGGCGGCAGCTTCGGCGCCGGAAATTACGCCATGTGCGGGCGCGCGTACGGTCCGCGGCTGCTGCTGCAATGGCCGAACGCCCGCACCTCGGTGATGGGCGGCGAGCAGGCTGCCAGTGTGCTGGCCACCATCAAGCGCGAAGCGCTCGAGCGCACCGGGGGCGTCCTCGGCGATGCCGAGGAGGAGCAATTGAAGGCGCCGATCCGCGAGCAATTCGAGCGGCAGGGGCGGCCGTATTACGCGTCCGCGCGGCTCTGGGACGATGGCGTGCTCGATCCTCTCGACACGCGGCGCGCCTTGGGTCTCGCGCTGGCGGTGGCCGGGCTGCAGCGCGGCGGCGCCACTCAATACGGGATCTTTCGAATGTGAGCGGGCACCTGCCGAGCCGTCTGCTCATCGCCAACCGGGGCGAAATCGCCTGCCGCATCGCGCGCACCGCGCGCCGCTTGGGCTGGACCACCATCGCCGTGTACTCCGACGCGGACCGCGGCGCACCGCACGTGCGCGCCGCGGATGAGGCTTACCATCTTGGCGCCTCGCCGGCGGCGCAAAGCTATCTCGATCAAGCTCGGGTGCTCGACGTGGCGCGGCGCGCCGGCGCCCATGCGGTGCATCCGGGCTACGGGTTTTTGTCCGAGAATGCGGACTTCGCACAGGCGTGCGCCGATGCGGGCTTGAGGTTCATCGGCCCGCCGGCTGCGGCGATACGCGCCATGGGCTCGAAGAGCGCGGCGAAGGCGGCGATGGCGGCGGCGGGGGTACCGGTGGCTCCGGGCTACCACGGCAGCGAGCAAACGCTCGAGCGCCTTCAGGCCGAGGCCGAACGAGTGGGCTTCCCGCTGATCATCAAGGCGAGCGCCGGCGGCGGCGGCAAGGGCATGCAGGTGGTGCACGGCGCCGGCGACGTGGCGGCGGCCGTCGAATCGGCGCAGCGGCTCGCACGTGCGGCCTTCGGCGAGGATCGCCTGCTCCTCGAGCGCTATTTCCCGACGGCGCGGCACGTGGAAGTCCAGGTATTCGCGGATACCCGAGGGGACATCGTCGCGCTGTTCGATCGGGACTGCTCGGTGCAGCGCCGGCACCAGAAGATCATCGAGGAGGCGCCGGCGCCCGGAGTGCGGCCCGAGGTGCGCGCGGCCATGGCGCGGGCGGCCGTCACGGCAGCGCGTGCCGTCGGCTACGTGGGCGCAGGCACGGTCGAGTTTCTGCTCGACCCGGCGCAGCACTTCTATTTCATGGAAATGAACACGAGGCTGCAGGTCGAACATCCGGTGACGGAGCTCATCACCGGCATCGACTTGGTGGAGTGGCAGCTGCGAATCGCACGCGGCGAGCCGCTGCCGGCACAGGCGGCGCAGATCGCGCAGCGCGGGGCTGCGATCGAAGCACGCCTGTACGCGGAGGACCCGTCCCACGACTACTTGCCCAGCGTCGGTCGCATCACGCACTTGCGCTGGCCCGCTGCAGCGCCCGATTTGAGACTGGACGCGGGCTTCGAGGAGGGCGATGAGGTGACGCCGTTCTACGATCCGATGCTGGGCAAGCTCATCGCCTGGGGCGACACGCGGGCCGAGGCGGCCGGTCGGCTGCGCGCGGCGCTCGGCGAGCTGCAGATTCTGGGCGTGACCACCAACCGCGCACTGTTGATGAGCGTCCTCGCGGATGAAGAGTTTCTCGGCGCGCCGGTCGCGACGAATTTTCTCGATGCGCGGCATCGGCATTTGAACTTCGGCGAGCCCACCGCCGCCGAGGAGGACGCCGTGCTGGCCGCACTCTGGTACGCGACCCGGGCAGCGGATCCCGGCGCGCTCTGGTCGGATACCACGGGCTGGCGGCTGGCGGCCGCAGCCGCGACCCGCTGGCGCTTCGGCGATGTCACGGTGACGATTGAACGGACCGGACCCCGCACCTATGCGGCCATGGCTCCGTCGCGCCGTGAATACGCGCTGCGCCTCATTGGCCGCAGCGACTCAGCGTTCGACGTCGAGGTTGCAGGACGGGCTCTAAGGTTGGCGGTCCGCGAGTTCGCCGGCGACGTGGCGCTATTTTACGACGGGCGGCAGGTGCGGCTGCGTGCATCGCGGACCGAGGACGCCTTGCAGGCGACGGCGCCGGCGGATACCGGTTCCCTGATCACGCCGCTGCCGGGGACGGTGGTGGCGGTTCATGTCAGCCCGGGCGAGCGGGTGGCGCGCGGTGCCCCGCTGCTGACGATTGAAGCGATGAAGATGGAGCACACGCTGACCGCGCCCTACGCGGGCCTCATCGAGCGTCTTCCGTTCGGCCTGTCGGAGCGCGTCGCGGCCGGCGAGATTCTGGTCGAGCTGTCGCCGCTCGACGCGTGAGCTTTTCCTCTGCTCAGGGCGCCTCGCCGGCCGGGAGCGGCGGTAGGCTGACCTTGAAGCGCGTCTCGTGTCCGAGCAGGCTGGCGATCGCAATCTTCCCGCCGGCCTCGTGGATGTAGCGCCGTACCAGTGACATGCCGCTGCCGTGCGGAGCCTCGCCGGGAGCGTTCGCCAGCGTCGTGTAGCCCGATTTGAAGATGAGCTTGATCGCCTCGCGGTCGCGCAGGCGCGCGGCACCCTCAGCGGTGATGACGCCGCGTGCGATAGCGGTCGCGCGAACCTGCTGCGGATCGAGGCCGAAGCCGTCGTCTTCGAACAGCAGTTCGAATCCACGATCGGGCAGGGACTTGAATTCGAGCCGCAGACTGCCCTGCGGCGGCTTTCCGGCCGCAGCGCGTCCGGCTGCCGTTTCGATGCCGTGCATCACGGCGTTGCGAATGAGCTGGATCGCGACGTTCTTGATCGCCGCCTGATATTGCGGCGGCACCAATTGCAGGCCCTGGCAGTCGAGATTGACGGTCTTGTTGTGCTCCTGTGCCACGTGGTCGCACAGCGCGCGCAAGGTGTTCTCCAGGCTGCCTGCGGGCGCCGAGCGGTGGGCGCCGGGCACGGCCTTCGCCTCGGATTTTTGCGCCGTGAATCTCGGCGCCTGGATGATTTCAGTGCCGTTATCCGTCATGCTGGAGGCACGGCCCGGTGCGCCGGGCTCGCGGGTCGGCGCCGCCGAGGTGCTCAGCGATTTGAGCGCGGCGAATTGACCGTAGAGCTGATCGAGCTTCACCGCGAGCGGCAGAAACTCACTGCCGCTCAGCGTACTGCGGCTGCGCAAGTCGTGCAGTGAATCCTCGAACAGGCGCGCCGCCCCCTCCAGCGCGCTCAGCTTGAAGGCAGCGGCGTCGCGCCGGACTCGATCGACTTCGTCGAGCGCTTCCTCGAGCTTGTGGCGAAACGCATCCTCCTCGCGCGCCGGCTTCTTCAACACCGCGTTGATCGTTTTCATCGAAGCATCGGTTCGTTGCAGGAAGGCGGCAAAGCGCGCGCCGCCCATCTGCAGGACGCTGCGCAGGATCTCGCCCTGGGTCTGCAACTGCGCCCGCAGTTCCTCCAACTCGCGCGCGGTCTGCACCCGCAGCGTGATATCGGTGACGCGCACCAGCCACATGCGCTGCTCGTTGAGGTAATCGACCGGGTCGAACTCGAAGCAGTAATGCGAGGTTTCGTGCGAACCGTCGGGGTTGGCGAGGCGCACGTCGATGTCGCGCAGCGGATTGGAATCCCTGGCAGGATCGCCCCGTGCGGCGCCGAGCAGTCCGGCGATGTAATTCTTCGCCACCGTCAACGTCTTGGTCGTCACCAGCGGCGCGAGCAGTTTCTCAAAGCTCATGTTTTCGAAGTCCTGCCGGCGAAATAGCGTCGAGAGCGACTGCGACACCTGCGGCTGGATACGATTGTTCAAATCGAGGAGGAACAAGCCCTGCTCGGTATTTTTAAGGATGGCCTCGGTCAAACGATTGCTGGCGCCGAGCAATTCCTGCTTTTCGCGCTCGTGTCGTTTGGCTGAGATAAACATGGATCTGAAGCCTGCCAAAGCTGAGCGCAAGGGGGCTTGACGAGGGTCACACCCCCGACGGTTTCATGACATATGCTGCACCGAGTCAGGACCTAAGGTGATGGCCGTCACATTTTCCTATTTGCGGGGGGAAACCTTAACGGCCTTCTCGCGGCAGGACCTCCTTCAGGCAACTGCCGCGACCAGAGGGCCGAGATCGGCCAGCAATTCATCCGCCGAGGCATAGCGCTCGGACAGGCTCTTTGCCATCAGCCGGTCGAGCAGCGCTTGCTGCAGAGCAACATTAGCCGGCAGCCGGGGTACGGGCGCCGTGGCGTGCTGTTCCATGATGGCCATGGCGCTGCGGCCGCTGTAGGGGCGCTGGCCGGTCAGCATCTCGTAAAACATCACCCCGAGGCTGTAGAGGTCGGTGCGCGCGTCCACCCGTTGCCCCTGGGACTGCTCGGGGCTGATGTAGTAGGGGGAGCCGAGGACTTGGCCCGCGCCGGTGTTGCTGCCGTCGTCCAACGAGCGGCGCGCGAGGCCGAAATCGATGAGCACCGGAGAATTGTCCTCGCGCAGCATGACGTTTGCGGGCTTCAGATCGCGATGCAGGATGCCGAACACGTGGATGACGCGCAGCGCCTCGGCGATCGAGCGCAGGTAATACAGGCTTTCATCGATGCTCAAGGGGTTGCGCAGCCGATCGCGCAAGTCGCCGCAGGGGATGTATTCCATGACCAGGTATTGATGCTGCGGCAGTGCACCGAAGTCGTAGATCTCGGCGATCGCCCGATGCGCAATGCTCGAGATGATTTCGTACTCGCGCTGGAAGCGTTCGGCATCGTCCAATTCACGCGCTGAATTGCCGCGATTCATGACTTTCAGCACCACATTGCGCCGCAGCCGCTCGCTTCGGGCGAGATATACCGAGGAGAAGTTGCTGGTCGCAATCTCTTTGACGATGGTGTATCCAGGGACGCGCACCGCCGGAATGTCGTGCGCAGGCGTGAGCAGCGCATCTTCGGCCAGACTCGCTGCGTGCTGCTTGGCGCTCGCTTCGGTCACCGCCTTGAGCAGGGAATCTCGAGTGATGCGCGCCAGCGGCAGGTAATCCTTGGCGCCGCACTTCAGCGCCCGCACCGCGGAGAGCTCGCTGCCGTGCTCCGCGAGCACGATGGAATAAAGGTTGGGCTGCGCGCGCAGCAGCTGCATCAGGTGGCTGAGTCCCGTGCTCGCCAGCGCTTCATTGCCGAAATCGATTTGCAGTAAGACGGCGTCCGGCGCACGCTCTTGGACGAACTGGGCCAGCGAGGCAGGGTCCGCCGCGGTGGTCACCTGCGCGCTGGGCCAATGACTGGTCACATGATGGGTCAGCCATTGGAGGCGTTTGGTATCGCTGCCTACCACCAACAGGCTTGGACCGGTCGAATCGGGCATAGAGCTTAGAATCGGATAAAGGAGCAACAGACTAGCCGCTGGGGCACCCGCAATGCCCGTGGGGAATTCACATTTCTGGCGGCCTGGCCGGCTCCCGGGGATTCGGGGGGCCAAATGTTGAAAAACATGGGAATTGCTGCCCGAAAACCTGGAAAATTGAAACCACGCCCCGACTTCTGGGTCAATTCTTAGGAAGATTTGGGCACATTTTCGAAAGGATGGAATGGTATGGGTAGCATCAGAACTTGGTCGCTCGCGGCCGTAGCCGGCATTTTCGTCGTCGTGGTGGCCCACCAGCGCTCGAATGCCGATGTCGGATCGGCGAGCCCGCCGGCTGTCGTAGTCGCGTCCCCGCCGAGCTCTGCGCCGGCCGGCCGGGTGACCGGATTACCCGATTTCTCCGACTTGGTCGCCCAGAACGGTGCGGCCGTGGTCAATATCAGCGTCGTCGAGAAGCCGCAGAAGTTTCCCAACGTGAGCGAAGGCGATGACGATCCGCTGTCGCAGTTTTTCCATCACCAGATGCCGAATCCCGAGCACATGCCGCCGAGCCATGGCATCGGTTCGGGTTTCATCATCAGCTCCGACGGCTACGTACTCACCAACGCCCATGTGGTCGCGGATGCCTCCGAGGTCACGGTCAAGCTCACCGACCGGCGCGAGTTCGCGGCCAAGGTGATCGGTGTCGACAAGCGCAGCGACGTGGCGCTCATCAAGATACCCGCCAGCGGACTGCCCACCGTGCGCTTCGGCGACCCGGCGCGCATTCGTCCCGGCCAATGGGCCATCGCGATCGGTTCGCCGTTTGGCTTCGAAAACAGTGTGACGGCAGGCGTGATCAGCGCCGTCGGCCGGCCGCTGCCCGATGACACCGGCAGCTCGTTCGTGACGTTCATTCAAACCGATGCAGCCGTGAATCCCGGCAATTCCGGCGGCCCGCTGTTCAATCTCGACGGCCAAGTGATCGGCATCAACGCGCAGATCTTCAGCCGTACCGGCGGTTACATGGGCATGTCGTTCGCGATTCCCATCGACATCGCATTGAACGTGAAGGATCAGCTGTTGAAAAACGGCAAGGTGAACCGCAGCCGCATCGGCGTGTCGGTGCAGGACATCGGTCAGCAGCTTGCCCAGACGTTCGGTCTGGCGACGCCGCACGGGGCGTTGATCAGCGCGGTCGATCCGCAGAGCCCCAGCGAGCGCGCGGGCTTGAAACCGGGCGACGTCATCACCAGCGTCAACGGCCGCCTCATCGATCACTCCTACGATTTGCCTTCAGTCATCTCGCAGCTGCCTCCCGGCAGCGAGGCGCACCTCGGCGTATGGCACGACCGCAAGGCGACCGAGGTTACGCTCAAGACAGTACTGCTCGAGGACGCGCCTGCGCAGGCGGCGCGCACCGGCGCCGGCGACGCCGGCCGGCTGGGTCTTGCGGTGAGGCCGCTCGATCCGAGCGAACAGCAGGAGCTTCACACGCGCGGCCGCCTGGTCGTGGAGGACGTCACGGGACCGGCGCTGGCGGCGGGCTTGCAGGCCGGCGATGTCGTGCTCGGCGTGAACGGCTCGGGCGTTTCCACCGTTGCCGAACTGAAGCGCGAAATCGCTCGTGCCGGCCACACCGTGGCGCTGCTGATCCAGCGCGAGGATGCGCAGATCTATATCCCGGTCGATCTCGGATGACACGCACCGCCGGCTCTTCGCCGGCGCCGTATTTGCCGACGTCGCGAGCAGAGATGACGGCGCTCGGCTGGCAGCAGTGCGACGTCATCATCGTCACCGGCGACGCCTATGTGGACCACCCGAGCTTCGGTATGGCCATCATCGGCCGCGCCTTGGAGGCGCAAGGGTTCAGGGTCGGCATCATCGCTCAGCCGGATTGGCGCAGCACCCGCGATTTCTCCGAGCTCGGCGCGCCGCGGCTGTTCTTCGGCGTCACCGCCGGCAACATGGACTCGATGGTGAATCGCTACACCTCCGATCGGCGAGTGCGCAGCGACGATGCGTACACGCCCGGCGGCGTGGGCGGGAGGCGGCCGGATCGCTGTGTCATCGTCTACTCGCAGCGGGTGCGCGAGGCGTACAAGGGTGTACCGATCGTGATCGGCGGCATCGAGGCGAGCCTGCGCCGCATCGCGCATTTCGATTATTGGTCGGAGCAGGTGCGCCGTTCGGTGCTGGTGGACTCCAAAGCGGATCTGCTGGTCTACGGTAACGCGGAAAGGCAAATCGTCGAGATCGCGCGCCGGCTGGAAGCCGGGGAGGCGATCCTAAGCGTCACGGATTTGCGCGGCACCGCCTATGTGCGCCGCGCTGTGCCGCCCGATTGGGTCGAGATCGATTCGAGCGAGTTGGACGCTCCCGGCCCGCTCGCACCGCCGCCGGATCCGTATGCCGGCGAGGATGAGCGGCGGCGGGCGCTCGCCGCGGTGCCGGCCGCAGCGGCGCCGGACGCGCACAGGGTAGTCAAGTTTTTCCGCCAAGTGCCGAACGCGCAGCGCGCACGCAGTGTCATCCGTCTGCCCTCCTTCGAGCAGGTGAGCGAGGATGCGGTGCTGTACGCGCACGCGTCGAGAATTTTGCACCTGGAGTCCAATCCCGGTAATGCGCGCGCCCTCGTGCAGCGCCACGGGAGCCTGGAAGTGTGGCTGAATCCTCCGCCGCTTCCCTTGAGCACGGCGGAGATGGATGCAATCTACGAGCTGCCCTATGCGCGCCGGCCGCACCCGGCATACGGCAATGCGAGGATTCCGGCCTACCACATGATTCGGTTCTCGGTGGCGATCCAGCGCGGCTGTTTTGGCGGCTGCACTTTCTGTTCGATCACCGAGCACGAGGGCCGCATCATCCAGAGCCGATCGGAGGACTCGGTGATTCGCGAAATTGAGACCATTCGCGACACCGTGCCCGGCTTCACCGGGGTCGTTTCGGACCTGGGCGGTCCGACGGCGAACATGTACCGGCTGCATTGCAAGAGCGCGGCGGTCGAATCGGCGTGCCGCCGGCCCTCCTGCGTCTACCCCGGGGTGTGCCCCAATTTGAATACCGATCATGCACCGCTCATCCGATTGTACCGGCGGGCACGCGGCCTCAAGGGAGTCAAAAAGGTGCTGATCGCGTCCGGCGTGCGCTACGACCTCGCGATCGAATCGCCCGAATACGTGCGGGAATTAGCGACGCACCACACCGGCGGCTACCTCAAAATCGCTCCGGAAGCGATCGGCGAGGGGCCATTGTCGAAAATGATGAAGCCAGGCGTCGGCGCCTATTACCGATTCAAGGAGCTGTTCGACAAGTACTCGCGGGCGGCGGGCAAAGAGCAATACCTCATTCCTTACTTCATCGCCGCCCACCCGGGAACGCGCGATGCGGACATGCTGGATCTCGCGGTATGGCTGAAGAAGAACGGCTTTCGCGCCGATCAGGTGCAGGCGTTCCTGCCCTCGCCCATGGCGACCGCCACCGCCATGTACCACTCGGGCAAGAATCCGCTCAAGCGGATCACCCGATCCAGCGAAGAGGTCTTCATCCCGAAGGGCATCAAGGTGCGCCGCCTGCACAAGGCGTTTCTGAGGTATCACGACCCGGACAACTGGCCGGTGTTGCGCGAGGCGCTGAAGCGGATGGGGCGCGCCGATCTGATCGGCAACGGCAAGCAACACCTCATCCCCGCCTACCAGCCGCTGACTCCGAAAGGCCGCGCGTCCGCGCCCCCGGCCGCGGCCGTGCCTTTCCGCACGCAGCACACGGGGTTGCCCAAATCCGGCACGAGAGGCGCGTCCGCACGCAGGAAAACACCGCACCCTGCGAATCGGCCGGGTCGAGCGTGATTTTTTTGCTTGCTAGGTTCCCTGGGGTGCGATTAAAGTTCCGGGCTGTCTAGCGGTTTCCAGCCGCAATTCATCAACTTAAGACCACTTTTGGGGCGGCGCATTGCGCTTGGGCCGTGGCTTTAGCGCATGTGGAACATGGATAAATGGATCGTACATAAGTTTGGTGGTTCTAGCGTCGCCGATGCCGAGTGCTTTCGCCGGGTCGCCGACATCATCGAGGCCTCGCCGCATCCGCGCGAGGCGGTGGTGCTGTCCGCCTGCCGCGGCGTCACCGATGCCCTGTTCGATTTGGTGGCACTGGCGGAGCGGCCGGAGGGCCATTTTGCCCCGGCGATCGAGCGGCTGAAGCGGCGGCACGAGAAGCTCGCCGCGGAGCTGCTGTCGCGCGCGGCGTACGAGGCCTACTGCACACACCTGAACAACGATTGCCGCGACATCACCGGCGTGCTGCAAACGGTGCGCCTCATCCGCTCGGCGACCGATTCCATGCGCGACGTGATCGCCGGCTACGGCGAGATATGGTCAACCCGGCTGTTCGCGCCCTTCTTGCGCGAGCGCGGCCGCGTCCGGGGCGAGGTGCTGTGGGTGGACGCGCGCCAGGTCGTGATCGTCGAATGGGGGCCGCTCGGCCCGGCGGTGCAATGGGCCTCGAGCGAACAACGCTTGCACCAGCTGGTGCCGAAGGATTTCAAGGGCCGGCTCATCGTGACCGGTTTCGTGGCGAGCACCACGACCGGAATGCAAACTACCCTGGGACGCAACGGCAGCGATTTTTCCGGTTCGATCTTCGGTGCCTTGCTCGATGCCTCCGAGATCATCATCTGGACCGATGTGGACGGCGTGCTGTCGGCCGATCCGCGCCTGGTTCCCAACGCCGAGGTGATCGATCAGCTGTCCTATAACGAGGCGATGGAGCTCGCCTACTTCGGCGCCAAGGTGATCCATCCGCAGACCATGGAGCCGGCGATCGCGCGCGACATTCCGATCTTCATCCGCAATACGTTTGCACCGCACAAGCGCGGCACGCTGATATGCGCGCATCCGGTCTCTTCATTGAAGGTCAAGGGAATCACCACGATCGATCCGGTGGCGCTGGTGAATCTCGAGGGTGCGGGCATGATCGGCGTGCCGGGCACCGCCCACCGCTTGTTCGGCGCACTGCGCGATGCGGGCATATCGGTGATATTGATTTCCCAGGGCAGCTCCGAACATTCGATTTGCTTTGCCATCCCCGCGGCACAGGCCGAGCGCGCAGAGGATGCGGTGCGCCGCGCCTTCGACGCGGAGCTGCGCGACGGGCAAATTCAGCGCGTCGACGTGGCCTTGGGTCTGAGCATCCTGGCCGTCGTCGGCGACGGCATGGCCGGGGCGCACGGCGTCGCCGCCAAGGTCTTCAACTCACTGGGAGACGCTGCGATCAGCGTGCGTGCGATCGCGCAGGGCGCATCGGAGCGCAACATCTCGTTGGTCGTGGACGGCAAATTCGCCGCCAAGGCGCTGCGTGCCGTGCATGCGGCGTTCTATCTGTCGCCCAACACGCTGTCGATCGGCCTGATTGGACCGGGCACCGTCGGCCGCGTTCTGTTGGCGCAGATCGCCACGCAGATCGAGCGCTTGCGCGCCTTGAATCTCGATCTGCGTGTTCGCGGCATCGCCACATCGAAACGCATGCTGTTGGAGGAGGGCGCGATCGACCTCTCTCGCTGGCCGCAGCGGCTGGCAGAGGCGGGAGAACCGCTCGACCTGGAGAAATTCGCGGCTCATTGCCAGGCGGATTACATTCCGCACACGGTGCTCATCGATTGCACGGCGAGCGCGGAGGTGGCCGGCAATTACCGCGGCTGGCTCGCGCGCGGCATCCACGTCGTGACCCCCAACAAAAAAGCGAACAGCGGCGCGCTGCCCGACTATCGCGCGCTCAAGGAGGCGGCGCGCGCCGCGGGGACCCACTACTTGTACGAGGCGACGGTCGGCGCGGGACTGCCGGTGATCCACACGCTGCGGGACTTGCGCGAAACGGGCGATGACATCACCCGCATCGAGGGCATTTTCTCGGGCACGCTCGCCTATCTCTTCAACGTATTCGACGGCAGCGAGCCGTTCTCATCCATCGTGCGCACGGCGAAACTCAAGGGCTATACGGAACCGGATCCGCGCGACGACTTGTCGGGAATGGACGTCGCCCGCAAACTGATCATTTTGGGCCGCGAGATGGGGCTCACCTTGGAAATGGCCGACGTCGAGATCACCGGACTGGTGCCTCGGGCGCTCAACGACTGCAGCGTCGATGAGTTCATGCGCCGCCTGCCGGAGTTCGACGCGGACATGGCGGCGGTGCTCGCCGAGGCCACGCGGCAGGGTCAGGTGCTGCGCTACGTCGGGCGCATCGATGCGAACGGCCACGCGACCGTCGGCATGACCCGCCTGGATGCCAAGCACGCATTTGCGAACATTGCGCTCACCGACAATGTCGTGCGATTCGCGACCCGCCGCTATTGTGACAATCCGCTGATCGTGCAGGGTCCTGGAGCCGGACCGGAGGTCACGGCCGGCGGGGTGTTTTCCGACCTGCTGCGCTTGTCCGCGTATCTGGGCGCGCATCTGTAGCGCAAATCAAACAGGGGACGTTCCGTGCCAACCGAGGTAACCGCTTTCGCGCCAGCCACCGTTGCCAACGTCGGTATCGGCTTCGACATACTGGGCCATACGGTAGAGGCGGTGGGCGATCGGGTGCGGGTGCGGCGGACCGATGAGCCGGGGGTGCGAATCCGCTCGATCAGCGGCCTCGCCGAGGAGATCTCGGTCGAGCCGCACAACAACACCGCCGGGCGCGCGATCCAGGCGATGCATGCGGCCCTCAAGCTCGGATACGGCTGCGAGATAGACATCGAAAAGGGCATCCCGCTGGCGTCCGGCATGGGCGGCTCGGCGGCATCGGCCGTGGCGGCCGTGGTGGCCGCCAACGCATTGCTCGAGGAGCCCGTAACGCGCCTGCAGCTGCTCAAGTTCGCCATGGAAGGGGAGATCGTCGCCAGCGGCTCGGTGCACCTGGATAACATTGCGCCGTGCCTGTTCGGAGGTCTGGTGTTGACCGTGGGTATCGATCACCCGCGGGTGAAGCAGATTCCCGTGCCCGCGTCGGTGCGCTGTGTGCTCGTGCATCCGCATATGCATCTTGCCACGCGCGCGGCGCGCGCCATGCTCAAAAGCGATGTCACGCGCTCGGATTTCGTCTGGCAGACGGCCAACCTCGCGGGATTCATCAGCGGCTGCTACTCGAACGATCTCGACATGATTCGCGATTCGTTCAACGACGTGATCATCGAGCCGCAGCGCCAGTCATTGATCCCGGGCTTCAAGGACGTGCAGCGCGGAGCGATGGAAGCCGGCGCCCTGGGGTGCTCGATCTCCGGCGCCGGGCCCGCCATTTTCGCCTGGGCCGAAATACAGCACGCCGAGGCGGCGCGCGACGCGATGGCGGCCGCATTCACGCGCCACGGACTGCGTTCGGACTGCTGGATATCTTCGTTCGAGAATCAGGGCGCAAGAGTGGTGAAGACCTCGTGCCGGAATTAAGATACGCAAGCACGCGGGCCGGCGCAGCGCTCGTCACGCTGAGCGAGGCCATCCAGCAGGGATTGGCGCCGGACGGCGGATTGTACGTTCCTACGTTCCTGCCGCGCATCGAGCGGGGAGCATTCGCCGGCCTCTCGCGCTTGCCCGAAATCGCCCGCGGCGCGCTCGACGGCTTCTTCGCGGGCGACCGCTTGCGGCCGCGGCTCGGCGAAATTGCCGAGGCCGCGCTCGATTTTCCGGCGCCGACCACGCCAATCCCTCGATGCCCGGACCCGCTGTTCGTGCTCGAGCTCTATCATGGGCCTACCGCGGCGTTCAAGGATTTCGGCGCCCGCTTCCTGGCCGAGACGCTGCAGCGCCTGCAGGTCGGGTCCGAGCCTTCGTTGACCATATTGGTGGCGACTTCCGGCGACACCGGCGGCGCGGTGGCGTCGGCGTTTCATCTGCGCCCCTGGGTGAGGGTCGTCATTTTGTATCCGCGAGGGCTGGTGAGCGCGCGGCAGGAGCAGCAGCTCACCTGCTGGGGCGACAACGTGATCTCGCTGCGCATCGACGGCACGTTCGACGAGTGTCAGCGATTGGTCAAGGAGGCGTTCGTCGATGTCGCATTGAGCCGCAAACACCGCTTCAGCTCCGCCAACAGCATCAACATCGGCCGTCTGCTGCCGCAGATGGTGTACTACGTCGCCTCGAGCCTCGAGATCGAGCGGCGCACCGGCGCGCAGGCCTCCTACATCATTCCGGCCGGCAATCTCGGCAATGCGTTCGCTGCGCTCTGGGCGCGAGCACTTGGGTTTCCCATCGCCCGGATCATCCTGGCGCACAATGCCAATCTCACGGTGCCGGATTTCTTCAAGGCCGGCGAGTGGCGCCCGCGCCCGAGCCTGCCCACGCTCGCTTCCGCCATGGACGTCGGCAATCCGAGCAACATGGAGCGCATACGCGCGCTGTATCCGACATTCGCCTCGATCAGCGAACAGCTGAGCGCGGACAGCGTCGATGACGCTACAATCCGGCGACGGATCGGAGAGGACTTCATGCAATTTGGACGCGAATGGTGTCCGCACACCGCGACCGCGGCGGAGATCTACCGCCGGCTGAGCGAGCGCGAGCGGCGCGACCGCCCCTGGGTATTGGTCGCGACCGCGCATCCGGCCAAGTTCAACGAGGTGGTGGAGCCGATCATCGGTAAGGCGGTCGAGGTGCCCGATGCCCTGAATCGGCTGCTGCGCCTGCCGCAGCATGTTCTCGACCTGCCGCCCACGCTGCAGGCCCTGGCCGCCGCTCTCGAATGAACGAAATTCGAATCGAGCCGCAGTGGATTGCGACCGGGGCGGCGCTGCTGGCGCTCGGCGCCGGCGGCTACGTGGGCTTCGGCGCCTACAGGCGCCGCTCGCGGCGCAAGGCGCTGCTGTTGCGGCTGAATCGTATCGCCTACGAGGCGGCGCACCAGGTGCTGGTTCCCGATGGAATGGGCGGCTACATCCACGTCGATCATTTGCTGCTGACCCCGCGCGGCCTGCTGGTGCTCGATACGCGGCGCGTGCCGGGGCTCATCTTCGGGGGTGACCAGATGAGCGACTGGACCGTCATGGGCCGCGGCCGGCGCTACACCTTCGACAACCCGCAGCCGGCGCTTTACGACCGGATTGCCGCGGTCAAGGCGCTGGTCGGCGATTTCCCGGTGGAGGGTCGATTGCTGTTTTCCAATCTGGGCAGGTTCACCAAGGGCATGCCGAAACACGTGATGATGCTCGACGGCATCGAAGTCGAGTTTCCGGCGGTGGATCGCAACCTCAAGGCATCGGCCGCGCTCGAATCATTCGCGGACGTCTGGGGCCGCCTGGCTGCGCAGCTCGAGCCAAGTCCG
This sequence comes from Steroidobacteraceae bacterium, assembly GCA_052326345.1. Classification (GTDB taxonomy): domain Bacteria; phylum Pseudomonadota; class Gammaproteobacteria; order Steroidobacterales; family Steroidobacteraceae; genus Bog-1198. Next base: position 32,653 of record JBKQOZ010000025.1, on the reverse strand, counting down.
CACGCGTTCACGAATCTGTAGGACTCCGGGCCGCCTCCAGGCCGAAGAAGCGGACCGCATTTTGCGTGGTCGAGGCGGCCAGCGACTCGAACGATTCGCCTCTGAGGCGGGCCACGGTGCGGGCGATGTGGGGCAGGTAGGCAGGCTCGTTGCGGCGCGACTTCGGGCGCGGCGCGAGATCGCGGGGCAGCAGGTAGGGCGCATCGCTCTCGATCATGAGCCGCGCGGATGGAATGCGCGGAACGATCTCGCGCAAGTCGAGGCCGCGGCGCTCATCGCAGATCCATCCCGTGATTCCCACGGACAGACCCAGCGACAGGTATTCCTCCAGCTCGTGCGCGCCGCCGGTGAAGCAGTGGGCGACCCCGCCGACGAGGGAGGGGCGATACTCCGAGAGTATGGCGGTGAAGTCCGCATGTGCGTCGCGCTGGTGCAGGAAAACGGGTTTGCCGACGGCGGCGGCAATCTCGAGCTGGGCGGTGAAAGCGGCGCGCTGCGCTTCGCGCGGGGACAGATCGCGGAAATAATCCAGCCCGCACTCCCCGACGGCGACGATGCGCGGCGCGCTCAGCAGTTCGAGCAGCTCCCCGCGTCCCTGCGCGTCGAAGAGCGCCGCATGGTGCGGGTGCACGCCTGCGGTGCTCCAGAGGGCGGTCGGGCGGGCTGCGGCGAGCGCGGCCGCGGCCCGCGAACTGGCCAGATCCGCCCCGGTCACCACCTGGCGCGTCACGCCGGCCGCATGCGCGCGGGCGATGACCTGGGACCGATCGCCGGCGAAGCTGTCATGCGTCAGGTTCGAGCCGATGTCGATCAATTCGCCGCTCAAGAGCCGCCACCTCGTTGTGTTATCTTCATGTTCATGTGCAGAGTAGCAATTGCCCTTCTCCTGGCGCTCTCATTCGCCGTCTCGCCGAGCCACGCTCAGGAGGGCGGCGATCTGCAGGCGCAGATTCTCTACGCGTTCCAAGCCGAAGATACCAATCAACTGGCCGATTTGGTGCAATCATTGAGCACACAGGTCAAGTCGGGCGGTGCAGACGCGGCGCTGCGCTACCACCTGGCGCACGCGGAGTACCGTTATGGACTGCTGTTGGGAAAGCGCCGCGCGCGCGATGCGGAGGCGGCGCTGTCGGACTGCATCGACCAGCTCAGACAGTTGCTCCAGCAAGATGCCAAGTCGGTGGAGGCGCTGGCTCTGCAGGCCGCCTGCGATGCCGACCTCGCCCCCTACAAGCGCCTGGAGGCGGGGGGACTCGGCATGAGAGCGGACGACCGGCTGAGGGAGGCCTACGCGCTCGCACCGCGCAATCCGCGCGTGTTGTACCTGATCGCCATGCAGGGCCTCGCCCGCTCCAAGCCGGGCTCTCCAGAAAATCAGCGCGCGTTCGCGCAGTTGCAGCTCGCCGCGCAATTATTCGATCAGGCCTCCGCCACGAGCATCGACGTGCCGGGTTGGGGACACGCCGAGGCCTATCTGGCGCTGGGGGTGCAGCTGCAGGCGCGGGGCGATCTGCTGGGCGCCCGCAATTGGATCGAGAAATCCTTGATCGTTGCGCCCGATTACAAGGCGGCGCAGAAGCAACTGGCAATCTTGGTGGGGCATTAATCCTGGTATCATGCGCCGCGATGAAGCCACAAGGCACGCAGTTATCGCTGTTCGAGGCGCGTAGCTCCAGCGATCCTTTCGCGGTCAGGGTGAGCCCCCGCGCGCGCAGGCTCACCGCGCGCGTGCACGTCGGCGGCAGGGTGGAGATCGTGGTCCCGGTCGGCGTCAACGCGCGCGCGGTGCGTGATTTCGTGCAGCGCTTCACGCCGTGGATCGATCGCAAGGTGGCGGCCATGCAGTGCTTCGCCGAGCCGGCCGCGCCGGTGCCCCGGAGCATCGAATTTGCGTTCACCGGCGAGCGCTTCGAGGTGCATTGGCAGGAGGCGGCGAAGCGCACCGTCGCGCATCATGGCGGCAACGTTGTGGTGCACGCGCCGGACCACCAACAGGCGCGTCTGCTGCTTCGGGGCTGGCTCAAGCGCGCGGCGCATGAGCGGCTGGCGCCGGCGCTGATGCGTGCGGCGGAGTCTTTGAACTATTCGGTGCAGCGGGTCATCATCCGCTGCCAGCGCACGCGCTGGGGCAGCTGCTCGACGCGCGGCACGGTGAGCCTGAACTGTTCCCTGGTGTTTCTGCGGCAAGAGGTGGTTCGATACCTGTTCATGCACGAGCTGGCTCATACCCGACAGATGAATCATTCGCCCCGCTTTTGGCGGCTGGTGGAGACGCTCGAGCCGGACTACCGCCGGCTGGACCGCGAGCTGCTCGCGGGCTGGCGCACCGTCCCCCTTTGGGTCTTCAAAACCTAGGCTCCGGGGCATGAGCGAGCGCAATCCGGCGGCCAAACCGTTTGTCGACTTGAGCGACGAGCAGGTGTTTTGGGACCTGAGCAATTCGTTGAGCTATGCTCAATACCTCAATCTCGACAAGCTGCTCGCTGCGCAGCACCCGCTGTCCTATCAGCACGACGAAATGCTGTTCATCGTCATCCATCAGGTCTCGGAACTGTGGATGAAGCTGTGTCTGCACGAATTGACGGCCACGGTCGATTGCGTGCGGCGCGACGATTTGGGACCCACCTTCAAGATGCTGACGCGAGTGTCGACGATTCAACACCAGCTGCTGCAGGCTTGGGACGTGCTGGCGACGGTCACGCCCTACGATTATTCGGCGTTTCGCAATTCGCTGGGACGCTCCTCGGGATTCCAGTCGGCGCAGTACCGCATGCTCGAGTTTCTGATCGGCAACAAGAACGCGGACACCATCGAGGTATTTCGCGCCGACCCGCCGACCTACGAACTGCTGGAGCGCGCCTTGCGCAGCCCGAGCCTGTACGATGAGGTCCTGCGTCTGCTGAGCCGGCGCGGGCTCAACGTGCCGTCGGAGGCGATCGACCGGGATTTCAGTCAGCCCTACCAGGCGAGCAAGCAGGTGGCGGCCGCATGGCTCAGCGTGTACCACAATTCGGTCAAGGACTGGGATTTGTACGAGCTGGCGGAGCGCCTGGTCGACCTCGATTACAAGTTCCAGTTGTGGCGATTTGCCCACGTGAAGACCGTCGAGCGCATCATCGGCTACAAGCGCGGCACGGGCGGCACCAGCGGCGTGTCGTACCTGACGAAGGCGCTGGAGCTTAAATTCTTTCCGGAACTGTGGACCATCCGAACGTCCATGTAGGCAGATGTGACGAACATTCAAGATCGATTACAGAACGTCAACGTCGCGTCGAGCGAGCTGCTGGCGACTCCCGAGGAAGTCAAGCAGCGCCTGCCGCTGACGGCGCGGGCGGCCGAAACGGTGTTCCGGTCGCGCGAGATCCTGCGCTCCATCCTGGAGCGCCGCGATCCGCGTCTGTTCGTGGTCGTCGGGCCCTGTTCGATCCACGACGTGGCGGCCGCGCGCGAATACGCCGACCGGCTCAAAGGGCTCGCCAATCAGGTCGCCTCGACCATGCTGCTCATCATGCGTGTGTACTTCGAAAAGCCGCGCACCACCATCGGCTGGAAGGGATTGATCAACGATCCGGATTTGGACGATTCGTTTCACATCGAGAAGGGCATTATGCTCGCGCGCGAGCTGCTGCTGTATGTGGCGGAGTCGGGATTGCCCGCCGGCACCGAGGCGCTCGATCCGATCATGCCGCAGTATTTGTCGGAGCTCATCACCTGGACCGCCATCGGCGCGCGTACGACCGAATCGCAGACGCACCGTGAGATGGCGAGCGGCTTGTCGACGCCCGTCGGCTTCAAGAACGGCACCGACGGCGCGCTCGCGACCTCGATCAATGCGCTGCAGTCCGTGAGGCATCCGCACCATTTTCTCGGCATCACGCAGCAGGGACAATCGGCGGTGTTTCGCACCCGCGGAAATCCGCACGCGCACATCGTGCTGCGCGGCGGCGGCGGACGCGTCAATTACGATGCGGTGAGCATCGCCCTGGCGGAGCGGCAGCTGCTCGCGGCGGGATTGCCGGCGACCATCGTCGTCGATTGCAGCCACGGCAACTCGAACAAGGACCCGAGCGTGCAGCCGCTGGTGGCGGAGAACTGCGTCACGCAAATCCTCGACGGTAACCGCTCCATCGTCGGGCTGATGCTCGAAAGCCATTTGAAGGCGGGCAATCAGCCCATCCCGAAGGATCTCGGCACGCTCGAATACGGCGTGTCGATCACGGACCCGTGCATCGATTGGCAAAGCACGGAGGCGCTGCTGCTGAAACTTCACCAGTCCCTGCAAACCGTGCGGCGCTGAGGCACAGCGGTAGCCTTGTGCGGCTTGCGCGTCGCGTCCTAATCTCAGCTCCAGTCGGCGACGGGAATGCCCGCCTCGGTCGCGCGGCGGCGAGCGGCGGCGCTGCCGTCGACCAGGACGGCGCGGTCCGCCCGGCGCATGTGAATGAGATCCGAAGCGCTGTTGCCGTAGGCGACGATGGGCGCGCCCGGGTATTGGCCGCGCAGCGACTCCAGGCAGCGCAGCTTTTCCTCCCCGCGTCTGTTGGGGGTCTTCAGAGCGCCGTCGAGCCGATCGCCCCGCCACTTCAGTTCGGTGCAAAGCGTGCGCTCAAAGCCCAACAATCGGCCGATGCGAGGTACGTACAGGTCCGGGCTTGCCGAGAGCAGAACCAGATGATCGCCCGCCGCGCGGTGCGCCTCCAGGGCCGTCAGCGCGTCGCTGCGGAACCGGCGATGAGGTTCGAGCGCGAGCACGAATGACTCCGCCCATGCCTCGATCAGGTCGCGGCGCTCGCCGCCCATCACGGCGCGGATCACCGTCGATTTCAGGCGTCCGCGATCGCGACCGCGGACCAGGTAACCGATCAGCGCCGGAGCCAGCCGCCACAGCCGCAGCAGCCGCACGGGATGGCGCAGCGCGTAGCCCGCGAGGAACGGCAGCAGCGTGTCGCGCCGGGTCAAGGTGCCGTCCAGATCGAACAGCGCCACCGGCGGCGCCGATCCGGGCGCGCAACTAGCGGTCATCGGACTAATATACAATACACCCCGCTGACCGATCCGAAAGGTCACAACCAATTAGAATGGCGGCCCGCGGAATTTGGAGTCGAGGATGCATCAGAACGTGACCGTGCGGGGAGTGCGCGCCGTTTGGCCGGCATTGGCCTGCGCAATGGCAGTTGCCGCGCCGAGCGCCCGCGCCCAGCCCGCTGCGAGCAATGCCCCGGCCCTGCCGCCGGTTGCGTCCGCGCCGGCTCGGGTGCCGGGGTACACCTACGTCAAGTCGCTTGGCGGCATAGACGAATACCGCCTCGATGCCAACGACCTCACCGTGCTGCTGGCCGCCGACCATTCGGCGCCCGTGGTGACCTTTCAGGTGACCTATTCGGTGGGCTCCTTCAACGAGGTGACCGGCACCACCGGAGCGACCCACCTGCTGGAACATCTGATGTTCAAAGGCAGCGAGAACTACAACGATCCGAAGGGCAACAGCATCAAGCAGTATCTGGAGCGCGTCGGCGGGCAGTTCAACGCAAGCACGTCGGTCGACCGCACCAACTACTTCGCCACCATCGGCCGCGATAGCCTGGAGGGCTATGTGGCGATCGAAGCCGACCGCATGCGCCGTCTGTGGCTGCACGAGGCCGACCTGCGTGCCGAGATGACGGTGGTGCGCAATGAATACGAGCGCGGGAAGAACGATCCGAACACCGTGCTGATGGAGGAAGTCACCGCGGCCGCCTACGTCGCGCTTCCCTATCACCATCCGACGATAGGCTGGAAGAGCGACATCGAGAACGTTCCGATCGCGAAATTGCACGGGTTTTACGATACGTTCTACTGGCCGAACAACGCCACCGTCACGGTGGTCGGCGATTTCGAGACCGCGGCGGTGCTCGGACTGATAAAGAAGTACTACGGTGTGTATTCGCGCTCTCCGCAGCCTATCCCGATCGTCTACACGCAGGAGCCGGCACAGACCGGCGCGCGCCGGGTCACCATCAAGCGTCCCGGCGAATTGGGCACCGTGGTGATCGCGCACAAGGTACCGAATGGCCGCGACGCGGATCAGCCGGCGCTCGAAATGCTCGACGCCATCTTAAGCTCCGGCAAGAACGCGCGGCTGTACCGGGCGCTCGTTGATCAGGGACTCGCGCTGAACGCGGGCGCCGGCACCGACCTGCACCGTGGTCTCTCGCTGCACACCGTGTACGCGACATTGGCTCCGGGGGCCACTCATGAGCAGGTGGAGCAGACCCTGCTCGCGCAGATCGCCAAGATCAAGGTTGGCGGGGTGACGGAACAGGAGGTCGCGCGAGTCAAGCAGCAATTCCTTGCCGCGGACGCCTACAAGCGCGATGGCACTGCGGCGGTTGCCGGCGAGATCAACGAATGGATCGCAGTCGGCGACTGGACCTTGTACGTGACGTTTCCGCAGAAGGTCGAGCAGGTGACGCCCGCCGACGTGCAGCGCGTCGCCCTGCAGTATCTGCACGAGGAGCAAAGCACCACCGGGTGGTTCGTGCCCACGCCGCAGGCAGGGGAGAAAGGATCGTGAAGAGTCGCCGCGGCTTCCGTCTCTGGGTGTCGGCGGCGTGCCTGCTGGCGAGCTTGAGCGCCTCGGCGAACATGGCCGAAAACAGCCGCCGCTCGCAAACCGCCGGCGTCGACCTCATCACGTACCCAACCCACGTCAAACAGGTGGTCGTCATCTTGGGTTCGCTGCCGGCGGGCGATGCGATGGCCGGGTCCGTAAATATCGCCGTGCCCACGCTCACGGGCATGATGTTGGACCGCGGCACCAAGAGCCTCGATAAGTTCGCCATCGCCGAACAGCTCGATAACGTGGGTGCGGAAATCTCCTTCGGGGTCGGCACGCAGAGCGTGGAGATCCGCGCCAAGTGCCTGCGCAAGAATTTGCCGCTGGTGCTTGGTTTGGTCGCGGCGGAACTGCGGACTCCAGCCCTGCAGGCCGCCGAATTCGCCAAGGCAAAGCAGCAGTTCATCGGCTCGCTGCAGGAATCGCTGCAGAACACCGAAGGGCGCGCGCATGAGGCGTTTGGCCGGGCGATATTTCCCGAAGGGCAGCCGAACCGGCCGCACTCGATCGCCGAATACTTGGCCGCGGCCAAAATCGCGACCCTCGACGACGTGCGGGCGTTTCACGCCAAATATTACGGCCCCGCGCACCTGACGCTTGTGCTGGTCGGCGATGTCTCCCCGGCCGAGACGGAAGCCGAGGTCGCCAAGGATTTCGCGGGATGGAGCGGCGGCCAGGATTACCTGAATCCGGACCTGCCCGCGGTGTCCGGCGGCCCGCACGAGATCACGGTCCCGCTCAACGATAAGCCGAGCGTGTCGGTGATTCTCGGACAGGCGACCGGCCTGCGCTATCGCGACCCGGGCTCGCTGGCGCTGCGGATCGGTACGGCGATTCTCGGCCGGGGCTTCACCGGCCGTTTGATGGGCACGGTACGCGACAAGGAGGGCCTCACCTACAACATCGGGGCGGGGATGAGCGATGACAGCTTCGCCGGCGGCGAATGGGCGATATCCGCGAGCTTTGCCCCGTCGCTGCTCAACAAGGGCCTCGTATCGACGCGCCGGGTGCTCGACACCTGGTGGCAAGAGGGCGTCACGGAGGCCGAGCTGAGTGCCCGCAAGCAGGGTCTGGTCGGCGGCTATTTCGTGGGACTGTCGACCACGGGGGGCCTGGCGGGCGCCATACTCAACTCCGTGCAGCGCGGCTATGACGTAAGCTGGCTGGACGGCTACCCCGAGGCGATCAAGGCGCTGACCCGCAACGAGGTCAATCAGGCGATACGCGCGCACCTGAATCCGAGCACCATGGTACTGGTCGAGGCGGGAAGCGTTGCGTCCGCAGGCTCACCGCCGGCCCCGCCGCCCGCACCCGCACCCGCACCCGCACCCGCACCTTCGCACGCGACGGCAAATCCCTAAAGGATCAGGCCGCCTTGCTCGCCGCAGCCAGCTGCCGCAGCACGTAGTGCAGGATCCCGCCGTGTTGGTAGTAATCGAGCTCCTTCGGGGTGTCGATGCGCAGGCGAACGTCAAATGGGGTGGTCTTGCCGTCGTTGGAGCGTGCGATCACCTGCACGTATCTCGCCGCGCCGTGTTCGAGTCCGACGATGTCGAATGTTTCTTTGCCGCTCAAGCCCAGACTGTTCGCGTTGTGCCCTTCCTTGAATTGCAGCGGGAGCACGCCCATGCCGATGAGATTGGAGCGGTGAATGCGCTCGAAGCTTTCGGCGATCACCGCCCGAACTCCGAGCAGCATCGTGCCCTTGGCGGCCCAGTCGCGCGAGCTGCCGGTGCCGTACTCCTTCCCCGCTAGAATTACCAGCGGAATGCCGGCGGCTTGGTACTTCATGGCGGCGTCGAAGATCGACATGGATTCGCCGCTCGGAATGTGCAGCGTGATGCCGCCCTCCGTGCCCGGCAGCAGCAGGTTGCGCAGGCGGATGTTGGCAAACGTGCCCCGCATCATCACTTCATGGTTGCCGCGGCGCGCCCCGTAGGAATTGAAGTCCGCCGGCTGCACGCCCTGTGCAATCAGGTATTTCGCCGCGGGGCTGGATTTCGAGATGTTGCCCGCCGGGGAGATGTGATCGGTGGTCACCGAATCGCCGAGCACCGCGAGTGCCCTTGCACTCTTGATGTCGCCGACCTCCGCCGGCGTCATGGTCATGCCTTCGAAATAGGGCGGATTCTTGACGTAGGTGGATTTGGCGTCCCATGCGTAGATCCTGCCCGCGGGTGTCGCGAGGCTGCGCCAATTCTCATCGCCGAGAAACACATTGGCGTAGCCCTTCTTGAACATGCCCGAATCGACCGAGCCGGCGATCGCCGCGGCCACATCCGCGGCGCTCGGCCAGATGTCCTTGAGGTACACCGGCTTGCCGTCGCGCCCGTTTCCCAGCGGCTCGGTGCTGACGTCGATATCGAGGCTCCCCGCCAGCGCATATGCAACCACCAGCGGCGGCGAGGCGAGAAAATTCATTTTGATCTCCGGGTGCACGCGCCCTTCGAAATTGCGGTTGCCGGACAGCACCGAGCACGCGATCACGTCCGCGGCCTTGACGGCCCGTGAAATCTCGGGCTTGAGGGGCCCGGAGTTGCCGATGCAGGTGGTGCAGCCGTAGCCGACGGTGAAAAATCCCAGATTTTCCAACTCGCGCAGCAAGCCGGCCTTTTGCAGATAGTCGGTGACCACGCGTGAGCCCGGTGCGAGCGAGGTCTTGACCCAGGGCTTGGAAGCCAGCCCCCGGGCATTCGCGTTGCGCGCGAGCAGCCCGGCGGCAACCATCACCGCGGGGTTCGAGGTATTGGTGCAGCTGGTGATGGCGGCGATGAGCACCGCACCGTCCTTGACCTCGAAGCTCTTCTCACCCGACCTGGCGGGTGCCGAGCCGGTCGCGGCCGGATTCTTCTGGGCGCGCTCCTCGGCCATTTTCTTCACGCTGGTTCGATAAGCGCTCTTCGCCGAACGCAGCGCGACCCGGTCCTGCGGGCGTTTCGGTCCCGCCAGCGAGGGCTCCACGGTGGAAAGGTCGAGCTCGATGATGCCGCTGTAGTCGGCCGCCGCCGCGCCGTCGATGCGCCACAGGCCCTGCGCCTTCGCATACGCCTCGACCAGCGCGATTTGCTCGGGAGGCCGCCCGGTCAGCTCGAGATAGCGAATGGTTTCCTCATCGATGGGAAAGATGGCGCAGGTCGAACCGAACTCCGGCGACATGTTCGCGATCGTGGCGCGGTCGGCAAGCGGCAGGCCGCGCAGTCCGTCACCGAAGAATTCCACGAACTTGTCGACGACGCCCAGTTTGCGCAGCATATCCGTCACCGTCAGCACCAGGTCGGTGGCGGTCGTGCCCGCCGGCAAACCGCCGGTGAGCTTGAAGCCGATCACTTGCGGTATCAGCATGGTGACCGGCTGGCCCAGCATCGCCGCCTCCGCTTCGATTCCGCCCACCCCCCAGCCGAGTACTCCCAGCCCATTGACCATGGTGGTGTGCGAATCGGTTCCCACCAGCGTATCGGGGTAGGCGCGGAGGGTGCCGCCGGCATCGTCCGCAAATATGACGCGCGCCAGCCGCTCGATATTGACCTGGTGCACAATGCCGGTATTGGGCGGCACCACCTTGAAATTGCTGAACGCGGTCTGACCCCAGCGCAGAAACATGTAGCGCTCCGCGTTGCGGCCGAACTCGATTTGATTGTTGTGCTGCAGCGAATTCGCGGCTCCGTATTCATCGACCTGGACGGAGTGGTCGATGACCAGCTCCGCCGGCGCCAGCGGATTGACCCGCTGCGGATCGCCGCCGAGACGCACGATCGCCTCGCGCATCGCCGCCAGATCCACGATGCACGGCACGCCGGTGAAGTCCTGCATGATCACGCGCGCCGGTGTGAAGGCGATCTCGTGATGCGGCAACGCTTTGGGATCCCAGCCGAGCAGCGCTTCGATGTCGGCGCGCGTGACGTTGACGCCGTCCTCGAAGCGCAGCAGGTTTTCCAGAAGAATCTTCAGCGAAAAAGGCAGACGCTCGACCTTGTGCGCTTTGAGCGCGCTCAGGCTCAAGATGTCGTATTGACGTGCTCCCACCTCGAGCGCCGTTCTTGCCTTGAAGCTATCCGTCATGACCCCTCCAGCGAAAATGAAGAATGATGGGAATCTGCGCGCGGGCCGGGCGCCGCCGCGGCGCGCGAGTCGCAACGCCGCACAATCACGCCGCCGCCGAGACAGCACTCATCGTGGTAGAAGACCGCGTACTGCCCGGGCGTGACCGCGCGCGCAGGCCGGCGCAGCAGCACGCGCACCTGACCCTCGGCACCCGGCTGCACACGGCAAGCGAGGTCGCCCTGGCGGTATCGCGTCTTGACCGCGCACTCGAACTCGCCGCCAAGCGGCGGCGGGGCGCCGAGCCAGTGCACCTGCTCGACCTCGAAGGCGTCGCACATCAGCAGCGGGTGCAGCTGGTCCTGCACCACGGTGAGCGCGTTGCGTCCTAAATCCTTGGCGGCGACGTACCATGGCGCGGCGGCCGCACCCGCTCTGCCGCCTAGCCCCAAGCCCGACCGCTGCCCGAGGGTGTACAGCGCCAGTCCGCGATGCTCGCCGATCACCTCGCCGTCGGCGTTTTCAATCGGGCCGGGTGCGGTGCGCAAATGCCTGCTCAAGAATTCCTGGAAGGGCCGCTCACCGATGAAGCAAATGCCGGTGCTGTCCGGCTTGTCGAACACGCCGAGCCCCGCGGCGTGCGCACGCCGGCGCACCTCTGCCTTGCGCAGTTCGCCGAGGGGAAACAAAGTGTCTGCGAGCGCCGCGGGCGAGACGCCGTGCAGAAAATAGCTCTGGTCCTTGGCGAGATCCGCCGCCTTCAAGAGCTGTATGCCGTCCGCCGTGCGGCGCAGCCGCGCATAGTGGCCGGTCGCGATCTTCGCCGCCCCCAGCCGGTGCATGTAATCCAGGCAGACGCCGAATTTTATCTCCCGATTGCAGAGCACGTCCGGATTCGGCGTGCGGCCGGCGGCGTATTCGCGAAGAAAATGCTCGAATACCCGCTCACGATACTCGGCGGCGAAGCTCACGCGATGCAGCGGAATATCCAGGGTATCGCACGTTCGCCGCGCATCCTGGAAGTCGGCGGCGGCGGTGCAGTACGCATCGTCGTCGTCCTCCCAGTTGGACATGTAGAGCCCCTGGACGCAGTGGCCGGCCTGCCGCAGCAGCAGCGCGGCCACCGCCGAATCGACGCCGCCGGACATGCCGACGATGACGGTCCCTGGGGAGGTGGAATCTGTAGGAACGGGACACATCCGCCGATTATACCGGCGCTTGCGTCAGGGAATCACATCAGCATCTGCCGCATCTGCGATTCTTGCATGCTCGTCTGCCAGACCTCATCGAAGAAATTCAGGTAGCGGCGCACGACGGTCGGATCGTTCATATCGGCGATCCCCTCCCAGCGATCCGCCTGCAGCCGGTATACGAGCGCCTTGTCGTCCGCGATGATGAATGCGCCGGCGCTCGCCGGATACTCAGGGCTCATCGCACGCAGGTCGATGCAGCTCGTCAGGCGGCGCGCGAGCGCCAGGAACCGATTGTTGTCGACCATCGCCCGCGACGGATCCGCGAGCAGGACGCGAACCTTGGCATAGGAGCGCGCCAGCACCAGACGCTTGATCGCCTCCAGGAAGGGCTCCTCGCCGTAGATCAGCGGTTCCAAGTCCTGGGTAAATATCGACAGCAGGCGCTGCGCCGATTTGGCGACTTTGAGGCTCGCCTCGCGCACCTCGGGCATGGTGGTCAAAATGGTGCGGGTTCCGCTTGGTGCAAGATCGCCGCCGGCTGCGGGCATGCCGTCCGCGATCGGTTTCGTCTTCTCGTCTGAACTGCCCGCCATAGCTGGTCGCCTCGATAGGAGGTAGGTGGGCGCTGTCGCTCCAACCCCTCGTAATTTGAGCTCGATAGTACCGTTTGACCTGCGCAGCACCGTGCTAACTGCGTCACGTTTCGAGCGCTTGGGCGCCTGATACGGCTTTCAAGGGCTGCGCCGCGCGAGCGCGGGCGCGAGCCCCAGATAGCTCGCCGGCGTCATCGCGAGCAGCCTTTCCTTCTCCGCCGCGGGCAGCGCCAGGGAGACGATGAATTCGCGCATCGCCGCTTGGTCCACGGACCGCCCGCGCGTAAAAGTCTTCAGACGATCATAGGCGTCGGGGATTCCATGCGCGCGCATGACCGTCTGCACGGCTTCAGCCAGCACCTCCCAGGCGCGGTCCAGATCCTCGGCCACGCGTGCGTCATCGAGTTCGATGCTCTCGAGACCGGCGATCAGCGATTGGTAGGCGAGGGCGGCATGCCCGGCGGCCACGCCGAGATTGCGCAGCACCGTCGAGTCGGTGAGATCCCGCTGCAGGCGCGAGACGGGCAGCTTCTCTGCGAAGTGCGCGAGCAGCGCGTTCGCCAGCCCCAGGTTGCCTTCGGCATTTTCGAAGTCGATGGGATTGACCTTGTGCGGCATGGTGGAGGAGCCGACTTCTCCGGCCACGAGCCTTTGCTTGAAGTAGCCCAGGGAAATGTAGGTCCACATGTCGCGCGCCAGATCCAGCAGCACCGTGTTGGCGCGCAGCACCGCGTGGCAGTACTCGGCGATCCAGTCATGCGGCTCGATCTGCGTGGTGTGGGTGTTCGATTGCAGCCCCAAGGACTCGACGAAGCGTGCGCTGAAAGCGGGCCAATCGATCTGCGGCAGGGCCGCGAGATGCGCATTGAAGTTGCCCACCGCGCCGTTCATCTTGCCCATGATGACGACGCGCTCGATTCCATCCCGCTGCCGCTGCAGGCGCGCAGCCACGTTGGCGAACTCCTTGCCCACGGTGGTGGGCGTGGCCGCCTGGCCGTGGGTGCGGGCCAGCATGCCGACCGCCGCGTGCCGGCGGGCGAGCGCGTCGAGCAGCGCGCCGATGGCGCCGAGCATCGGCCGTAGCACGGCGGCGCGCGCGCTCTTCAACATGAGCGCGTACGCCAGATTGTTGATGTCTTCCGAGGTGCAGCCGAAGTGCACCCATTCGAGTTGCGCGGCGCCCGCTCCGCGAGCCTTGAGCTCGGACCGGATCCAGATTTCGACGGCCTTGACGTCGTGCTTAGTGCGCGATTCGACGGCCTTGATCGCGGCCACGTCGGTCGCCGCCGGATCGGCGGCGAGGGACTCGAGCCAGCTGCGCGCGAGCGCAGGCAGCCCGGCAAGCGCGGCCGCCGCGGGACCCCGAGCGAGCGCCAGCAGCCACGTGCATTCCACACGCACGCGCTCGCGCATCAGCCCGGCCTCGCTGAACAGGTAGCGCAGCGGGGCGAGCCTGGCGGCGTATCTGCCGTCGAGCGGAGAGAGAGCTTCGAGAGCGGAGCTCGGGGCGGGGGCTGCGGGGCTGGCGGCGGGCATGGACATCAAGGATGATATTACCGTAATCCACTCAAAACCGGCGGAGTAGACGCGATGCCAACGACAGACTATCGCGTCGAGCATGACAGCATGGGCGCGCTCGACGTGCCGAGCACTGCGCTGTGGGGCGCCCAGACGCAGCGTGCAATCCGGAATTTCCCGCCCAGCGGCCTCACCATGCCGCGCGCCTTCATTCGTGCGCTGGGCCTGATCAAGTGCGCAGCGGCAGGCGCGAATGAGCAGCTGGGCGATATGCCGCCGAGCCTCTCGGCCGCCATACGAGCCGCGTCGCTCGAAGTGGCGGACGGCCGCCATGACGATCAGTTCCCGGTAGACGTCTTTCAGACCGGCTCGGGCACCAGCAGCAACATGAACGCCAACGAGGTCATCGCCACTCTGGCGGCCCGGCGGTTGGGCCGGCCGGTGCACGCCAATGACCACGTGAACATGTCACAGAGCAGCAACGATGTGGTGCCGACGGCGATTCACGTCTCGGCCGCGCTGCTGCTCAACGAGAAACTGCTGCCCGCGCTGCGCCGCCTGAGCGGCGTGCTCGAGCAGCGGGCCGGTGAATTCGCCCGCGTCGTCAAAACCGGCCGCACCCATCTGATGGATGCGATGCCGATCACTCTCGCGCAGGAGCTCGGCGCATGGCGCGAGCAGATCGACAAGGGCTGTGCACGCTTGACTTCGGTGATGCCGCGTTTGCTCGCCTTGGCTCAGGGCGGTACCGCGGTCGGCACCGGAATCAACGCGCGACCGGCATTCGGCGGTCTTTTCGCGCGCCATCTCGGCGCGAGCACACGGCTCGAGTTCGTACCGAGCGGGAACTATTTCGAGTCCCTGTCCTGCCAGGACACGGCGGTTGAACTGTCCGGACAACTCAAGGTCGTTAGCGTAAGCCTCATGAAAATCTCTAACGATTTGCGCTGGATGAACAGCGGCCCGTTGGCCGGATTGGCAGAGATCGCGCTGCCGGCGCTGCAGCCCGGCAGCAGCATCATGCCGGGCAAGGTGAATCCGGTGGTCCCGGAATCCGTGGCGATGATCGCAGCGCAGGTCATCGGAAACGATGCGACGATCACCGTCGCGGGGCAGTCGGGAAATTTTCAGCTCAACGTCATGCTGCCGGTGATCGCCTATAATCTGCTGCAAAGTCTCGAGCTGCTGGGCATCGCGAGCCTCAATCTGGCAGATCATGCGGTGGCCGGGTTCGTGGTGAACGAAGAGCGGCTGAGCGCCGCGCTCGATCGCAATCCCATGCTCGTGACCGCGCTGAATCCGGTCATCGGCTATGAAAAGGGCGCCGCCATTGCCAAGAGGGCCTACGCGGAGGGACGCTCCATATTGGAGGTCGCCGCAGAAATGACCGACCTGGACGCCTCGGCGCTGCGCCGCCTGCTCGATCCACTGGCGTTGACGAGCGGCGGCATCAAGGACCCTGGATCCCCCGGTTGACGATGGATTCGCTGTTCACCAAGACCCACATCCGCGAGTCGCTCGAGCCGCAGCCCTCCGCTCCCGATGATGACATGCTGTGGCTCGCGGGTGCATCGCCCGAGGTCCTCAAGCGCATGCGCGACTCGCTGCCGAAGCAGCAAGTGCGGGCGGCGGTGCTCGTGCCGTTGGTGCAGCGGGAAGCCGGTCCCACGGTGCTGCTCACTCAGCGCGCCGCCACCCTCAAGGACCATGCCGGGCAAATAAGCTTCCCGGGCGGCCGCATCGAACCGCACGATGCCGACGCATGGCAGGCGGCGCTGCGCGAGGCGCACGAAGAAATCGGACTGTCCGAGAGCTGTGTGGAATTTGCCGGGTATCTGCCCGATCACTGGGTGGGCACGGGCTTTCGGGTGACTCCCGCGGTCGGCTTCGTCAGCTCAAATTACGAATTGCGCATCGCCACCGCCGAAGTCCACGATGTGTTCGAGGTTCCGCTCAACTTCATACTGGACGCCGCCAATCACAAGCCGCGTCTGCGGCGGGTCGGCGATGTGACCTTGCAGGTCTTCGATATCCCCTATGGCGAGCGCAACATCTGGGGCGCCACGGCGGGGATGCTGCTGACCTTGCGGCGCCTGCTGCAAGCGCGCGCGGATCGCGCTGTCCGCGCGGACCGCTCTGGATGAGCTCGCGCTTGCTCGACCTGCTCGCCATCGTGGAGCGTCTGCGCGCCCCCAATGGCTGCCCGTGGGATCGGCAGCAGACCTTCTCGAGCATTGCGCCCTACACGATCGAGGAGGCGTACGAGGTTGCCGATGCCATCGAGCGAGGAGACCTACAGCATCTCAAGGAAGAGCTGGGCGATCTGCTGTTCCAAGTGGTTTTTCACGCGCAGATCGCCCGTGAGGCGGGCGAGTTCGATTTCGAGGCGGTGGCTGCGGCGATCGCCGACAAGCTCGTGCGGCGCCACCCGCACGTTTTTGCGCAGGGCGGTACGCCGAGCGCCGCCGAACAAAGCGCCGCCTGGGAAGAGTTCAAGGCGCGCGAGCGCAGCGCGGCGGATGGTGCGGACGGCGGCGCGCTCGGGGGCGTGCCGCAGGCGCTGCCCGCGCTGATGCGCGCTTACAAGCTCAGCAAGCGCGCGGCCCGTGTCGGCTTCGACTGGGAGCACGCCGGCCAGACCGCTGACAAGGTGGCCGAGGAACTCGCGGAGGTGCGCGAGGCCGCGAACCGCTCAGCCGTGGACGGTGCCGCCGCCGCGCACGGTGCCGCCGCGCCGTCCCGAGAGATCTTCGAGGAGATCGGCGATCTGCTGTTCGCAGCGGCGAATCTCGCGCGCAAGCTCGATGTCGACGCCGAGGCGGCGCTGCGCGCAGCGAACGCCAAGTTCGAGCGCCGATTCCGCGCCATGGAAACCCTGGCGGCGCAGCGCGGGGAGGAGTTTGCCGCGATGAATCTTGCCGCGCAGGAGCGGCTATGGCAGGAAGTCAAACGTGGCGAATGAGGCGCCCGCAGGGGCGGTCGCAGACGCGCCCGCAGCGACGCCGGCGCAGCCGCGCGACCTGCCGCAGCCGCGCTTCAAGCATCCCCCGGATCTGCCGATTTCCGCGCGCCGCGAGGAAATCGCCGAAGCGCTTCGGGGCCACCAGGTCCTGATCGTCGCCGGCGATACCGGGTCCGGCAAGAGCACTCAGCTGCCGCAGTACTGCCTCGAGCTCGAGCGCGGACGCGCCGGATTGATCGCACATACCCAGCCGCGCCGGCTGGCGGCGCGCGCATTGGCGGCCCGGATCGCCGAAGAGCTGTCGCAGCCGGTCGGCTCGACGGTTGGATTTCGAGTTCGCTTCGCCGACCAGGTGTCAGCGGCCACGCGCCTGGTATTGATGACCGACGGCCTGCTGCTCGCGGAACTCGGCGCGGATCCCCTGCTGGGGCGCTACGACACCATCATCGTGGATGAGGCGCACGAGCGCTCGCTCAACGTCGACCTGCTCCTGGGCGCGGTGAAGCGCGTGCTGCCGCGCCGGCCCGATCTGAAGCTGATCGTCACCTCCGCGACGCTGGAGGTTGAGCGCGTGTCGCGTTTTTTCGACGATGCGACCGTGATTGCCGTGAGCGGGCGCAATCATCCGATCGAGGTGCGCTATGCGGCGGCGGACGATGAGGAGGATCCGGACCTGCCGGCGGCGGTTCTGGCGGCAACCCAAGACATCGCCGCGACGCAGGGGGCCGCGGACGCGGGCGATGTGCTGGTATTTCTACCCGGCGAGCGCGAGATCCGCGACGTCGCCGAACTGCTCGAGCGCGAGCTGCCCTCTCATGTCGAAGTGCTTACGCTGTACTCGAGGCTCTCCTGGGAGCAGCAGAGCCGAATTTTCAAACAGGGCGCACGTCAACGGGTCGTGCTGGCGACCAACGTCGCGGAGACCTCGATTACCGTGCCCGGCATTCGCGCGGTCATCGATTCCGGGCTCGCGCGCATCAGCCGCTACAGTCCGCGCAACCGCCTGCAGCGCCTGCCGATCGAGCGGGTGTCGCGCGCGAGTGCGGATCAGCGCAAGGGGCGCTGCGGCCGCATTGGCCCCGGATTGTGCGTGCGTTTGTATTCGGAAGCGGATTTCGAGGCCCGACCGAGCTTTACCGAGCCCGAGGTGCTGCGCACCAATCTCGCCGCGCTGCTGCTGCGCCTGGCGGCGGACGGATTGGGCGAGGCGGAGAGTTTCCCTTTCATCGATCCTCCGGATTCGCGTTCCTTGAGCGACGGCTATCGTCTGCTGCAGGAGCTGCAGGCATTGGATGCCGATCGGCGCATCACTCGCCTGGGAAGCGCCATGGCGCGCCTGCCTTTGGATCCGCGGCTGGCGCGGGCGCTGCTCGAGAGCAAGCGCTTTCATGCGCAAAGCGAGCTGCTGGCGATCGTCGCGGGACTGAGCGTACCGGATGCGCGACTTGGCGGAGCGGGGGGCGGCGCCGATGAGGCTGTCGAGAGCGCGATCGAGGACGCCAAGTCGGAGTTTTCGGCGCTCGTCAAACGCTGGCGCGCCTATCGCAAGGCGCGGGAGGGCCCGCGGCGGGAGCTCAGGCGCTGGTGCAAGGAGCGGCGGCTGTCGCTGCTGCGCTTGTCCGAGTGGGAGGACGTCCACGCCCAGCTCACCGATCGGGCGGCGCAGATCGGCATCGTGAGCGAGCCGCGCGCGGCAAGCTACACCGGTGTGCATCGCGCGTTGCTCGCCGGATTTTGCACCATGGTGGGGGTGCGCGGCGAGGAGGGTGTCTATCTTGGCACGCGCGGCGTTCACTTCCATATTTTCCCGGGCTCGCCGCTGCGGCGCCGCAAGCCGCGCTGGCTGATGGCCGCGAACATCGTCGAGACCTCGCGGGTATTCGCGCGCTGCGTCGCGGAGATCGAACCGATGTGGATCGAGGCGGCCGCGCAGCATCTCACCAAGCGCGAATTTCTGGAGCCCGACTGGGACGAGGTGCGCGAACAGGTCGTGGCGCGCGAGCGCATCAGTTTTCTCGGCCTGACCTTGAGCGCCAATCGCATCGTGAACTATGGCCCGATCGCTCCGGAGGATTCGCGCGTGATTTTTGCGCGCGAGGCGCTGGTGTATCAGCGCCTGCGGCGCCGGCCCGGGTGGTTGGAGGCGAACGATGCCGCCATCCGCGCAGCACAGCGCCTCGAGGAGCGGCTGCGCGTGCGCGACCTGCTGCAGCCGCCGGAGGTTTTCGTGGAGTTCTACGCCGCAGCCCTGCCTCGCCAGGTCTCGAGCGCCGCGACTCTCGAGCACTTCACCCGGCACCTGTCCGAGGTGCAGCGTCTGGCCCTCGAACTGAAGCCCGAGCAGATATTCGCGCGTCTGCCGGACAGCCGGCAACTCGCGCAGTTTCCCGACACGGTGACCATCGGCGCGCTCGGCATCGCGGTCGAGTACCGATTCGCACCCGGCGAGCCCGACGACGGGGCGACGCTGCGCATACCGCTGCTCGCGCTGCCGGCGCTGACGCATGCCGCGGTGGATGCGGCGATTCCGGGCATGGTCGCGCCGCGCGTCGAGGCGCTGCTGCGCTCGCTGCCGAAGGACGCGCGCCGCAGCCTGATTCCGATCGCCGATACGACGGTGGGCTTCCTGTCCTCGACGGACGGGCCTTCCACGAGCCTCGCGCGGCTGGCGGAATGGCTCGAGGACGTGCGGCACATCCCGGCGGCGCTGGTGCGATTCGATCCGGGCCAGGTGCCTGCGCACCTCGTGCCGCGGCTGTCGGTGATCGGGGAGGGCGCTGAGCTCGCATCCGGTACCGAGGTGGCGGACCTGCGGCGCCTCTGCGCCGCAAGCGCGCGCCGCGAGCTGGATGGCAGAGCACGGCTTGCCCACCCTGCGCCGTGGCGCCGCTTCGAGGCGCACGAGTTTCCCGAAACGGCCGTGCTCGAGCTCGCGCAGGGCGGCGCCGTACAGGTGTTCCCCACGCTCGCGCGGCAGCGCGACGCCGTCGTGGTGCGTTACGAGTGGTCGGCGGCGGAGGCGGCGCAGTCCTGGCGGCAAGGCGCCGTGCATCTGGCGCGATCGATGCTCGAGCGCCAGGCGCGCGAACTCGCGAGGGCCATCGGCGCGGATGCCCGGCTGCTGCTCGGCGCCGCCCCGTATCTTGCGGGGAATGAGCTCAAGGAGGTGCTGCTGCACCTGGTGTTTCGCCGCGCCTGCTTCAACGATGCCGAGCCGCCGCGGACTCGAACGGCATTCGAAGCGGCGGTCGAGGCAGGCCGCGCGCAGCTGCATCCCGCTCTGGAGCACATCGGCTCGATGGTCGGCGGCTGGTTTGCGCAGGCGCGGGCCGTGCGCCGGCTCATCGACGACCCGCGGGCCCGGCCCCATGCGGCCGCCGCGCAGGAGACTCAGGCGCATCTTGCGCGCCTGCTCTGCGCCGACAGCATCGAGCAACTACCGGCCGATTGGCTGCGGCATACGCCGCGCCACTTGAAGGCCGAGGAGCGGCGCTGGGAGCGGCTGTTCGCACGCGGCGCGGAGTCGCCGCTGATCGCGCGCGAGATCCAGGAGTGGACGGCGCGCCACCGCTCGCTTCAGAGCCAGGTGCAGGCCGAGCTGCGCCGGCTGCCGGAACTCGATGAACTGCGGCTCTGGATCGAGGAGTACCGCGTGTCGCTCTATGCGCAGGAGCTGAAAACGCTCGGCCCGGTATCCAGAAGCCGGCTGGAACAGCGCGCCGCCGACATCGCTGCATGGATTGCGCGCTGAGCTCGTGCGCTGGGAGCCTAAAGGTCGAAGCGAATCCCCTGGGCCAACGGCAGCTGTGCGCCCCAGTTGATGGTCGTCGTCTGGCGCCGCATGTACGCCTTCCACGAATCCGATCCCGCCTCGCGGCCGCCGCCGGTGTCCTTCTCGCCGCCGAATGCGCCGCCGATCTCGGCGCCCGACGTTCCCAGGTTGACGTTGGCGATTCCACAGTCGCTGCCTTCGGCCGAGAGGAACCGCTCGGCCACTTGCAGCCGGTCGGTGAACACCGCGGAGGAGAGGCCATAAGCCACGCTGTTGTGCATGGCCATGGCTTCCTCGAAGCCATCGTAGCGCAGCACGTACAGGATCGGCGCGAAGGTCTCGGTGCGCACCACGGGCATGTCGGCCGATGCGCGCACAATCGCGGGCTCGACGAAATACCCCGGCCGTTGCAGCGCCGCGCCCCCGCAGAGGAGCGTACCGCCCTGCGCCTGCGCCGCCGCGATGGCCGCGAGATAGCGCGCGACGGCGGCCGCATCGATCAGCGGACCCATCAGCGTGTCGGGTTCCAGCGGATCGCCGATGCGCACCTGCCCGTAAGCGGCGACCAGACGCCGCTCGAGCTCCGCGGCGCGTGAGTGGTGGACCAAGACGCGGCGCGTGGTGGTGCAGCGCTGACCTGCGGTACCCACCGAACCGAACACGATTGCGGGGACCGCCAGGTCCAAATTCGCGGCTTCATCGACGATGATCGCGTTGTTGCCGCCGAGCTCGAGCAAACTCCTGCCGAGGCGCTCCGCGACGCGCACGCCGATGTGGCGGCCCACCTGCGTCGAGCCGGTGAACGACACCAGGGCCACGCGCCGGTCATCGACGAGCCGGCCCGCCAATTCGGTGCCGGCGTCGATGAATATTTGAAAGATGGCCGGCAGCGAATGCCGCTCCAGCACGCGATTGCAGATGCGCTGCACGGCCAGCGAGCACAGAGCGGTTTTGGGCGAGGGCTTCCATACCGTGGCATTGCCGCAGACGGCGGAAAGGAAGGCGTTCCAGGACCATACCGCGACCGGAAAATTGAAGGCGGAGATCACGCCCACGACGCCGAGCGGATGCCACTGCTCGTACATGCGGTGCTGCACGCGCTCCGAATGCATCGTCAGACCGTACAGCATGCGCGATTGCCCGACGGCGAAATCGGCAATGTCGATCATTTCCTGGACCTCGCCCTCGCCCTCGGCCCTGATCTTGCCGTTTTCCAGCGATACCAAGCTGCCGAGCGCGTCCTTGTGGCTGCGCAGCTCCTCGGCCATGAGGCGAATCGCTTCGCCGCGCTTGGGCGCCGGCACTTGTCGCCAGCGCTGTGCCGCAGCAACTGCGGAGCAGAGCACCTGTTCGTAATCCTCGCCAGTCGCGGCGCGCACGCGAGCGAGGCACTGTCCGGTCGACGGATTGACGGACTCGATCAGCGGCCCGGAGTCAAGCCGGGACCAGCCGTGGCTGCCGGACCAGCTGCCGGGATTGAGTTCGCCGAGCCCGAGGGCGTTAAGTGCATCTTTGATTTTCGTCATAGCGGTTTCCGTCTCGATGAGGGGCGGCATTTTGACGCGGAGGCGAGCCCAACGCCACCCGCGCCCGGAGCGGTTTTGCGCAGGTCCGCCCCGGTGTGTAGCATCCCGCCCCATGTCCCAAGGCCCCGCATTGACGAACTGGCACCCGGCGAGCTGGCACAGCCGCCCCGCCACGCAACAACCGAAGTACTCCGACCCGGCAGCGCTGGAGCGGGCGGTTGCCGCCTTGAGCCGGCTGCCGCCGCTGGTGGTTTCATGGGAAATCGAGGCGCTGCGCGCCAAGCTGGCACAGGCGCAGCGGGGCGAACAATTCTTGCTGCAGGGTGGCGATTGCGCGGAGAGCTTCGAGGATTGCGAATCGGACAATATCGCCAAACGATTGAAAATCCTGCTGCAGATGAGCTTGGTGCTGCTGCAGGGATTGAAAAAACCCATCATTCGCGTCGGCAGATTCGCTGGCCAGTACGCCAAGCCGCGCTCGGCGGACACCGAGACTCGTGCCGGTGTGACATTGCCGAGTTACCGGGGCGATAACGTGAATCGACCGGGCTTCAGCGCGACGGAGAGGGAGCCGGATCCTGAGCTCTTGTTGCGCGGCTACGAGCGTGCTTCCTTGACGCTGAACTTCGTCCGCGCCCTGATCGACGGCGGTTTTGCCGATCTGCATCATCCCGAGTACTGGGATCTGGGTTTTTTGCGCCACGCGGCGCTGCGCGACGCCTACCAAAAGATCGTCGACTCGATCGCCGAGTCTCTGGAGTTCTTCGAGTCCATGAGCGGTTTGCGGGTGCACGCGGCGACCCGAGGCGACTTCTACACCAGCCACGAAGGACTGCATTTGCTGTCAGAACAGGCGCAAACCCGCTACATCGAACGGCAGAAGAAATGGTACAACCTGTCGGCCCACATGCCGTGGATCGGTATGCGCACCGCGAACCTCGATGGCGCCCACATCGAGTATTTCCGCGGCATCTGCAATCCGATCGGCGTCAAGGTGGGCGCTGCCATGAGCGCCGAATGGCTGCAGCAAATGGTGCAGGTGTTGAACCCGCAGAATCAGCCCGGGCGGCTCACCTTCATTCATCGATTCGGGATCAAGGATATCGAACAGCGGCTGCCGGAAATGATCGAGGCCGTTCGCGCGAGCGGTTCACAAGTGCTGTGGGTCTGCGATCCGATGCACGGCAATACGGAGACTACCGCGGGGGGCATCAAGACGCGGCGCTTCGATAATATTCTCGGCGAGGTCGAGGCGGCCTTTCGCATCCACGAAGAGCTGGGGTCCATGCTCGGAGGCGTGCACATCGAGCTGACCGGCGAGGATGTCACCGAATGCATCGGCGGCGCACGTGGTCTGGCCGAGGCCGACCTGGCCCGCGCCTATAAGTCCCCGGTGGACCCTCGTTTGAACGCGGAGCAGGCGCTCGAATTGGCCATGCTCATTGCCCGGCGGGCGGGTGCCCGCCACGTGTCGGGACGCAGTAAGGGAAACCCCTGACTTTGCCGGAAGTGATAGTCGAATTCTAATATCACAACATAATCAGATATTTATAGTAATTAACTAGAAACTGTATAAATCACCAGGCCCGCTTTTTTGAAAACTGCGGTTGCCTGCAGCGGCGCAGGTGCTATTCTGCCTCGCAATCTTTCCCGCCCCGTGTAAATTGAGCGCGGTAAGTCTGCGTGCACGGACCGCACGATAATTATTTGGCTGAATGCGAGGAATCTTTGTGGCCGACGCGGTCCAAGGTAACGTCGGCGACGCAGCGAAACGGGCGGTTCGGCCACGGGTCGAGCAGCCGGGACATTCGCGAAGGTTGGGTTGCGCTCGGGTTAGTCCAAATTCGAGGCGCGATCGACGGCGGGCTACGCGGAGATCCGCGTAGCCCGTTTTTTGTCCATGTACAGCACGTTCGATCCCAGCTGCCGGCGCTGTCCGCGCCTCGCGGCCTTTCTCGACTTGATTCGGCATCAGCAGCCCGGGTATTTCTGCAAACCAGTGCCGCCGTTCGGCGATCCGGACGCCCGGCTGCTGATCGTCGGCCTCGCGCCGGGCATGCACGGCGCGAACCGCACCGGGCGGCCCTTCACAGGCGACCACGCCGGCATCCTGCTGTATGGGACCTTGTTCAAATTCGGCCTGGCGAGCGCCCCGACCTCGAGCGCTGCGGACGACGCGCTCACGCTCAAGGGCGTGCGCATCACGAATTCGGTCAAATGCCTGCCGCCCGGCAACAAGCCGTTGCCCCTGGAGATCAGGGTCTGCAACGGGTTCCTTCGGCAGGAGCTGGCGCAATGTGCCAATACCCGGGTTATTCTGGCGCTGGGCGCCGTCGCGCACGCGGCGGTGCTGCGTGCCTGCGATCTGCGCAGCAGCGAATTTCGATTCGCGCATGCCGCGGAGCATGCCTTGAGCGGGGGAAGAGTGCTGCTCGATTCGTACCACTGCAGTCGCTACAACACACAGACGCGGCGTCTCACGGCCGTTATGTTCGAAGCCATCATCGAGAGGGCAGTCGCGCTCGCGGACGCGGGCGCTCGCGACCGTGATGAACTCGGACTTGCACCCTGACGTTCCGCATCCGGCGCCGCAGCCGGATCCTGCTGCGCGCACGTTCGACGCGAAATCCTTCGTCGATGCGCTGCCTGGCCGCCCCGGCGTCTACCGCATGCTGGACGCGCAGGGCACGATTCTCTACGTCGGCAAGGCGCGCAATCTGAAGAGCCGGGTGGGCTCTTACTTCCAAGCCAGCAATGTGCAGCCCAAGGTACAGGCGCTGGTTGCCAAGACGGCGAACATGGAGGTCACGATCACGAATTCGGACACCGAGGCGCTGCTGCTCGAATACAACCTCATCAAGAAGCACCGGCCTCGCTTCAACGTCGTGCTGCGCGACGACAAGAGCTTCCCCTTCCTGCACCTCGACACGGCGCACGATTTTCCGCGCCTCTCCTTTTATCGCGGCTCGCGCAAGGAGCCCGGCCGCTTTTTCGGGCCCTATCCTTCCGCGGGTGCGGTGCGCGAAAGCCTGCAGCAACTGCAGAAGCTGTTTCGGCTGCGCAATTGCGACGATGCCTATTTCGCGAACCGTTCCAGGCCCTGCCTGCAATATCAGATCCAACGCTGCACGGCCCCGTGCGTCGGCCTCATCACCAAGGAACACTACGCCCGCGATGTGGGCGCGGCGATCAAGGTTCTGGAGGGGCGCAACGATGAGGTGCAGCTCGAGCTGGCGCGGCGAATGGAAAGCGCCGCCGAGCGCCTTGATTTCGAGGAGGCCGCCCGGGTGCGCGACCAACTGGCGAACCTCAAAGCCATTCAGGCGCAGCAAATCGTCACCGCCGACATCGACCACGACGCCGATGTGATCGCCATCGCGGCTGCCAACGGCGAGTACTGCATCGCCCTGATGTTCGTGCGCGGTGGGCGGAGTTTGGGCAGCACGACCTTCTTTCCGAGAGCGCCGCTCGCCGACCTGCAGGAAGTGCTTGCTGCATTCGTGGCGCAGTACTACCTGGAGCGCGACTCGCCCTCGGAAATCATCGTTGAACACGAATTCGACGAGATGCCGGTGCTCGAGGCGACCCTTGCGCAGCGCAGCTCGCACAAGGTGCGCATTGCCTCATCAGTCCGCGGCATTCGCGCCCGCTGGCTCGAGATGATGCACGACAACGCGGAGCAGGCGCTGAAAATGCGCGGGCTGGCTCGCGCAAGCATCGAGTCGGGACTGCAGGCGCTGCGCGACGCGTTCGATCTTCATGCCCCGCCGAATCGGATCGAATGCTTCGATATCAGTCACACCGGCGGAACCGATACGGTGGCTTCCTGCGTGGTATTCGGGGTGGAGGGGCCGGTCAAGAGCGATTACCGCCGCTTCAATATTGCCGGTATTCAGCCGGGCGACGACTATGCGGCGATGTACCAGGCGCTGATACGGCGCTACAAGCGCGTGCGCGACGGCGAGATCGCAGCGCCCGACGTGCTGCTGATCGACGGCGGCAAGGGCCAGCTGGCCGAAGCAGGCAAGGTGCTGGACCAGCTGGGTCTGGCCGGCATTGCGCTGGTCGGCGTCGCCAAGGGCGCCGACCGACGCCCCGGCCAGGAGCAGCTGTTCGTACGAGGTCGGGATACGCCCATCGTCCTGCCGCCGGATTCCGCCGCCCTGCATCTGATTCAGCGCGTGCGCGACGAGGCGCATCGTTTCGCCATCGCGGGGCATCGGCGCAAGCGGGCTAAACGCCACAGCCAGTCTATACTTGAGACCATTCCGGGCTTGGGGCCGGTGAAGCGACGCGAGCTGCTGAAGCAATTCGGTGGCTTGCAGGGGATACTTCGTGCCGGAATCGAAGATTTCGTACAAATCCGCGGCCTCGGACGAGATCTCGCCGAGGTAATCTATGAGCACCTCCACCCCGGGCAGTGAGGATCAATGGTATTGGAATCTTCCGAATACGCTGACGTGGATGCGCATTCTGATGATTCCCGGGATCCTGGTGCTGTTCTATCTGCCCTACCAGTGGAACGGCCCCGCCGCCTGTGCCGCGTTTGCACTGGCCGGCATTACCGACAGCCTGGACGGCTACTACGCGCGCAAATGGGGCCAAACATCGCGCCTCGGGGCGTTTTTGGACCCCGTTGCCGACAAATTGATCGTGGCGACGGCGCTGGTGCTGATCGTGAGCGCGGATCCGCGGCGCTGGTTCCTGGTGATAGTCGCCATCGTGATCATCGGCCGCGAGATCGCGGTTTCGGCGCTGCGCGAATGGATGGCGGAGATCGGCGCCCGCGGGCGCATCAAGGTGTCGATCTGGGGCAAGTACAAGACGATCATGCAGATCGTCGGCCTCTCACTGCTGCTGTACCGGCACGATCTTTTCGGAATCCCGATCTATAAGCTCGGCCTGGTTTTGACCGGCATCGCCGCGCTGCTCACGCTGTGGTCGATGTTTCTGTATCTGCGTCTGGCCTGGCCCGAATTGCGGGGCAGCGCGAAGCTTTAGTGACGGCCCTCCTACGTGCCACCCGCTGTCCTTGACTCCGGACGGTACGGCCCTACAATTGCGCGTCTGTTCCGGGCGGGAATAGCTCAGTTGGTAGAGCGCAACCTTGCCAAGGTTGAGGTCGCGAGTTCGAGCCTCGTTTCCCGCTCCAGCTTATTCGGCGAGACCCCGGCCAGCCCGGGGTTTGCTGTTTTTTAGGCTTGACGAGACGTTTGGGCTAGGTGGCAGAGTGGTCATGCAGCGGCCTGCAAAGCCGTGTACGCCGGTTCGATTCCGACCCTAGCCTCCATTATAATTCATTGACTTACGACGCTTTCGCGGAATTCACTTCACCGGAACAGCCGGCAAAACAGCCGACACTTTCTGCCTCGGCTTTGATGAGGGCGTCGAGCCCGCGCGCCGATGCCGGACTCTGCGCGTTGTTTGAACGCGTGAGTGTAGGTGCCCAGTGTGATGCTCGCATTGGCGCGCCCCAGTTGTCGTGAAACCGCCGCAACTTCGCGCGCCGCACTCGACGAGCACGGCGGACCTAAAACTGAGCACGGCGCGCACTGGCGATTCGCCGTTGCGCAAGTGGCGCAATCAAGATTTTGCCCGCATTGAGCGCGTGCAGGTGGCAGACAAACAGTTCTGGGATCGGGCCAAATCGGCGGTCTAGTTTCTTGGGGGCGCGGTTTCCCCGGCGGGGTGACGCGTCCCACGGTGGTACCCGAATCCGTCCAAGCGTACTCTTGCGCTACTGTACAAATACGAAATGGCTGCAGCGCACCTCTTTGGCCGCGCAGGCTGACCAGCCGGCGATCGATGCGGAGAAGCAGAACAACGAGTCAGGGGAGATTTATGCCCCGATTTATTGCGGTTCGTGTTTTCGGTGCGGCACTCGCCAGTCTATTTGCGGCTGGTTGTGGTGGCGGTGGCGGCGGTAGTGCACCCACCTCCAGCGTAGCTGATGGCGGCGGTAGCGCATCGACCTACAGCGTGGGGGGCACGGTCTCTGGACTAACAGGGTCCGGGATCGTGCTGCTCGATAATGGCGGTGACCATCTTTCCGTGCCTATGTCGGGGCCGTTTACGTTTGCGACCTCGCTCA
Organism: Steroidobacteraceae bacterium; assembly: GCA_052326345.1. Taxonomy (GTDB): domain Bacteria; phylum Pseudomonadota; class Gammaproteobacteria; order Steroidobacterales; family Steroidobacteraceae; genus Bog-1198. Next base: position 4,365 of record JBKQOZ010000025.1, on the reverse strand, counting down.
CAGCGGGCGCCACGTACAGCGTTAGCCTAATGACCCAGCCGGCAAATCAATCTTGTGTTGTTGTCAACGGCAGCGGCGTGGTGGGCAGCGGCAAGGTCATCAATATCGAGGTGGACTGTACGAATTTCTCTGACCTCGGCGCCGGCGCGTTCTGGATCCCCTATAAGGCGACACCGGTGTCAAGCTCGACGAGCGGGGGGCAGACGGGTGTGTTCGTGATTCCTTCGAGCGCCTTGACGACCGCTCCAGCCTACGTAACCACGAGCGCGAACACGATGGTCCTCGCATCCGGTCTGAACATTTCGTTCAACGGCAGCAACGTCGTCACCGCGTACTCGCCCGCGACCTACATGTATGCCGCGACCGACACGAGCAACAACATCCACGTCTATGGCTTGAACCTCGCCTCCGAGTCAGTCCCCACACCCACCCAGATCAGCTCGCTGTCGCTGCCGCTGGCCAGCGGTGCGGCGCTCAATACGGTCATTTGTGATTTCCACGGTTCATCCGGCAACGTCCGGCAACAACCGGCGACGATTTACGTGGTATTGCATATCGCCGGCAAGACGGGCTGCAATACCGGTGGTGATGTTTGGGAAGTGCTGCATTACACCGATTCCCCGGCAACCGCGCCGGAGGTCGTGAGCATCACGACCTCCGATATCCAGGAGCTCTACGCGCCGAGCGGCGCCCGGGTCGGACTGCTGCTGCTAGATCCCGCTAGCAAGAATGTGTACGTCTACGCGAACGACAGCTTCACGTCGCCCGCGACTGCGATCGGCGGCGGCGACATCACCTCGATCGGGGCGGTCTATAGCGGTAACGGCCTGATCAGCAGTGGCGTCGCCTTCGCAGGGACGGATCTGTTCTTGGCCGTGACGAAAACCGGCGGCGCGCAATATCTGTACCGACTGCCCTATACGAGCACGACCGCCACGCTCGAGTACACGGCGACCGGCCCGCTCAGTCCGTGTTGCGCCGTCAATGCCGTCGCCGACAGCGCCAACCTTTACTTCACGGACGATGGCTACCCGCAGTTGATCTTTCAGGAGCCCCTGGCTGGCGGCGCCCCGACCGAGTTATACAGCTACGCTAGAGTGCCGGCGTCCAATCCGCCATATTTGCTCGTCGGATCCAATGGATCATTGTTGGTGATGTCGACCTATGAAGAAATGCCCGGGGGAACTCCCCCCGCCACGTACACCGTGACCAGCTACCTCGCGACCCTACCCGTCGGAGAACTGTCCGCCAACACCACAGCGCTCGGCGCGCCCCTTGACGGATATAGCTCTGCCTTCATGAGGGAGGCGACGCCGGGCACCCCGTCGACGGCGCTGGTGTTCGTCACGCACGACCTGGGACTCACCGATGGGGAGTCCCGCTACGGGACCGAAATTCTGACGCCAAGCGGCACGGTGAAACAGGCGGACCTCCGAGATTCCAGTTTCATCTACGCTGGCACGAATGGCTTGTCCGGGTACGTATTGCAAGCTGCAGGCTACAACCTCAGCACTGTTCAGGGGATCTACGCAATTAACCTGGAAACGCTGGTTTCGAACGGCCTGACGACCTCCACGGGAACCGCTTATACGGTGACCGGCGGGAACACTCCCTCTTTCATGCAGGAGTCCAATCTGATTGGCGCCGGCGTGAACCGCGGCAATCCTAACGAAGGCCTGGCCTATGATCCGTCCAAGGATCTGATCGCGCCGATCGTCATTGCCAACACCAACGTCGCGCCGTTCTAGGATATACGGGATCACCCGCAATATCGATTGGTCAGATAGCCAAATGATGCCGGGACAACCTACTGGGGCGGGTCAGTATCGGAAGCGCGGTCGAGGGCCATCTCTGCTGCGATTTGCCGCATGAACTCGGGCTCTCGATAGGCGGTACGCGGCCGGAGAAGGTGTTGAACTTCCATCATCAGCTTGTGAACGGCCGGCTCGCGTGCCGAGAGGCGATTCAAGGCACTTAGGAATTTTAATGTCTCATCGAATCCCTCCGGCCGCGCTCCGCGCGTCTTCGGATAGACAAAATCGAGGTTCGCGACACCCCAAGGTGTGTCAATCAGTGGTGAGGTTGCTACGAAAAACGCCGGTGCCAGTCCACCAAGAGGATCATCTTGCTTGTTCCGCTCTCCTAACAGCCTCTTCAATTCCGCGGCCTCAATCGCGGCAACGCTCATGCCCTGGCCGTACACCGGATTGAAGCGACAGATCACATCTGCGATCGGCAACAATCCGCGCGGGAACGTTTGGAGCCTCTCGAAGTGGCGTCGTATGCTTGCCCGAAAAGCAAATCGTTCAATGTTGCCGACACGTTCGGCTTGGCAAATCGCATCGTAAATCGTCGGCGTTCGCAGCCGCCGTACGTAGCGCATGAAACCGTCGTGATCGGCAGGTGGCTTGTCCCCGTGTGCCGCGCCGACGCTTAGAATCCAGCGGCCGCCTTCGAGCGGGGCCATGAAGCCCCCGAGGCTAGTCACTCGCGGATCTGGAAACACCACTACGCCTTTCCAATCGGGCGGGGCATCCGCTGGAATGGCGAATGTGGCTGTGGCGTAGCTCATGTCCACGCCGATCGAAGTTTGCTGCGGCAATGGGAAACCGCAAGCTTCAAGGAATGTCATGGTGGGTACGCCACGTGCCGAGGCGTCGATAATAAAATCAGCGGTGAGCAACTCCATGTCGCCATTCATGTCCTCGAAGCGTACCCCGGCGGCGGCGCTCATATCCTTTGTGGCGACAATCTCGAGTACATTGCACTGCGTACGAAGGGCGACATTAGAAAGTCGCGTCGCGCGGCTTCTAACGACAAATTCGATTAATGGACGGGACATTGCAAAACTGTGCCAGCCAAGATCCCTTTGAGGAAAAGGGTCAAATCCCGGACGATCGAATCGAATATCCAGACCTGTGCGGCATAGTACCGCCCCGTGTGAGTTCAGATCATCGCCAATGCCCGGGAATAGCTGATCTAGAGCGCGCAGACCGCCGCCGAGCAGCGCATGTAGATGTCTCCCCTGTGCGATGCTCGGACGGTGTGCTGGGTGCGCAGGTAATTCGTCTCGGTCGAGCACGGTGATATGCGAGAAAAACTCAGACAACGCCGTGGCAGCAGTGAGCCCGCCCATTCCTGCGCCAATCACTATTGCCGTATCGCCGATCAGTTCACTCATATTGTTCAGGATATGCTCGTTTCGGGAATTTCCCATAACCCAAAATTCACCGGCCGTTGTGGGACTGGATATTATTGGGGTCGAAAAACCGAAAGTGGCCTTGTGGAGCCCGGTGAGGTTCGACAGGCCGCCGTACTCACCCTTTCGGGCCGAATTGCGCCTGATGCCGTTCCTTGCCTGGCGTCGTATCTCGGCGGCCGAACGACGCGGCTCGATTGCCGGCGCAGGTAAATGCTCTCTCGCAGCGCTGGTGTCAACGCTCGCCTTTCCACTCACTCACTGCAATCCAGACGGCAAGCCAACCGAAAGAGAACCCAAGGCTCAGAATCGGATGTTCCGGCGAATTGACGAACGGAATGGAGGCGAGCCACACGGTCATCCAGACTGCGATGGTCACCCAACCTCGCCAGTTCACCGGCCGCCTACCGCCCAAAACAGGCCTCGGTCCGAACCAGTACCGAGGCCTATCGTCCGAGGTACCTCGTGATGAGTGCTCAACTGATCTCAGTTCGGGTCATGCCAGATAACGTAGCAGGTCATAAATTACTTGGCGCAATATCGAGCACGTCGCACCGTTGCGACGTCTGGACATAGCGCCACTCGACCTCGCAAGCTACCGCGAGCATTGGCGATCCTGGAGTGTGTGATGACCGATTGTTGTACGCGGTGCCGGCGGATCGGCGAAATGAAATTGCGCAGCGTGTTCGACGGCGACGCTGCCATCGATCATACGATCAAGTTTCAATTATGCGATCAATGCCTCGCATACTTCCGTGCATTGCGGGCGCACGACGCCGAGATTGAGGAGCAGCAGTTTGCATCAGAGCTCTGGCGGCTCGCCGTGCTCGACGGCACGCAAGGGGGAACCGCATGAAAGAAACACCTCAATGAGCATACCTGCCGGTCTAGCAATCGAAGGTGCCGAGATGGCCGAAGACGAAACGGCGGCGCAATCTGCCGAGTTCGGACTGCATAACAAAATTGAGCCTTGGTGCGTCCTTCTGGCAAGCCGAGAAAACGCGCAACTCCCAGCGACAACGGCGCATGAACACAGCGCTGCTCAGAGGCAGCCTGCGATGACCACGAGAGATCCGCTGGCCCAGACGCTCCGGCGTGCCGCAACAGTGTCATCGCGCGACAAGATTGGCGCGGTCATCGCGAGGTCTGCTGAGCGTTGGCGGTTG
>JBKQOZ010000024.1:0-67446 GCA_052326345.1 Steroidobacteraceae bacterium | reverse complement strand
AGCGACCCGGGATTCACCTTAAGTCCATGAATGATAACGCAATAGCGACGGTAGGCACCACCAACCGCATGGCCTTGGGCGGCCTCGCCCAACGGCTGGTTCAAGACGGATTGCTGGAGGAATCCGCCATGCAGGACGCCGTTGCCAAGGCGAAGGAAAAGCGTCAGAGCCTGGTGACCCATCTCGTCTCTTCGAGCCTGGCGAGCGCGCGCGATATCGCCATCTCCGCGTCGAACGAATTCGGGGTGCCCCTCCTCGATCTGGACGCCGTGGCGGCGGACATGGACGCCGTGCGGGCGGTGAGCGACAAGCTCCTGCAGAAGCACCGGGTATTGCCCCTGATGAAGCGCGGCAAGCGGCTGTTCCTGGCGGTGGCGGATCCGACCAATTTGCATGCGCTCGATGAGATTCGCTTCCAGACTTCGATGAGCATCGAGTTCGTCGTGGTCGAGGACGACAAGCTCCAGTTGGCCGTCAACAAGGCCATCGATCAGGCCGACCAGGTCATGCCGAGCTTGACCGACGAGGATTTCGATCTCGAAAACCTGGAAGTCACCGGCGGCGATGAGGACCCGAACGCCGAAGCGCTCGGCCGCGACGATGTCGAGGACGCGCCGATCGTGCGCTTCGTCAACAAGATCCTGCTCGACGCCATCAAGAAGGGTGCCTCGGACATCCACTTCGAGCCCTATGAGAAGATATTCCGCATTCGCACGCGCATCGACGGCGTGCTCAAAGAGGTGGCGCTGCCGCCGGTTCAGCTGGCGGTAAAAATCGTCGCGCGCCTCAAAGTCATGTCGCGGCTCGATATCGCCGAGCGCCGCGTACCGCAGGACGGCCGCATCAAGATGCGGCTCTCCAAGAACCGCGCCATCGATTTTCGCGTGAGCACCTGCCCGACCCTGTTCGGAGAGAAGGTCGTCACGCGTATCCTCGATCCCTCGAGCGCGATGCTCGGCATCGATGCGCTGGGCTACGAGCCGAATCAGCGCGAGATTTATTTGAAGTATCTGGCCAAACCGCAGGGCATGATCCTGGTGACCGGCCCGACGGGCAGCGGCAAAACCGTGTCGCTGTACACGGGCCTCAATATCCTCAATACGGAGGATTGCAACATCTCGACCGCGGAGGATCCGGCGGAAATCAATCTTCCCGGCATCAATCAGGTCAACGTGAACAACAAGGTGGGCCTCACCTTTGCGTCGGCGCTGCGGGCGTTTTTGCGCCAGGATCCCGATGTCATCATGGTCGGCGAAATCCGGGATCTCGAAACCGCTGAAATCGCCATCAAGGCCGCGCAGACGGGCCACCTGGTGCTCTCCACGCTGCACACCAATGATGCGCCTCAGACCTTGACCCGGTTGGTGGACATGGGCGTCAAGCCCTACGCCATCGCCACCTCGGTCAGCCTGATCATCGCGCAGCGGCTGGCGCGCAGGCTCTGCAACAATTGCAAGCAGCCGATCGACATTCCGGCCGAGGCGCTGCGCAAGGAAGGCTTCGAGGAAGCGGACATCGCGAGCGGCATCCGCGTCTACAAGGCGGTCGGCTGCGGGCAATGCACGGACGGCTACAAGGGGCGCCTCGGCATCTATCAGGTCATGCCGGTCACGGAAGCCATCGGCCGGATCATCATGGAAGGCGGCGGGGCTCTGCACATCGGCGACCAGGCGGCCAAAGAGGGCGTTTGGAACCTGCGCCGTGCAGGCCTGCAAAAAGTCAGAGACGGCGCGACCAGCCTGGAAGAAGTGAACAACATCACGATCGAGTAGCGAAGCTCACGCAAGGATTGATTTATGGCGATATCGGCAACCGCAACCAAGAAAGAAACCCAATTTCTGTGGGAGGGCAAGGACAAGCGCGGCAACAAGGTGCGCGGCAAGACCCTTGCCGCGAACGAAGCGGCGCTGCGCGCCGATCTTCGGCGCCAAGGGGTCGCCGCCACGCGCGTCAAGACGCAAAGCAACACATTCCGCAGCGGAGGCAAAATCACCGATGGGGACATCGCGGTGTTCAGCCGGCAGCTCGCGACCATGATGTCGGCCGGCATACCCATGGTCCAGGCCTTCGAGATCATCGGCAACGGGCACGAGAAGCCCTCCATGCAAAAGCTGGTGCTCGACGTCAAGTCGAGCATCGAAGGCGGCAGCACGCTGCACGAGTCGCTCGCGAAATTCCCGCTCTACTTCGATGCTCTTTTCGTCAACTTGGTCGAGGCCGGCGAGCAGGCCGGCGCCCTCGAGACGCTGCTCGACAAAATCGCGACCTACAAGGAGAAGACCGAAGCCCTCAAGAAGAAGATCAAGAAGGCGATGTTCTATCCGATGGCCGTGCTGGCCGTCGCTTTCATCGTATCGCTCATTTTGCTCATTTTCGTGATTCCGCAGTTCGAATCGCTGTTCAAGGGCTTCGGCGCCGATTTGCCGGCCTTCACGCAAATGGTCGTCAACATGTCGCGCTTCGTGCAGCACCAAGGCTGGTGGCTGGGATTTGTGATCGGCGGCAGCATCTATGCGTTCTTTTTCTTCAAGAAGCGCTCCAGACCGATGCAGCTTGCGCTCGACCGGATACTGCTGAAGTTCCCGATCATCGGTCCAATTCTCGTGAAAGCCGCGATCGCGCGCTTCGCCCGTACGCTCTCGACTATGTTTGCCGCCGGCGTGCCCCTGGTCGAGGCCATGGGATCGGTGGCGGGCGCGACGGGCAATATCGTCTACGAACAAGCGGTGCTGCGCATGAAGGACGAGGTGGCGACCGGACAGCGCCTGCAGCGCGCCATGGAAAACACGGGGCTGTTTCCCAACATGGTGATTCAGATGATCGCGGTGGGCGAAGAGTCGGGCGCCCTCGATACCATGTCGGCCAAGGTGGCCGATTTCTACGAGGCGGAGGTCGATAACGCCGTCGACAGCATGTCGAGCCTGCTGGAGCCGATGATCATGGCGATTCTCGGCGTGCTGGTGGGCGGCATGGTGATCGCGATGTACCTGCCGATCTTCAAGCTCGGCTCGGTCGTCGGATAATCGGGCAAAGAGCGGCCGGCGGCATGGCGACAGCTTCGCTTCGCTCATGCTGAACGATCTCGCCGCACTGTACACCGCCAGCTCCCTGCTGTTCGTGGGGTCGGTGTTCGTGCTCGGCCTCGTGATCGGAAGCTTCCTCAACGTCGTCATCTACCGGCTGCCCATCATGCTGGAGCGCGAGTGGCGCGCCCAGGCGATCGAGCTGCTACCCTCCGCCGACAGTGCCGCAACGACGATCACCTCCGAACCGACCGAGCGCTTCAGCTTGAGCACCCCGCGTTCCGCCTGCCCGGCGTGCAAGGCACCGATCAAGGCGTGGCAGAACATCCCGGTGATCAGTTGGCTCGTGCTGCGCGGCCGCTGCGCCGCCTGCCAGGCGCGCATTTCCGCGCGCTATCCGCTCATCGAGCTCGCGACCGGTCTGCTGTCCGCCGCGGTGGCCTGGCACTTCGGCGTCACGGCTGCTACCGCGTGCGGCTTGGGCGTCACCTGGGCGCTGATCGCCCTGACCGGCATCGATGTGGATCATCAGCTTCTGCCCGACGACATCACCCTGCCGCTGCTATGGGCCGGCCTGCTGGCGGCGGCCGCGATGGGCCCCGCCGCGGGCGCCCCCCTGCCCGTGTCGGCGCGCGATGCCGTCATCGGCGCCGCCGCGGGGTATGTGAGCCTGTGGCTGGTGTACCACGCATTTCGCCTGATCACGGGCAAGGAAGGCATGGGCTACGGCGACTTCAAGCTGTTCGCGGCCCTGGGCGCGTGGCTGGGGTGGCAGCTGTTGCCGCTGGTGATTTTGCTGTCCGCCGCCACGGGCGCGGTGCTGGGGATACTGATGATCGTCCTGCGCGGCCGTGATCGGGCCGCCCCGATGCCGTTCGGACCCTATCTGGCGGCGGCCGGCTGGCTCGCGATGCTGTTTGGAAATGCGCTCGTGAGCGGCTATTTGCGTGTCTCGGGCCTTCGCTGACCCATGGCGCCGCGCCTGCGTATCGGGCTCACCGGCGGGATTGCAAGCGGCAAGAGCACGGTCGCCCGGCGTTTCACGGAACTCGGCATTCCCGTGATCGATGCCGACGAGTCCTCGCGCGTCGTGGTCGCCCCGGGACAGCCCGGGCTCGAGCAGGTGGTCCAAAGGTTCGGCCCGGGAGTGCTGAGCGCCGAGGGAGAGCTCGACCGGCGCGCCTTGCGCAATCTGATCTTCGCCGATCCCGGCAAGCGCCGCGACCTGGAAGCCATCCTGCATCCGCTCATCCGCGCCGACATGGAGCGGCGCGCGGCCGGGGCCGTCGGCGCCTATCTGGTGATGGCGATTCCGCTGCTCGTGGAAAACGCTGCCCGCGACCGCGTGGACCGGATATTGGTCGTGGATGCGGATGAGGCGGCGCAGCTTGAGCGGCTGACGGCGCGTGACTCGGTCAGCCTGGAGCAGGCGCGCGCGATACTCGCGGCGCAGGCGAGCCGCGAAAGCCGCCTGAAAGCCGCGGACGATGTGCTCGTTAATTCCGGGACCGTGGCGCAATTGAGAGAAGCGGTCGATCGGCTGCACCAGCGCTATTTGCGGCTCGCCGGCGCGGTGCCCTCGTGAGATGCGCGCACTCGACGGTGATTTAGACCCAAACCCAGGTTTACCGTGGCCCTTCGGTTGGATCAGAATAGGGATCATGAACTCCTCCCCCGAACCGCAGACCGGTGCCGAGAGCCTGTTGGCGCCGGTCGTCTACGAGCTGCCGCTCAACGAGCGCATGCGTACCTTCCTGCGACTGGAATTCCTCTACACCCAGGCCACCTACCACAGCGAACTGGATAATGCTTGGAGCGCGCGCGCCGCGGTTTCGAGCCTGCTCGAGATTCTGGCCATCACGGCCCGCGGCGATTCACGCAGCGACGTGCTCAAAGAGCTCGAGCGCCACGTCAACGTGCTCAAGGAGTATCAGCACAAGACTGGCGTCGACCCCAGCCGGTTGAAGTCGCTGATGTCGAACCTCATCAAGCTGCGTGAGGATCTGTCGACCGTGGGCGGCAATTTCATGGGACCGCTGCGCGATTCGGAGTTCCTGAGCGCCATCAAGCACCGCAGCGCCATACCGGGCGGCACCTGCGATTTCGATCTGCCCGACTATTCGTATTGGCTCAGTCGCCCCACGGAGATTCGGGCGGCCGAATTCGGCAGCTGGCTGGCGCTCATCCGGCCGCTTTGCGACAGCATTGCGGAGCTGCTGTGGCTCACGCGCCAAAATACCAAACGCAAATCCGAGACCGCGATCGGCGGAGTCTTCCAGCTGCAATTCGACCGGGAAAACCCCTGTCAATTGGTGCGGGTGACTTTGCCGCCGGACAGCGATGTATTTCCCGAGATGAGCGGCAGCCAGCATCGCTGCACCATCCGCTTCCTGAACTGGACCGACGCGACCAGCCGGCCGGTTCACGTGGAAACGGATGTGCCTTTTCTGCTGACCTGCTGCTCTTGATTTGGACGGTTCCCTGCGATGGCAATCACGGTGAAATGCCCGACCTGTGGGCGGCCGGTGGAGTGGTCGGCGGAATCGGCGTACCGGCCGTTCTGCAGTGAACGTTGCCGGCTCATCGACTTAGGCGCATGGCTCAGCGAGCAGCGCAAAATTCCGGACGAGTCCGCCGCCGACGGCGAGGAATTGCCCGGCGCTGCGCCAGAGGACGGATGATCCATGCAGCCTGAGTTCTGGCACGAGCGCTGGCGCAGCGGCCAAATCGGCTTTCATCAATCCGTGGCGGATCGAAATCTGACCCGCCACTGGCCGAGCCTGCATCTCGCCGGGGGCAGCCGCGTATTCGTGCCCTTGTGCGGCAAGAGCTTGGATATGCTCTGGCTGCGCGATCAGGGGCATCGCGTGATCGGGGTCGAGCTGTCCGCTACCGCCGTCGAGGCGTTCTGCATGGAGAACGGCATTCCGGCCCGGCGCAGGGTGCAAGAGGGCTTCGACGTCTACGAAGCGGCCGATCTTGAGCTCTATCGCGGCGACTTCTTCGGCCTTACGAGCGCCATGCTGGGAGCGGTGGCGGCCGTTTATGATCGAGCGGCCCTGATTTCCTGGAGCCCGGAACTGCGGGCACCGTATGCCCTGCACATGGCGGCCCTGATGAGCGCGGGCACGCAGTTGCTGCTGGTGACCCTGGAATACCGCGAGGCACAGATGTCCGGGCCGCCGTTTTCCGTGCAGGGCGCGGAAGTGAGGCGCCTGTACTCGCCGCACTTCAAGATCGAGGAGATCTCCCGCGAGGACGTGTCGGCGGCCGAAACCCGGATGCGCAGCACGCGCGGCGTCACGGAATTGTTCGAGGTCTGCTACCGCGCGGTTCGCTTGTCATCTTAGAAAAAGGTTTAAAGCTCATGGCCGAATCCCGAACCTCGTCGGGGCGCTACCTGGCACCCGCTCTGGTCGCCTGCGCCGCCGCGGCAGCGCCGCACTCCGCGCCTCAAGCCGCGGAACTCACGATCGATCGCCTGTTCGACGCGCCGGCCCTCGCGGGGCCCTCCATCGTCGGGCTGAAGATATCGCCCGACGGGGAGCGCGTGACCTATTTGCAGGGCCGGCCAGAGGACAAGGATCGCCTGGATCTTTGGGCATACGACATCCGCGAGCGCCGCGCGCAAATTCTCGTGGACTCCAAGGTGCTGGCGCCGGCCGCCGAGCAGCTCTCGGATGAGGAGCGCGGCCGCCGGGAGCGCCAGAGAACTGCGGCGCTGTCCGGGATCCTGGAATACTCGTTCGCGCCGACCGGGCGCGCGCTGCTGTTTCCACTGGACGGGCGACTGTACTACTACGACCTTGCCAAACCCGCTGGCGAGGCCGTGCGGCAAATCATGCATTCCGAGGGTTTTGCGACGGATGCAACGATTTCACCGCGCGGCCGCTACGTCGCCTACGTCCGCAACCAGAATCTATATGCCTACGAGCTTGCCGGCGGCACCGAGAAGGCGTTGACCAGCGATGGAGGCGGCCCGATCAAGAACGGGATGGCGGAATTCGTGGCGCAGGAGGAAATGGACCGCAGCACCGGCTACTGGTGGGCGCCCGATGACCGGCACGTCGCGTTCGCGCGCGTCGACGAAAGCCCCGTCAAGATCGTGCAGCGCTTCGAGATAGCGGCGGATAATGTGTCGACGTTTGCGCAGCGCTATCCGGCGGCGGGCGGCGCCAACGTGCTGATCCGCATCGGGGTCGCCGACGTTTCGACGGGCGCGATCACCTGGATCGACCTGGGGCCTGAAAAGGACATTTATCTTGCACGCGTGAATTGGCTGCCCGACGGCAAGAGCATCGCCATTCAACGGCAAAGCCGCGATCAGCGCCGGCTCGATCTGATTTTCGCGAACATCGCCACCGGCGAGAGCCACGTGGTGCTGACCGAGACCAGCAGCACATGGATTGAATTGAACGACGAGCTGACGTTCCTCGGCAAATCTGCCGAGTTCGTCTGGGAATCGGCGCGCGACGGCTTTCAGCACCTGTATCTGTATGCCTACGACGGGCGTCTGAAGCGCCAGCTCACCGCCGGCCCTTGGAACGTCGATGATTTTCGCGCCCGCGCGATCAAGGGTATCGACGAGAAGCGGCGCCTGATCTATTTCACCGCAACCGAAAAGAGCCCCGTCGAGCGCCAGCTGTACCGCACCTCGCTGGATACGCAGGATCCGAGAGCCGTATCCCGCGTCTCCCGCGAGGATGGTGTGCACGCCGTCACCATGTCGCGCGACACGCGCGTCTACGTGGATAATTTCACCAGCAGCACGCAGCCGCCGCAGGTGAGCTTGCGCGCCGCAGACGGCCGCCTCATCGCATATCTCTCGGAAAACCGCCTCGATCAGCAGCATCCGGACGCCCCGTACCTCGCGGAGAATGCGATTCCGGAATTCGGCAGTCTCGCCGCCGCGGATGGACAGGCGCTGCAATACCGGCTGTTCAAACCCGCCCACTTCGATTCCACGAAGCGTCATCCGGCCATCGTGGAGGTGTACGGCGGCCCCAGCGTGCAGCGAGTGCTCGATAATTGGACCGGCAACTCCTTCACGCAAATCTTGACGCGCGCGGGTTACCTCGTCTTCCAGCTCGACAACCGCGGCAGCGGCTTTCGCGGCACGGCTTTTCAAGCGCCCATTCACGACCGGCTGGGCGACATCGAGGTGGCGGACCAGGTGCTGGGCGCACGCTGGTTGGGATCGCAGCCTTACGTCGATCCCACGCGCATCGGCGTGTGGGGCTGGAGCTATGGCGGCTACATGACGCTCATGCTGATGTTCAAGGCGCCGGAGGTGTTCCGCGCCGGCGTGTCCGGTGCGCCCGTGACCGATTGGACGCTCTACGACACGCATTACACCGAGCGCTATCTTGGCCGACCATCGGACAACGCCGCCGGCTACGAGGCGAGCTCCGTACTGCCGTACGCCAAGGACTTGCGCGGCAAGCTTCTGATCATCCACGGCATGGCCGACGACAATGTGCTGTTTCTCAATAGCACCAAGCTCTATCGCAAGCTTCAGGATCTTGGGCTACCCTTCGACGTGATGGTCTACCCGGGCGCAAAACACGGGTTGATTCGCCAGCACGACGGCCGCCACGCCTATGCAATGATCTTGCGGTTCTTCAATGAGAACCTGCGCCCGTAGCGTCCCTGAGTTCCTAACCTAGGTGCTCGCCCAGGCCGACATGTTGCCGACGCTCGCGCGCAGCATCCATCCGCCCATCCCGTCCGCGCCCCCTCGGCGCAGCCGCGCATGCAGCGGGCGCTTGAGGGATTGCGGGATCGGCGCGAGCCGGATCCAGTAATGCAGTGGATAGCGGTTGGCGAACGGCCGGATTTGCGCATCCTTGAAGCCGGCGCGCTCAATCGCTATGCGCAGGCTTGCGGGGGAAAACACCTGCAGGTGCTCGATATCGATGATGGGCGAGCGGGCACCCAGCAGGCGCATCAGCCAATGCCGGTAGTTGTGCGAGACGCTCATCAGCGCCCCGCCGGGCTTCAATAGAGCGCGCGCAGCGCTCAGCAAGGCGCAGGGGTCGTGTACGTGCTCGAGCGTCTGGTTGGCGATGATCAACGAGAACTGCGCCGGCGACAGCGCCTTGGGATCGAAGCTCTCGATGCGGATGAGCGGGCGCAGATCGGGCGCCGCCGATTGTGCGGCCGCGCGCGACGGCTCGATGCCGACCAGGCGGCTGAAACCGAGCGCTCGCAGATGCGCGAGCAGCGCGCCGTTGCCGGCGCCGATCTCGAGCGCGCTCGCACGATCGGGCAGCCGGTCCAGCCAACCGCGCAGCGCCTCGGCATAGCTCAGTGCGGCGCAGCGGGCCTCGGCATCGCTGTCGAAGCCGGTGTCGGCATAGACCCCGGCCAGAGATTCCGCTGAGGGAACCCGCGGCGCGTACAAAAGATCGCAGCCCGGGCACACGACCATGCGCAGGCTCATGTATTCGGGCTCCTTGCGCGAGGCATACGACATGCCGTCGATGCGCTTAGGATCGAGTCGCTCGGTGAAGCGCTCGTGCGTCGCGTCCGCGCTGCCGCAAACGGGGCAAGGGCGGGCCGCCGAGGCGGCCTCAGTCATGCCCGCGATCCTTGCGCGCCAGCACGGTGTATCCCAGAGTATCCTCCGCGCTTCCCGGAAACTTGAGGCCCAGATGGCCGGCGAGCGTGCCGAGCGCGGCGAGCGGCAGCAGGCACACGCCGAGCAGGCGCGGCAATGCGGACTCCGCGCCTTGCCGCCCGTGCCCCGCCAGCAGCAGCAGGACATAGCCCAGTACCTTGTAGCCGGCCACCGCCAGCGCACCGCCGCGGGCATAGATGCGCACCTCGCAAAATCCGGCCTCGGACAGCACGTGCGCAAGGCCCGACGGTGTGTAGCGCCAGTAGTCGTACGGCACGAAGTGCCAGCGCGCCGCGAACGGCACCGTCAGAATGAGCTGCCCGCCGGGCGCCAAAGCGCGATTCAGCTCGCTCAAGAATGCGACGGCGTCGCGCACGTGCTCGAGCGTCTCGGTGCAAAGCACCGCATCCGCCTCGCCGTCCGTCAGCGGCAGCACGCTGCCATGAAAGCGGCGCGTATCGGCCGCGCCAAGCCCCCGCGCGGCGGAGCCGAACCGCATCTGCGCCTCATCGATGTCCACGCCGATATAGCGCACCTGCGGGCGCAGCAGGTCGCGAAACGGCTGGGCGCCACAGCCGACATCGGCGAGCGTTCCCTGCACGCGCGGCAGCAGCACGGCGAGGTCGCGCCAGATCGACCCGAACTGCAGGTCGGCAAATCGCCGCAACGCCCCTCTGAAGCGCGCCGCGGCGCCGAGTGCGCGCTCGTGCGGCGGCGGCCGAAGGCCTTCCCGTCCGTACGGCGCCGCATACTCGCGCAGGTTGAGGTTCTCGCGCGGCAGCGACCAGTCAGACACTGCCGCCCGCCTTGCGGATTTCACCGGCGCGAATCAGATGGCGCCGGATGAAGGCCGGGCGCGCCTTGACCTCCTCGAAGATCTTGGCGATGTACTCGCCGATCAGGCTGACGGCGAATATGGTGAAGGAGCCGAAAAAAATGATCAGCAGCACCACGGTGGTGATGCCGCGCGGCGCAAGGCCGGGAAAGAACAGGCGCGCGAGCAGCTGCAGCGCGCCGAGCACCGAGGAGATCAACACCAAGGCGATGCCGCTGAACGTGAGCACGTCGAGCGGCGTGCGGCTGAAGGAGAGGATTCCCTTCTTCGCCCAGCCGAAGTTTTTCAGCACGCTATTGGTCGAGCGCCCGAACATGCGCTCCGGGCGCGCGTACGGCACGCCGGTTTGGCTGAAGCCGACGTAGGCGCGCAGTCCGCGCAGGAACAGGTCGCGCTCTTCGCACGCGAGCAGCCATCTCACGACGCGGCGGTCGATGAGCGAGAAATCCCCCGCATCGCGCGGAATCGGCACCGACGAGAAGTAGTCGAAGATCCGATAGAAGGCCTTGCAGGCGATTTGCATGTACCACGCGGCCTCGCGCTTGGTGCGCACCCCGTAGACCACGTCGAAGCCTTCGCGCCATTTGGCGACGAAATCGGCAATCAGCTCGGGCGGATCCTGCAGGTCTCCGTCCATGAGCACGACCGCATTCTTCGCCGCCAGCTCCATGCCGCTGCGAAACGCGGCCTGCGAGCCGAAATTGCGCGAATGCGTGATGCCGAGCACGCGCGGATTCGCCGCGCTGATCGCGCGAATCACCTCCTCGGAATCATCGGGGCTGCCATCGTTGACGAAGATGATCTCGTGGTCGATGTTTAAGTTTGCGAAGGTGCGCTCGAGCCGCTCCGCCATGACGGGAATGGCCTGTGCGTCCTTGTAGCAGGCGATGATCGCCGTCACGCTGTAGATGCTGTCGAGCGCGCGCTTCTTGGAGGCGCGCTCGTATAGTTTCACATCCTCAAGATCCGCGTACCAGCGCGCGGTACGCGCCAATCCCTCGCCGAGCGGGATCTCGGCGCGCCACCCCAGGAAGCCCGCGGCGCGCGCCGTATTGGCGTACCAATCCGCGACATCCCAGTCGCGCGGCGCCATCGTGGAGAACTGCGGCTCGGCGTCGACGCGAAACTGTCCCTTCGCGAGATACGCCAGTTCGCGAATGGTCGTCTTGCGGCCGCTGCCGATATTGAAGGACTCCCCATAGTGATCCCGGCGCAGTTCGACCGCCGCACACAGGAACGCGCGGGCGACGTCTTCCACATAGATGAAATCGCGCGAGGTCTCGGGGTCGACGAACGGCGGGAGGCGCCCCTCGGCCGCTTCCGCCACGAGTGTGGGGATGAGCCGCGAGCGATCCTCGAGCGGTCCGTATACCGAATAGAGCCGCAGGTTGGCGCAGCGCAGACCTCGATGGCGGCCGGCGAAGTACACCAGCCCCGCGGCGGCACTCTTGGTCACCGCATAATGGCTGTTCGGCGCCGGCGCCACCGCCTCATCCGGCCCCGCCGAGCGCGCGCCGTATTCCGAGGAGCTGCCGGCATGGACGTAGCAGTGAGTGCCGCGCCGCAATAGCTGCTCGATCAGCTCCTGCTTGAACACCACGTTGGTCTGGTACATCCGCTCCACGTCCTGCTCGAACGAGTAGGCGCCGTAGGCGACGCAATCGAGCACGGTGCGCGGTTCGAGGCGGTCCAGCAGGGTAGCGATGTTGCCCCGCGCGAGCAGGTCGACCGTGATGAGCCGGTCGGCGCCGACCCTCGAGAGCCGCCACGCGGGGTCACGCGAGGCGGTCCCGAACACATCCGCGCGCACCTCGAGCAGCGCGCGCATCAGATTGGCGCCGACGAAGCCGCTCGCTCCCAGGATCAGGATCGGGCCATGCAGCTCGCGCGCCAGTGAATCGATCGTACTCATGGGCGGCGCCGCGCCGCCGCGGCGCGCTCGGCCACACTCAGCAAAATCGCGGAGGCGTCGAGCCCGCATTCGCGCCGGTGCCAGTTCTGCGAGCCGTAGCGTCCGGAAGGGTAACCGACGGCATGGGCGTGCACCACCGGGGGCAGGTGAGCCCCCGCGAGCGCCAGGTAATAGAGAAATCGCTCGCCGAAGCCGCCGTGCGCAATATGTTCTTCGGCCACGCCGAGCGCCGGAGCGTCCGCAATCGCATGGAGCAGCGCTTCGGGCGGCGCTTCGGGCGGCGCCATGCGCGCGCGCTGTCCGCCCAGCTCGCTCACGACCCACAGTGCCGGACGCCGCTTCGAGGGCAGATCGCGCGAGGTGCGCCACAGGCCGCCGGCGATCGGGCCGACGACGACGATCACGCCGGCCTGCCCGTCTTGCAGCCGGCGCCATGGCGCATAGGGCGGCAGCCCTCGCTCATCGTCGAGCTCGGAGCGCCCGAGACGCAGGTAGGAGGGTTCGGACCGCTCGCTCATCGCCTGCACCATCGGGTCGAGATCGGCGCCGAATGCCGGGATGTAGGCGCGCAGGCCCGGCAGCGCCAGCATCACGCCGTAGTCCTCGAGCGCGTGGTGAGTGGCTCCCATCGAGCCGTATGCATAGCCGCCGCCGTTGCCGACCAGACGCACCGGCAATTGGTTCATGCAGACGTCGTTGCGGATCTGCTCGAAGGGGCGCGCGTAGCAGAACGGCGCAATGCTGTAGACCCAGGACTTGCCGCCCGCGCGCGCCACGCCGGCCGCCACCGATATCATGTTTTGCTCCGAAACGCCGGCATTGATGAAGCGCGACCCCAGCGCCTTTTCGAGCGGCTCGAGCGCCATGAAGCCGAGATCACCCGTCAAAAAGACATAGCTTTCGCGCGCGGCGAGGGCCACCATCGCCCGGCAAAAATCATTTCTCATGGCGGCTCCTCGAGCTCGCGCAGCGCCTCTGCATACTGCTGCTCGCTCATCGGCAGGTAGTGCCATTCCATGCGGCCCTCCATGAACGACACGCCCTTGCCCTTCACGGTGTGCAGTATCAGCATCGCGCCGGGATGAGCACGGGCGGCCGCTGCAATGGCGCGGTGGTCGTGACCGTCCAGATGCGCCACCGGGATCCCGAAGCCCTCGATGCGCCTGCCGAGGTCGTGCATCGAGGCGACCTCGCGGGTCGAGCCGAAGCCCTGCAGGCCGTTCAGGTCCACCAGCACCGTGAGGTTCGTCAACTTGCGATGCGCCCAGAAAATCAGCGCCTCCCACATCGCGCCTTCCTGCCATTCGCCGTCCGACGTCAGGCAATAGACATGCCCGGCCTCGCCGTTCAGTTGACGGGCGAGCGCCATGCCGAGCGCGACCGGGAAGCCGTGCCCAAGGCTCCCCGTCGCGATCGGGATGTGCGCGCTCCATCCGGGCACCGGGTGGCCGGCGAGCAGCGTGCCGTCGGCGTGGAAGGTGGCGAGATCCTCCTCCGCGAGCAGGCCCAGGCTCCACAAAGTGATGTAAAGCGCGCCGACCGCATGTCCCTTGGAAAGGATGAAATTGTCCGCGGGCTTCATGACCGCATGATGCAGGCAGAGCATCGCATCCAGAGCCGACAGGTTGCCGCCCAGATGGCCGATGCGGCTCTCGAAGTGCATGCGCAGCAGGCGTCGCCGCGCGCGCAGCGCGAGCTGCTGCAGATCAAGAGCGTCCATGGAACTCCCTCATGATGTCGACCCCGGCTTGGCGCATGTCGGGCTGCGCGGAGGTTCCTGCGCCAGCACGCGGGGCCCGCGCAATACGTGCTCGATTGCGTGGCCTCCCAGACGCGCCACATAGTGTGCAGGATACCGGCCGCAAGCCGCTCCGATAAGGGATGCGGAGAGATCGGCCGGCCACGCAGGCAGCACCGCGGCCCTCGCAAATTCTTGAAATGGCGTCACCGCGCCGACCGCCAGCAGGCAGCCCAGAGCGGCCTTTTTGCCCCTGGCGCCGGGAGCTGGAGCGTCGCGGAACAAGGCGAGACACGCGCCGATGGCGAGCACCGCCAAGCTCGGAATCGATGCGCGCATGCAGAGGTCGTTCGCGGAACCGAAACTGACGAGCGGCAACAGTGCGAGGACGGCTAAAGCAAGCACGACTTGACCTCTGCGCCGAACGCCTAAAATGGCGATCCCGATGAGGCCCGCCTCCAGCAGAAAAAACTGCCCCTGGTGCAGCAGATCCATGGCGATGGCCGAGGGGCCCGTGCCGCTCCTGCCCAGCGTCCATCCCTTGGGGATGCGGCCCGCATCGAGCGTCAAATAAGCGCCGACCGCGAGGCCCACCGCGAGCGCCGGCGCCCAGACCCGCGGATGGAGCAGCCCTGCGCCCGGGTCGCGCGCCGTGCGGGCCGCCAGCTTCCACAGCACGAATGGCACGGCGCCGAGCGCCGCGAGCGGCGACCAGAGCGCAACCGCCACGACGATCATCGGCAACATCGAATCGAGCGGCGTGTCGCGTTCGCCGCGGAACAACAGACCGATCGTAAGCCAGCCGCCGAGCGCATGGTTCGGCACCCAGAACAGCTGTGTGGTCATGGACGAATACTGATAGCTGTCCGCCCACCATTCCAGATGTCTCGTGATGTCCCAGTGCGCGGCAAGGTGCGGCGCGCGCCAAAGATAGCCGAGGACGTCCAGGCCGCTGAAGCACACGATCACCGCTGCCACGGCGAGCGCGACCCCCGCCCGCGAAGGCGTCAGCGACAGCACCTGCAGCAGGAACAGCACCGCGCCGATCATGGTCCATGCCGCCAAGGCGGCATGTGCCGCGAGCAGCCCGCTGCACTTGCCGAGCAGCGCGGCGGGCAGATAGTACCCGAGCGGCGCGCGCAGCAGACTGTCCTTGCCGCCGACGACTCCGTAGCCGACGGGCCATTGGCCGGCGACCAAATCATGCAATACCGCGTCGCGCAGATGCCAATCCGCATTGGCGAAGACCCAATGTCCGATGCCGCCGCACACGGTCCATGCACACCCCACGGCGAGGGCCACCGACAGCTGCAAGCGGGTCACCGGCCAGCGCGCCGGTGCGCCGGGCAGTCCCGAAAGGAGGGCCTTCAGCGCATACGCCAGGCATGCGAGGAGCGGCACGGCGGCCCATGCTTCAAACCAGCCGGCCAGAAAAATCACGAGCGGCACGGCCAGATAAGCAATCACTATCCGATCGAGCGGATCGAGGGGTGACGGGGAGGCCATTGCCCTGAAAACTAACACACTATGGCGTTGATGCCGCTCGCGCCGAGCGCCCAGGCCCGCTCCAACGCCATGCCCGGTACGAATACCGGCACCGGCACGGCGCCGCACAGCGCAGCGAGATCGCGACAGCTCGGCGCCTCGCGCAGGACGAGAAAATCTGCGCGCCCCGCCGCCGCCCTGGCCTCCGCGGCATTCCGGCAGGCGACGCCGAGGAGCCTCGCCGCGGAACCTCGGGGGTTCGTGCCCCGGGCTCTTTCGGAAAATCGTGCGACTCGGTAAACCGGCGTCGATGCGCGCCGCAATCGCTGCGGCAGCCGCAGCGCCGCGAGGATCGGCCGATCGGCCGGCAGCAGTTCGGCACCCAGCAGCTCTCGGGCGTTGCACCAGCGCAGCCTCTGGCCGTCCAAGCCCCGTGGCTTGCCGCGGTAGCGCCGAACGACCCACACATCGAGCAGTACTTCGCCATGGGGATAGGCATGGTGCACCCGGATCAGCGGCCGCGGCTGGCGGATCGTGATGCCGATTTCTTCGCGCAGCTCGCGCGCCAACCCCTCGCCCGGCGCCTCGCCCGGCTCGAGTTTGCCGCCTGGGAATTCCCACGCGCCGGCCAGATGTTTTCCGGCCGGCCGCTGCGCGATCAGCACGCGCCTTAAGCGGTCGATCACCACTCCGGCGACGACATGAATCACGCGCGAGGCGCTTCGCCTAGGCTCCTAGCCGCTCGCCTGCTGCTGCAGCGCGCCGTGACAGTGCTTGTATTTCTTGCCCGATCCGCACGGACACGCCTCGTTGCGCCCCACTTTGGGCACCGCTCGCACGAAAGGCGTCGGGGCCGGTTGGGCGGCGGGCGGTTCGGCGTCGAGCGCGGTTGCGTTGCGCCCCGCCTCCTCGAAGCCAGGGGTCGCTTGAATCGGGGAGACCGCCTCGGCGTGCTGCATCTGCAGCGCACGCGCGAGGCGCTGCTGACGCTCGAACTCTTCACGCTCGATCTCCGCCTGGCTGCGTACCTGAATCTTCGACACCGTCGTCACGGTGTCGAACTTGATCCGATCCAGCATGGCGGAGAACAGCTCGAATGCCTCGCGCTTGTATTCCTGCTTGGGGTTCTTCTGCGCGTAGCTGCGCAGGAAAATTCCCTGGCGCATGTAATCCATGGCCGCGAGATGTTCGCGCCAATGCTGGTCCAGCGTGCGCAGCATCACCTCTTTTTCGATGTAGCGCATGACCTGCGGACCCACGTTCGTCTGCTTCTGCTCATACTCCGCCTCGAGCCCGGCGAGTATTTTTTGCCGCAACCCGGAGCCGTCGCCGGCCTGCTCGACCTTGACCCACTCGACGACCGGCAGCGCCGCTCCGAAGTCTCGCTCGATGGCCTGCGCCAGGCCGGCCGCGTCCCATTGCTCCTCCGGAGCGCCCCCGGGCAGGTACTGATCGACCAGCTGTGCGACCACATCCTCGCGCACTCCCTTGACGGCTTCCGCGACGTCCTCGGCGGCCATCAGATCGGTGCGCTGCTGGTAAATCACGCGGCGCTGATCGTTGGCGACGTCGTCATACTCCAGCAGCTGCTTGCGGGCGTCGAAATTGTGCTGCTCCACCCGCCGCTGCGCACGCTCGATTTGCCGCGTCAGCATGCCGCTCTCGATCGCCTCACCGGCCTTCATGCCGACGCGGGTCATGAGCGCCTTCATGCGCGTCGGGTCGCCGAAGATGCGCATCAGATTGTCTTCGAGCGAGAGATAGAACCGGCTCGAGCCCGGGTCGCCCTGGCGCCCGGAGCGGCCGCGCAACTGGTTGTCGATGCGCCTCGACTCGTGACGCTCGGTGCCGATGATGTGCAGGCCTCCTGCGGCGAGCACCTGCTCATGCCGCTTGCGCCAATCCTCATGAATTTGCTTCAGGGCGGCCTCGTTCGGATTCTCGATGGCGTCGATCTGCGTTTGCGGACTGCCGCCGAGCACGATGTCCGTGCCGCGGCCCGCCATGTTGGTCGCGATCGTGATCGCACCGGGCCGACCGGCCTCGGCCACGATATGCGCCTCACGCTCGTGCTGCTTCGCGTTGAGCACCTCGTGGTGGATGTTGGCTCCCACCAGCAGCTTCGCCAACCGCTCGGAAGTCTCGATCGAGGTCGTGCCGACCAGCACCGGCTGGCCGCGCTTCACGCATTCTTGGATGTCTTCGAGAATCGCCTTGAATTTGTCGTGCTCCGAGAGGAACACGAGGTCCGAGTGGTCCTTGCGGATCATCGGCTTGTGAGTCGGGATCACGACCACTTCGAGGCCGTAGATCTGCTGGAACTCGAACGCCTCGGTGTCCGCGGTGCCCGTCATTCCCGACAATTTGGAATACAACCGGAAGTAATTCTGAAAGGTGATCGATGCGACGGTCTGGTTTTCCTCGCGAACCTTGACGCCCTCCTTCGCCTCGACGGCCTGGTGCAGGCCGTCCGACCAGCGTCGTCCCGGCATGGTGCGGCCGGTGAACTCATCGACGATGATGACTTCGCCCTGGCGCACGATGTACTCGACATCGCGCTTGTACAGCGCATGCGCCCGCAGCGCCGCGTTCAAGTGGTGCATTAAACGGATGTTGGTGGCGTCGTAGAGGCTCTCGCCGTCGCGCAACAGGCCGATCTCCGCCATCAAATCCTCGACCTTCTGATGACCCTCTTCGGTGAGCGTGGCCTGCTTGGTCTTCTCATCGATGGCGTAATCGCCGGGCCCGTCCTCCTGCTTCTGTTTGGTCAGGCGAGGGATCAGGGCGTTGATCTTGATGTAAAGCTCGGTGCTCTCCTCGGCAGGCCCCGAAATGATCAGCGGCGTACGCGCCTCGTCGATCAGAATCGAATCGACCTCATCGACGATGGCGAACGACAGCTTGCGCTGTACGCGATCCTCCAGGCGAAACGCGAGGTTGTCGCGCAGGTAGTCGAAGCCGAATTCGTTGTTGGTGCCGTAGGTGATGTCGCAGGCATAAGCGGCGCGCTTCTCTTCCGGGGATTGGGCATTCTTGATGACGCCCACTTGCATCCCGAGAAACCGGAACACCGGGCCCATCCAGTCCGAATCGCGCTGCGCCAGGTATTCGTTGACCGTGACGACGTGCACCCCATCGCCGGTGAGAGCGTTCAGATACGCGGGCAGCGTGGCCATCAGGGTCTTGCCCTCGCCGGTGCGCATCTCGGCGATCTTGCCGGAGTGCAGCGCAAGGCCGCCGATCAGCTGCACATCGAAATGCCGCAAGCCGAGCTTGCGGCGCGAGGCCTCGCGCACCAGCGCAAACGCCTCGGGCACCAGATCGTCGAGCGGCGTGCCGCCGGCAAATCGCGCCTTCAACTCGCCCGTTTTTTCTGGAAATTGCTCATCGCGCAAGGCGCGGATGTCGGACTCGAGCTCGTTCGTGGCCGCAACCGTGCGGCTCAGCTCCTTGATGAGCCGCTGATTGCGGCTGCCGAATATTTGGGTCAAAAGCTTCCACACGCGGAGGGCGTCCTTGAAAAACTGGGTATTGTACGGATAGACCGGAAGGCCGGGAAATCGTTTCGCTGCGCGCGGCGAGCCGCCGCCCGCCGCCGGCGGCGGCTTAAGGCTTCGACAACGGCGCCCAAACCCTTCCTAGCTTAACGGTCCTCGCCGATGAACCGCAAAGGATCGACCTGGGCGCCGTTCTTGAGCACCTCGAAATGCAGGTGCGGGCCGGTGGAATGGCCGGTCGAACCCATCAAGGCGACCTCTTGACCCTTGCGCACCATGTCACCCTGCTTCACCAGCAGTTTCTCGTTGTGGCAGTAGCGAGTGGCCAATCCATTGCCGTGGTTGATCTCCACCATCTCGCCATAGCCGGCGCGCTCACCCGCGAACGTCACCAGCCCCGCCGCCACCGAACTGACCGCCGTGCCGGGCGGACCCGCGAAATCGACGCCCTTGTGGACGGCGGTGTAGCCGGTAAAGGGGTCCGCGCGCTGCCCGAAATAGGAGGAAATCCAGCCGTCTTGCACCGGCCGGCCCTCGGGGTAGACCTGCTTGTTCAGTTCCCGGGTCAAAATCAGGTTCTCGAGCACCCCCAGCTGCTGCTCGCGGCTCGACAGCTGGGTCTGCAAATCATCGACCATGGCGGTGAGGTTCGGGATCTGCGCGGGCTGGCCGTCAGCCCCCTCGGCGCCGCCCAGCGCGGGCGGATTGCCGAAATCGAACTCCCCGTCGTTCAAATTCGCCATGCGCGTCAGGCGCTTACCGAGCGCATCGAGGCGAATCACATTGGCATTCATTTGTCCGACGCGCATCGCCAAGGCGTTGACCTTCTCCTGCAGCACGCGGCGCACGTCCTCGATCTGCGCCTGCTCGCGCAGCACATCGGCCGACCAAGAGCCCAGCTGATCGAGCGGATTCGCACCGCGATGGCGCACGCCAAGGTTGATGCCGACGGAAAATGCACCGCCCACCATGCCAAATACCAGCGCCAGCGCAGCCCCAATGACCACAGGGTGGCGCAAGTCGAACTGTTTGACGCGGCCGGATTTGCGGCCCACAAAAATGACATTCATAGGGATGGTGCTCTAAAAGCCGTCATTACGGGTGGATCTCCCTTGGGCTGGCCGGCACAGCGGGTAGACTATGCAATAAGGTCAACCAAAACAAGGAAATTAAGCACGTTTTAGACTGTCGCCGAATCGCGACAGTGCTCTGTTGCGATGCGAAAACCTAAACATATCAATGAATTATTCCAAGGAGGTAGCCGGCGGCTCACTGACCTCAAGACCCGAACGGAGCAACGCTCGGCGGTCCTCGAGCACGTCTGCGCTGCGCTGCCGGAGAAGCTCGCCGAAAGGGTCCTAAGCGCCGGTCTGGAACAGGGGCAGCTGACCCTTGGAGTCACCAGTGCCGCCTGGGCGTCGCGGCTGCGCTACGCCACCGAGAGTCTGCGCGTCGGGGTCGGGCAGTCGATGGGGGTCGAGATTCGCATCGTACGCATCAAGGTGGTGCGGCCCAGCACCTAAAGCCGCACAGCAGCATTGCCCAAGGCCTTAGACCCTGGCGGCCGCCGCGACGTAGGAAATGGGCGCCTCGGCCAGGCTCTCGAAGGTCACCTCTTCCCAGGCACTGTGCGAGCCGATGAGCGCCCGCAGCAATTTATTGTTAAGTGCGTGTCCGGACTTATAGCCGCTGAATTCCCCGATCAGGCTGTGGCCGAGCAAGTACAGGTCTCCGATCGCATCGAGAATCTTGTGTTTGACGAATTCATCTTCGTAGCGCAACCCATCCTCGTTCAGCACCCGGTAATCATCGAGCACGATGGCATTGTCCATGTTCCCGCCCAGCGCCAGATTGCGCGCCCGCAGGCTTTCCAGATCGCGCATGAAGCCGAAGGTCCGCGCGCGGCTCACCTCGCGCAAGAATGAAGTGGTCGAGAAATCCATCGACGCCACCTGCGAATGCTTCTTGAACGTCGGGTGGTTGAACTCTATTTCGAAATTGACCTTGAAGCCGTCGTACGGATCGAAGCGCGCCCACTTGTCGCCATCTTCGACCTTCAGGCTCTCGAGTATTCTGATGAAGCGTTTCGGCGCCTTTTGCTCCTCGATGCCGGCCGACTGCAGCAAGAACACGAATGGGCCGGCGCTGCCGTCCATGATCGGCACCTCGCCCGCGCTCAATTCCACCAGCGCATTGTCCACGCCCAAGCCCGCCAGAGCGGACAGCAGGTGCTCCACCGTGGAGATCTTGATCTCGCCGCATTGCAGCGTCGTTCCCATCATCGTGTCACCGACATTCTGGGCATGCGCTTGGATGTCCACCGGATGATCCAGATCAATGCGGCGGAACACGATGCCCGTATCCGGCGGTGCCGGACGCAACGTCATGAGGACCTTCTTGCCGGTGTGCAAACCCACCCCCGTGGCACGAATCGAATTTTTTAGTGTTCGTTGATTCAACATCTATGGGGACTTCGGATCACACGCTATGTTAACTGCAGCAAAGGTACCACAGGCTGGACACCCGCTAAAGACGCAAATTCCCTTCCTCTCCGAAGCAATGCGGCGCCCTTGAAGAGCCGTTCGGTTCCCGCGGGCGCCACTGCATGAAGTGTCGAGATTTGTTAATTAATCCGCTTGCCGCCGCAAGAACGCCGGAATATCCAGCAGATCTTCCGAGTCGCTCTCCGTCCGCAAACCATCGCCCACGGCGCGCTGCCGCTGAACGGTCGGCTTGTCGAGCATGGCGTAATCGGTCGGCGCCATCGGTGACTTCTGTCTCACTACCCGCATGGTTGGGGCCGGCGCCATTGCCATCGCCGTGGCCGCCGCGACCGGCTGCGGGGCGGCGCGCGCCACCGGCTTGCCGAGGCCCGTCGCCACCACCGTGACCCGGATCTGATTGGCCATTTCCGGATCGATGACGGTGCCGACCACCACGGTGGCATCGTCGGAGGCGAACTGCTTGATGACGTTGCCCACTTCCTGAAACTCGCCGATGGACAGATCCATGCCCGCCGTGACGTTGACCAAAATCCCCTGGGCTCCCGCAAGATTGATGTCCTCGAGCAAGGGGCTGGAAATCGCCGCCTCAGCCGCTTCGCGCGCGCGATCCTCGCCCGCCGCGGCGCCCGAACCCATCATCGCCATGCCGGTTTCCGACATGACGGTGCGCACGTCCGCGAAGTCCACGTTGATCAAGCCGGGCCGGGTGATCAGCTCCGCGATGCCTTGCACGGCGCCCTGCAGCACGGTGTTCGCCGCCTTGAACGCATCGAGCAACGTGGTGTTGCTGCCGAGCACCGACAGCAGCTTCTGGTTCGGAATCGTGATCAGCGAGTCGACGTACTTCGAGAGCTCAAGCATCCCTTGGTCGGCGACGCGCGAGCGTTTGTTGCCCTCCATCTCGAAGGGTCTGGTGACGACAGCCACCGTCAGGATGCCGAGTTCCTTGGCCACCTGCGCCACCACCGGCGCCGCACCGGTGCCGGTACCTCCGCCCATCCCCGCGGTGATGAACAGCATGTCGCACCCTTCGATCAGCTCGATGATGCGGTCACGGTCCTCCATGGCGGCTTGGCGTCCGACTTCCGGATCGGCGCCTGCGCCCAGCCCCTTGGTGATGTTGCAGCCGATCTGCAGCGCCGTGCGCACCTTGGAGTGCTTGAGCGCCTGCGCATCGGTATTGATGCAGATGAAATCCACGCCCTCGAGGCCGGCTTGCACCATGTGCGAGACCGCGTTGCCGCCGCCGCCCCCTACCCCCAGCACCTTGATGACGGCGCTTTGACTATAAGTATCCATCAGTTCAAACATCGTGTTCTCCTATCGGTTTGATCAAAAGTTGCCCTGAAACCAGGCCTTCATGCGTTCGAATATCGACTTCATGCCGCCCGCCAGCAGCGGCGCATCCCGCGCGGTACCCAAATCCAAATTGCTTTTCGCGTAAAGCAGCAAGCCGACGCCGGTGGCATGAATTGGATTGCACACCACGTCGAGCAGTCCGGTGACGTACTGGGGCACGCCGAGCCGCACCGGCATGTGAAACACCTCCTCGGCGAGCTCGATGGCACCTTCCATCTTCGCGCTGCCGCCGGTGAGCACGATGCCGGTCGCCACGGACTCCTCCAGCCCGGCGCGGCGCAGCTCGTCGCGAACCAGTGCGAACAGTTCCTCGTAGCGCGGCTCGACGATTTCGGCGAGCGTCTGGCGCGCGAGCCGCCGCGGCGGACGGTCGCCGACGCTAGGCACTTCGATGGTCTCGTCGGGATTCGCGAGCTGCGACAGCGCGCAGGCGTACTTGATCTTGATGTCCTCGGCGTATTGAGTCGGCGTGCGCATAGAGACCGCGATGTCGTTCGTGACCTGATCTCCGGCGATCGGAATCACCGCGGTGTGACGGATCGCACCGCCGCCGAACACCGCGATGTCCGTGGTGCCGCCGCCGATATCGACCACGCAGACGCCCAGGTCCTTTTCGTCCTCGGTGAGGACCGCGTAGCTCGATGCGAGCTGTTCCAGCACGATGTCGTCCACCGCAAGTCCGCAGCGCTGCACGCACTTCACGATGTTCTGCGCGGCGCTGTCCGCGCCGGTGACGATGTGCACCTTCGCCTCGAGACGCACGCCGGACATGCCGATGGGGTCGCGGATCCCTTCCTGCGAATCGATGATGTATTCCTGCGGCAGGACGTGCAGGATTTTCTGATCGGCCGGTATCGCGACCGCCTTGGCGGCGTCGATGACGCGCTCGACGTCGCCCTGCACGACCTCCTTGTCCTTGATGGCGACGATGCCGTGCGAGTTGAGGCTGCGCACGTGGCTGCCCGCGATCCCGGCGTATACCGAGTGAATCTCGCATCCCGCCATCAGCTCCGCCTCTTCGATCGCGCGCTGAATCGATTGCACGGTCGACTCGATGTTGACCACGACTCCTTTCTTCAGCCCGCGCGACGGATGGCTGCCGATGCCGATGATCTCGAGCGCCCCGTCGGCCTTGATCTCGCCCACGATCGCGACGACCTTGCTGGTGCCGATGTCGAGGCCTACTAACAAATTACGGTCTGAACGCTTGGCCATGTCTTGCTCGAGAATTCCTTCAGGCGTCGGTATCGTCGGGATGTCTGGCGGGCGCCGCCGCCGGCGCCGCGGAATTGCGCCAGCCGATGGCGAAGCCGTTCGAATAGCGCATGTCCACATACGTGATTTCATTCAGGCGATGGGCGATCACCTGCGCGGCGGTGCGGATGAACCGGTCGATTCGCTCGTCGACCTCGCGCCGGCCGAGCCGCACCGTCACACCATTGTCGAGATCCAGTTCCCATGCGCCGCGCTCGTCGAGCCGCAGCGCCGCAACGCGCATGCCGGCTTCGAGCATGCGGCCCTGCACCGCCAGGTAGCGCTGCGCGACCTGCGACTCGGTGCCCTCGGGACCGCTCAGGCGCGGCAGTTCCGCCGGGACGTGTGCGGCCTGCCTGACGAACAATTCGCCGCGGGTGTTGAGCAGCCCCGATTCGCCCCAGCGCGCCGCCGCGGTCTGTTCGATCACGGTGACGTGCAGGCTGTTCGGCCAGCGGCGCTGAATTCGCGCATGCTCGACCCAGGGTATTGCCTCGACCGCGCGCTGGATCGCATCGAGGTCGGCCGACATGAAGCCGGCGTGCGCAAGAGGCGCGACAGCCTGTTCGATTTGTCCGGGTGAGACTCGCTGGAAGCTGCCATCCATCGAGATGACGCGCACGGGCCGGTCGAGCGCCCAGGTGAGCGCGGCCAGGGCGCCGATGGTGAACGCCAGAAGCGTGGCGCGGCGCGCGTAGATCCGCCACTCGGTGACGAATCGCGGCCATTGCCGCTTGGGCTTCTCGGCCTTCGGGCGATTTTTGAACCGGTTGCGGCGGAAGAGCCAATTGAGGTTCATCGGCGCTCCCTCGCAAAGCTGGTCTCCAGAACGCGCCACACCAGTTCATCGAAATCGATGCCCGCGCGGCGCGCCGCCATCGGCACCAGGCTGTGGTCGGTCATGCCGGGCACCGTGTTGATTTCGATGAAATAGAACTTGCCGGTCGCCGCCTCGCGCATGAAGTCGACGCGGCCCCAGCCGAAGCAGTCGGTCACGCGAAAACAGGCAAGCGCGTCGGCCTGCAGCCGTGCTTCGCACTTCTCGTCGATGCCGCTCGGGCAGTGGTACTGCGTGTCGCTGCGCAAATACTTCGCCTCATAATCGTAGAACTCGGTCGCCGGCTGTATGCGGATCGACGCCAGTGCGCGATCCTGCAGCACGCCCACGGTGAACTCCTCGCCCGCGATGAACCGCTCGGCGAACACGACCGGGTCGATGCGCGCCGCCTCCTCGAAGGCGCTCTTGAGCTGCGGCGCGGTTTTCACCTTGGTGATGCCGACGCTCGAGCCCTGCGAGGCCGGTTTGACCATCAGCGGCAGCTTAAGGTCGGCGAGCGCGCGTTTCAGGTCGTCCGGGCTCGACAGCACCGCATATTCAGGCGCAGCGAATCCCGCGCCCACCACGACGCGCTTGGTCTTGAGCTTGTCCATGGTGAGCGCCGAGGCGAGCACGCCGCTGCCGGTGTACGGGATGCCCAGCCATTCGAGGGCTCCCTGCATCAGCCCGTCCTCGCCCCCGGGGCCGTGCAGCGCAATCCAGGCGCGATCGAAGCCCTCGCTCACCAGGCTCTGCACCGCACGATCGCGCGGATCGAAGGGGTGCGCCTCGACGCCGCGGCGCTTCAGCGCGGCGAGCACCGCATTGCCGCTGAGCAGCGAGATTTCCCGCTCGGTTGAGTCGCCGCCCAGCAGCACCGCGACCCGGCCGAACTCCCCGCTCGCCTGCGCCCGCCGCCCGCTCGATATCGCCTTGAGCAGGCTCATGCCGGCTCTCCCACGATGCGCACTTCGGTCGCGAGCTCGATGTGATGGGCCGCGGCGACGGCGCGCTGCACGTGCAGAATCAGCGCCTCGATGTCGGCGGCGCGCGCAGCGCCATGATTGATGATGAAATTCGCGTGCTTCTCGGATACCGATGCATCGCCGATGCGAAATCCCTTCAAACCGGCGCTCTCGATCAGGCGCGCCGCATGATCGCCCGGCGGGTTCGTGAACACCGAGCCGCAGCTCCATTCGCCGATCGGCTGGGTTTGCCTGCGCCGCTCCAGCAGTTCGCGAATGGCGTCGTCCTTGGTTCCGGGCTTGCGTTCGAACTCCAGGCGCGCGCCGACGAACCATTCGCCGGCTCGCCCGCGCACGTGGCGATAGCCGATCTCGTAGTCGGCGGGCGTGCGCGTATGGCGTGCGCCGCGCCGGTCGAGTGTTTCCACGGCGATCACGTGGCGCCAGGTCTCGCCGCCCCAGGCACCGGCGTTCATCGCGAGCGCGCCACCGAGGGTGCCCGGTATGCCGGCAAAGAATTCCGCGGGGCCGAGGCCCCATTGCACGCATTGCCGTGCAATGCGCGCGCAGGGCACGCCCGCGCCGGCCTGGATGCGCGTGGCGCTGATCCGCTCGACCGAGCCGAGCGCGCCATGGGTCGACACCACGACGCCGCGCACGCCGCCGTCGCGCACCAGCAGATTGCTGCCGAGACCGATCCACAGCAGCGGCAGATCGGCGGGCAGCTGGCGGATGAACGCCGCCAGATCCATGGTATCGCGCGGAATGAAGAACAGGTCGGCCGGTCCGCCCACGTGCCACGAGGTGTGCTTGGACATCGGCACATCGTGCAGCACCCGGGCGGCGAATTCTGGCGCGAGGCCGGGCGTGCGCGCCAGGCTGTTCATGCCGCCGCTCCCGCCGCGAACCGGCTCTTCAGCTCCTGCGCGATGGCGCCGATGTTGCCGGCGCCCATGGTGAGCACCACGTCGCCGTCGTGCACGACGCTGCGCAGTGCCTCGGCGAGCTCATCGACGCGCTCCACGAACACCGGTTCGACCACTCCGCGCGTGCGCACCACGCGGCAGATCGCGCGTCCGTCGGCGCCGGCAATGGGCGCCTCGCCCGCGGGGTAGACCTCCATGACCAGCAGCACGTCGCATTCACTCAAGCACCGGCCGAAATCGTCGAGCAAATCGCGCGTGCGAGTGTAGCGATGCGGCTGAAATGCCAGCACCACACGGCGCGACGGCCAAGCCTGGCGCACTGCATCGAGAGTGGCCGCGACCTCGGTCGGGTGATGAGCGTAGTCGTCGACGATAAGGGCGCTCCCGCCGGGCCAGTGAATCTCCCCGAGCTGCTGCAGGCGCCGGTCGATGCCCTGAAAATTGCTCAACGCCCGCTGGATGGCGGCATCGGCGACATCGAGCTCGGTCGCCACCGCGACCGCCGCCAGCGAATTGAGCACGTTGTGCCGTCCCGGCAGATTGACAGTCAACCTGAGCGGCTCGCGCCCTGCGCGCAGCGCCTGGTAGCGCGACTGTAGACCCACGCGCTCGACCTCGACCGCGCGCACGTCGGCGGCGGCCGAGAAACCGTAGGTGACGAAGGGCCGGGCGACGGCTTCCAGAATGCTGCGCACATGTTCGTCATCGGCGCACAGCACCGCCAGCCCGTAGAACGGCAGGTTGTGCAGAAAGTCGACGAAGCTCTGCTTGAGGCGGGCGAAATCACCCTCGTGGGTCCCCAGGTGATCGTTGTCGATGTTGGTGACGATGGAGATCATCGGCTGCAGATGCATGAACGACGCATCGCTTTCGTCGGCTTCGGCGACCAGATAGCGGCCCGCCCCGAGCCGCGCGTTGCTGTCGGCGCTCTTCAAGCGCCCGCCGATGACGAAGGTCGGATCCAGCCCGCCTTCGCCGAGCACGCTCGCAATCAGACTCGTGGTCGTGGTTTTGCCGTGAGTCCCGGCGACTGCCACGGAGTAGCGGAAGCGCATCAACTCACCGAGCATCTCCGCGCGGGGCACCACCGGCACGCGGCTCGCGAGCGCCGCCGCCACCTCGGGATTGGCGCGGCTCACGGCGCTCGACACGACGACCACGTCCGCCTTCCCCAGGTGCTCTGCGGAATGCCCCAGGAAGATCTTCGCTCCCAGGCGCGCAAGCCGCTGCGTCACGGCGTTCGGCTTCAGATCCGAGCCCTGCACCTCGTAGCCCAGGTTCAGCAGCACTTCGGCGATCCCGCCCATGCCGCTGCCGCCGATGCCGACCAGATGGATGAGATGGATGCGGCGCATGCGATCGTTCATGCCCCTGCGCTCCCCGCGGCGATGCACAGATCCGCCATGCGCGACGCCGCATCGATGTTGCGGGCGGAGCGCGCGGCCTGCGCCATCTTGAGCATTCGCGCCCTGTCTGCCGTGAGCTCAGCGATGCACGCGCTGAGTGCATCCGGCGTCAGCTCCCGCTCCGGCAACACGCGCGCGGCCCCGATCCGCACCATCGCTTCGGCGTTCTTGGTCTGGTGGTCGTCGGTGGCGACCGCCAGCGGCACCAGCAGCGCACCCAGGCCGGCCGCCTGCAATTCGGCGATGGTCATCGCGCCGGCGCGGCACAGCGCCAGATCCGCCCACGTGTAGACGGCGGCCATGTCCTCGATGAACGGCAGAACCTCGGCGTCGACCTCGAGCGCGACATAGGCCTCGCGCGCGGCCGCGACACCCCGCTCTCCGGCCTGGTGGCGCACCTCGGGCCGGCGCGAGGGTTCCAGGCGCGACAGCGACTGCGGCACGATGGCATTCAGACGCTGCGCCCCCTGGCTGCCGCCGAACACCAGCAAGCGCGCCCGGGGGCCGCGGCCGGCAAAGCGTAGCGCGGGCTCCGGGACGGCGGCGATGTCGGCGCGCACCGGGTTGCCGATGGTGCGGGCGCGCACGCTCGCATCGAAGCTCCCCGGAAACGCCTCCAGCACCTGGGAGGCGATGCGCGACAGCCAGCGGTTGGTCAAACCCGCAACGGCGTTCTGTTCGTGGATCAGCAGCGGGATGCGCAGCAGCCAGGCGGCGATGCCGCCGGGTCCGCTCACGTAGCCGCCGGCGCCGAGCACGGCGCGCGGCCGCACGCGGCGCAGTATCCGCAGAGACTGCAGCACGGCGCCCGTCACGCGCAGCGGCGCCAACAGCCACGTCCAGAGGCCCTTGCCGCGAATCCCGGCGACGCGCACCCACTCAATCGGGAATCCGTTGGCCGGCACCAGGCGCGATTCCATGCTGCCGGGAACGCCCAGCCACACCACCGGAACGCCCCGCTCGCGCAGCACCTTCGCCACCGCGAGCGCGGGGAACACATGGCCTCCGGTGCCGCCCGCCATGATCAGCACGGGGCCTACGCCGGCCGCGCCCATGCCGGCCGCGCCGCTCATCGCGGTCCTCCGGGCATGCGCATCACCGCGGAGCGCGACGTGCATTTGACCTCATGGTAAATCCGCAGCAGCACGCCGAGCCATCCCAGGCTCACCAGCAAACTGCTGCGCCCGTAGCTGAGCAGCGGCAGCGTGAGCCCCTTGGTCGGCAGGACCCCCATGTTGACGCCGATGTTCACGATGGCCTGCAGGCCGAGCCATACGCCGAAGGCGAGCGCCAGGTGCGCCTGGAACGGCAGCCCCGCCTGCGCCGC
Organism: Steroidobacteraceae bacterium; assembly: GCA_052326345.1. Taxonomy (GTDB): domain Bacteria; phylum Pseudomonadota; class Gammaproteobacteria; order Steroidobacterales; family Steroidobacteraceae; genus Bog-1198. The sequence goes on along the minus strand of JBKQOZ010000024.1, from coordinate 37,779 downwards.
CATGCGTGAAATTTGAAATGAGCGCCACACCAGCGCGACGAACAAGGCCAGCACGCCGAGCACGCCCACCAGGCCGAGCTCCTCGGCAAGCACCGCAAATACGAAATCGGTGTGCGCCTCGGGCAGATAGAAAAGCTTCTGCACGCTGCTGCCCAGGCCGACGCCGAACCATGAGCCGCGGCCGATCGCGATCAGCGACTGTGTCAACTGGAAGCCTCCGTTGAACGGATCGTCCCAGGGGTGCAGGAATCCGGTGAGCCGCTTGAGGCGATAAGCCGAGGTCAGCGCCAGCACCGCGAACGCCATCGCCGCCGCGGACACGAACAGCAGCACGTATCGCAGGCGCGCGCCCGCCACGAACAGCACGGCGAAGCCGGTGGCGAACAGGACGGTGGCGGCGCCGAAGTCCGGCTCGAGCAGCAGCAGCAGCGCGGCAACGCCGAGCAATGCCACCGGCTTGCCGAGACCGGGAAGGGTTTGCTCGAGCTCCGTGCGCTTGCGCACGCAATAGCTGCACACCCAGGTCAGCACCAGCACCTTGCACAGCTCGGAGACTTGAAAGTTCATCGGGCCGATGCGCATCCAGCGCCGCGCGCCGTTCACCGTCGCACCCAGACCCGGCACCAGCACCAGCAGCAGCAGCAGCAATCCGAACAGCAGCAGCGCCAGGCTGTACCTGTCCCAAAATTGCGCCGGCACGCGGGTGATCATCCACGCGCACAGCACGCCGACCAGGCTGAACACGAACTGCCGCTCCAGGAAGTAGAACGGGTCGCCGAGATCCTTGGCGGCGATCGACATGGAGGCCGACGTGACCATGATCAAACCGACCAGCAGCAGCGCGGCCGTGAGACCGAGAGTGACGGCGTCCCACGCGAACGGCATGCGCTCGCGCGCACGCACACCGTAGGACATGGTCGTGGCGTTCATCGGGGCGGCCACGCGAGCGCACGCACGGCGGCGGCGAATACATCGCCGCGCTGAGCGTAGTCGCGGAACATGTCGAAACTGGCGCAGGCCGGCGACAGCAACACCGTGTCGCCCGGCCGCGCGACGGCGGCTGCCGCACTCACCGCGGCGTCCATCGTGGCGGCGCGCTCGGTCGTGCAAACACCCCGCAACGCCGACTCGACCACCGCCGCGTCCTTGCCGATCAGCACCGCGTGCCGCACCTTGCCGCGAACAGCCGCGACAAGCGGCGAGAAGTCCTGACCCTTGCCTTGGCCGCCCGCGATCAAGATCAACGGTCCGCTCAGGCCGGAGACCGCCGCCAGGGTCGCGCCCACGTTCGTGCCTTTCGAGTCGTCGATGTAGCGCACACCGGCGAGATCGGCGACCCACGCCGACCGATGTTCGAGGCCCGGGAAGGTCTCGAGCGCCTCGAGCATGGCGGACAGCTTGAGGCCCGCCGCCTCGCCCAAGGCAAGGGCCGCCAAGGCGTTGGCGGCATTGTGCAGCCCCGTGATCTTCATTCGCGAAATATCGAGCACGGGCTCACCGCGGCGCGCCAGATGAATCCGGTCACCGATGTGCAGCAGCGCGAAATCCGAATCCGGACGCTGCGTGGAAAACGTCAGGATGTGCGGCGGGTCGCGCAGCGCCGCCCCGCGCTGGGCCGCCACGCCGGTGAGGCCGGCGCGCATCGCCGCCACACGGGGGTCATCGGCGTTCAGCACCACGGTCGATGCCTTGGCGAAGATCCGCGCCTTGGCGCGCGCGTATGCGGAAACCGAGGCATACCGATCCAGGTGATCCGCCGTGACGTTGAGCACCACGGCGGCCAGCAGTTCGAGAGAGGTCGTGGTTTCCAATTGAAAACTCGACAGCTCGAGCACGTACAAATCGGGAGTCGGCTGCTCCAACAGATCGAGAGCGGGATTGCCCAGGTTGCCGCCGGCGAGCACGCGGCGCCCGGCGGCGGCGGCCATGCGCGCGACCAGGCTGGTGACCGTGCTCTTGCCGTTGGTGCCGGTGATGCCGATGACCGGCGCTTGAACCGCGCGCGCGAACAGCTCGATGTCGCCCAGCACTTCGATGCCGCGGGCCCGCGCCTGCGAGGCGATCGGCTCCTCGAGAGACACGCCCGGAGACATCAGCACCTGCGATGCGCCGTCGAGCAGGGAAAGATCGAATCCGCCCAGGCGGATGTCCAGCGTCTTGGCAAGGTCGCCGAGTTCGGCCAGCCCCGGCGGCGAGCGGCGCGTATCGGTGGCGGACACCGCGATCCCGCGCTTCGCCAGATAGCGCAAGCACGATGCCCCCGTCTTGCCGAGACCGACGACCACGCTTGCCATCACCGGATCTTCAAGGTGGCGAGGCCGGCCAGTACGAGGACGAAGCTGATGATCCAGAAGCGCACGATGACTTTGGGCTCCGACCAACCCTTGAGCTCGAAATGATGATGCAGCGGCGCCATGCGAAAGATGCGTCTTCCCGTGAGCTTGAAGGACGCCACCTGCAGCATCACTGAGACAGTCTCGAGCACGAACACGCCGCCCATCACGAACAGCACGATCTCCTGGCGCACGATCACCGCGACGGTGCCGAGCGCGGCGCCGATCGCGAGCGCGCCCACGTCTCCCATGAACACCTCCGCCGGATAGGAATTGAACCAGAGGAATCCGAGGCCCGCGCCGACCGTGGTGGCGCAAAAAACCAGCACCTCGCCGACGCCGTTGATGTACGGAATCTGCAGATAGGTGGCGAATTTGATGTTGCCGGTGGCGTAGGCAAAGACACCGAGCGCTGCGGCGACCATCACCGCCGGCATGATGGCGAGGCCGTCGAGCCCGTCGGTGAGGTTCACGGCGTTGCTGGTGCCGACGATGACCAGGTAGGCGTAGGCGATGAATGCCGCGGTGGACATCGGCACGGCCACGGCCTTGAAGAAGGGAACGTAGAGCGAGGTCTCAGCCGTCGACTGATGCATGGCGTGCAGACCGAAGGCCGCGCACAGGGCGGCCACCGACTGCGCCAGGTACTTGTAGCGTGCGGGAAGACCCTTGGAATTGCCGACCACCAATTTCAAATAGTCGTCGTAGAAGCCGATTCCGCCGAAGGCCAGCGTGGACGCCACGAGGATCCAGACGAACCGATCGGACAAGTCCGCCCACAGCAGGGTCGCGATCACCATCGCCACCAGGATGAGGCCGCCACCCATGGTGGGCGTGCCGGACTTTTGCAAATGCGACTGTGGACCGTCGATGCGCACCTGCTGGCCGATCTGGTAGCGGCTCAAGATGGCGATCATGCGCGGCCCGATGAACATGGCCAGGGCGAGCGCGGTGATCGCGGCAAGAATGCCGCGCAAAGTGAGGTACTGAAACACGTGGAAGCCGGAATGGCTCTTGGCGAGATATTCGCTAAGGTACAGCAGCATCGGCGTCAACTCGCTCGCATCATCGGGCCGGAACCGACGCCGCCGCCGCTCAAGGCCTGCACCACGCGCTCCAGGCGATTCACACGCGAACCCTTGATCAGCACCGTCACACCCGGCGACAGCTCCGCCTGCAGACGGCGGATCAGCGAATCCACATCCGCGAACCACTCGCCGCCCGAGCCGAAGGTTTCCACCGCCCGCGAGCTCTGCGGCCCGAAGGCGAACAGGCGCTTGACGCCGCAGTCGCGCGCGTAGCGGCCCATGTGTGCGTGACTGTCGGAGGTGTGCTCGCCCAGCTCGGCCATGTCCGCGAGCACCAGCCAGGTCGTACCGGAGAGCGAGCGCAGCACCTCGAGGCCTGCACGCACCGAACTGGGGTTGGCGTTGTAGGAATCGTCGATGATCCAGCTGTCGCGCAGGCCCGCCTTGAGCTGCAGCCTGCCGGAGACGGCACGAAAATCCGCGAGACCCGCGACGATGTCATCGAGGGACGCTCCGGCCGCGCTTGCCGCGCCCGCCGCGCCGAGGGCATTGACGATGTTGTGCGCGCCTCCAGCCTTGAGCATGATCGCACGCTCGCCGAGCGGGCAGCGCAAGGTGAACCGCGTCGCGAATTCCCCACGCTCGATCCCCTGGAACGGATTCTTGGCGGTGAATTCGGCCTCGGCGTGCACGCCGAAGGTGATGACGCGCGGGGCGCCCATGCGCGCAGCAGCGGCCACTTTGCGCCAGTAGCCCGAGTACGCGTCATCGGCGTTGATGATCGCGGCGGCGCCCGGCGCAAGGCCGGCCACCATCTCCCCCTCGCCCTGAGCGACGCCGTCCAGATCGCCGAAGCCCTCGAGGTGCTCCGCGCCGGCGTTGGTGATCAGTCCCACCGTCGGGCGCGCGAGCCGGACCAGTTCCGCCACATCGCCGATGCGATTCGCGCCCATCTCGATGACCGCGCTGCGATGCGAGGGCTCGAGGCGCATCAGCGTCAGCGGCACGCCGATGTGATTGTTGAGGTTGCCGTGCGTGGCCATGCACGGACCGCTGCGCGCGAGAATCGCCGCCGTCATCTCCTTGACGGTGGTCTTGCCGTTGCTGCCGCCGATCGCCACGATGGGTATGGAGAAATCCGCGCGCCAGGCCTGCGCGAGGCGCTGCAGGCCGTGCTGCGCGTCCGCGACCACGATCTGGGTCAGCGGCGCCGATGGGACCGCCCGATCGACCATGGCGCCGACGGCGCCGCGCGCCGCCGCCGCGGCGACGAATTGCGCACCGTCGAACTTCGGACCGCGCAGCGCGACGAACAGTGCGCCGGCCTGAAGGGTGCGGCTGTCGGTCGACACCGCGCAGTACGGGCGGTCGACGCCGATGAGCTCACCGCCGAGCACCCGCGCCGCCTCGAGCAGCGTACGCTTCATGCCGCAGCTCCCAGATACCGCAATGCCTCGCGGCGATCGCTGAAACTGCGGCGCGATGTGCCGTAGATCTGGTAGTCCTCGTGCCCCTTGCCGGCGATGAGCACCACATCGGCCGCGGCGGCCTCGTTGAGCGCGGCCGCAATCGCCTCGCCCCGATCGTGAATCACCCGCGCGCGGTGCGACTTGATGCCGCCGGTGATGCTGCGGACGATGTCCTGCGGGTTCTCGGAGCGGGGGTTGTCGTCGGTGACGATGATCTCATCCGCGAGCTCATCGGCAACGGCGCCCATCATCGCGCGCTTGCCCGGATCGCGATCGCCGCCGCAGCCGAATACGCACCACAGCGCCCCGCGGCAGTGTTCGCGCAGGCCGCTCAAGGCCTTGGCGAGCGCGTCCGGGGTATGCGCATAATCGATCACGGCCAGCGGCTTGCCGCGCACGGCGGGCTCGATCACCTCCATTCGGCCCGGGGGCGCCGCACACTCCGCGAGCGCAGCGGCGGCCTCCTCGAGCCGCACTCCGAGCGAGAGCAGGCAGCCGAGCACCACCAGCGAGTTCTCGGCGTTGAAGCGGCCGAGCAGGCGGGTGTGCAGCCGCTGCTTGCCGAAGCTGCCGTCGAGCGTCATCGAAACGCCGCGCAGATCGACCGCCACATCGCCCGCGTGCAGCGAGCGGTCCGCCAGCCAGCCGGCGCCGTCCGCGCCGATCCAAACCGCCGTCAGCGGCGCGCGTCCCGTGTAGGCCTGCGCGAACTGGCGGCCGAAGGCGTCGCCGATGTTGATCACGACATGCTGCAGATCGTCGAGCCCGAACAAGCGCGCCTTGGCCTCGCCGTAGGCCTGCATCGAGGGGTGGTAGTCCAGATGGTCGCGGCTCAAATTGGTGAAGGCGGCCGTATGCAGGCGCACGCCGTCGATGCGACCCTGATCGAGCGCATGCGAGGATACCTCCATCGCGACCTCGCGCACGCCCCGCGCCCTGAGCTGCGCGAGTGTGCGATGCACGCTGACGGCGTCCGGCGTGGTGTGGGTCGGACTCGCGAGCGCGCCGATGCGGCCCCAGCCGATGGTGCCCATGTAGGCCGCCGGGTGTTTGAGGCGCTCGAGACACTGGGCGATGAGGTACGCGCAGGTGGTCTTGCCGTTGGTGCCGGTGATGGCGACGATGCGCAGCTGTGAGGACGGCCAGCGGAAGAACCGATCGGCGATGCGTCCCACCAGCCGGTGCAAGTCGGCCACCGGCGCGGCGAACACGGCCGGCGCGAGGGCGGGAAACTCGACGCCGGGGCCGGGCTCCCACAGCACCGCGCTCGCGCCACGAGCGGCCGCCTCGGCGGCGAATTGCAGGCCGTGCGCTTGTCGCCCTCGCAGCGCAAAGAACAGGCTCCCGGGGCGCACTTCGCGGCTGTCGAGGGTGAGGTCCAGAACCTGCGTCGCGGACTCGGGCACGGCCACGATGCCGTCGAGAAGCCACATGAGAGATACGCTCACGGCGCTCATGGCGGGGCGTTCGCCTGCACCAGCGCCGCCGCAGGCACGTTCTGCAAGTCGTCGGGGGGCACGTCCATGAGGCGCAGGGCGCCCGACATCACGCTGGCGAAAACCGGCGCCGCCACCTGGCCACCCTGATGCAGATCGCCGTTGGGCTCATCGATCACCACCACCGTCGCGAGCCTCGGATGCGATGCCGGGACCAGCCCCGCGAATACGGCCATGTAGCGGTCGGTCGAATAGCCTCCGGCGATGGATTTGAACGCGGTGCCCGTCTTTCCCGAGACGCGATAGCCGATGAGCGACGCGCGTGTCGCGGTACCGCCCTTTTCGACCACATGCTCCATCAATTCCACGAGCTCGTGCGCCACCTTGGGATCGAGGACCTGTTCGCCCGGCACCGGTCCGGATACGCGCTCGAAGGAGATCGGGCGCTTGATGCCGCCGGCGCCGATGGTGGCGTAGGCGTGCGCCAGCTGCAGCGGCGTCACCGACAGCCCGTAGCCATGCGACAGAGTGGCGATTCCGACCGGCCGCCAATGTGAGTAATTGCTGAGCATGCCGGCCGATTCGCCGGGATAGCCGCTACCGGTGACCTGACCCAGCCCCAGGCCGGTCAGCGTTCTCCAGATCTGTTCGGGCTTGAGCGACAGCGCGACCTTGGCGGTCCCGACGTTGCTGGATTTGGCCAGGATCGTCGCCAGATCGATGACGCCGAGATTCTCCTCATCCTCCTCCATCTTATTGCCGACCATGAAGAACCCGGGCGAGGTGTCCACCACGCTGTCCGGGTGATACTGTCCGGAGGCGAGCGCCGCCGCCATGATGAACGGCTTGACGCTGGAGCCGGGCTCGAAAATGTCGGTGGCCGCACGGTTGCGGTACAGGCCGGCTTTGAGCTGCTCGCGATCGTTGGGGTTGTACGAGGGCTGATTCACCATCGCCAGCACCTCGCCCGTGTCGACGTCGATGACGATGACCGAGCCGGCGTGCGCGCGATATTCCTGCATCGCCGCCTTCAATTCCCGGTAGGCGAGATATTGAATGCGCAGGTCCATGCTGGTGACCAGATCGCGGCCCGGCCGGGGCGCGCGAATGCTCTCGACGTTCTCGACGACGCGCCCGTACAGGTCTTGAATGACCCGCTTGGCGCCGTCCTCGCCGTTCAGCAGCTGGTCGTACGCTAGCTCCAGGCCCTCCTGGCCCTGGTCGTCGATGGTCGTGAATCCCACCACGTGTCCCGCCACCTCGCCGGCCGGGTAGTAGCGCCGATACTCGCGCAGCAGATACACGCCCGGAATTCCCAGCGCCTTGATGTGCGCCGCCAGCTCCGGGGGCATGTGGCGCACCAGGTAGAGGAATTCTCGATCGAGATTGCTGGTGATGCGCCGTGCCAACGATTGCTGATCCTCCTTCAGGGCCTTCGCCAGCTTCGGCAGCTGATCGATGTTGTCGTTCAATTCCTGCGGATTGACCCACACGCTGTCGACCGGCGTACTGACCGCCAGCGGCTCGCCGGAGCGGTCCGTGATCGCGCCGCGATGCGCCGCGATCTTGACGATGCGCATCGAACGCTCGTCGCCCTGCCGCGCCAGAAAGCCGTGGTCGAGCAATTGCAGCTCCACCGCGCGCGCCGCGAGCCCTGCGGCGCCCAGCACCACGAGTCCGAGCACCAGCACGGACCGCCAGCGGTGGCTCTTCGCCTGTGCGCCGCCTTCATTCGAGCGCTGCTTCACGGACGCACGATCCGCACGTCGTGAGTCTGCGGCAGAGTCATCTGCAGCTTGGAGCTTGCGACGCGCTCGACGAACGCGTGCGAGGACCAATAGCTTTGTTCGAGCTGCAGACGGCCCCAATCCATCTCGAGCGAATCGCGCTCGGTGTTGACCTTCTCCAGGCGCACGAACAGATCGCGCGCCTTGTGCCGCGCGTAGATCACCTGCACGGCGGATCCGAGAACGGCGATCCACAGGAGAGGCATCACCACGTGCATCAGTTTGCGAATCGTCATGCGGCTTCTCCTGTGCTCAGCCGTTCGGCGACACGCAGGCGCGCGCTGCGGGCGCGCGGATTGCGCGCCGTTTCGTGCACGTCGGGCTGCACCGATTTGCCCACCAATCTGAGCTTCGGCCGCGCATGCTCGGGCACCTGCGGCAGGCCGGCATACATCGGGTCGGTGAGCGAATGGCGGCGCATGAAGTGCTTCACGGCGCGATCCTCGAGAGAGTGAAAACTGATGACGGCGAGCCGACCGTGCGGCGTCAGGCGATCGAGCGCCGCTTCGAGCCCGGCTTGCAGCTGCTCGAGTTCGCGATTGACGTGGATGCGCAGCGCCTGGAACACGCGGGTCGCCGGATGTTTGTGGCGGGGACGGCCGGCCGCCTCGCCGCGCGGGACGCGGGCGACGCGCTCAATCAGACCGGCGAGCTGCAGGGTGCGCTCGAACGGCCTTGATCGACGGTCGGCGACGATTGCGCGCGCAATGCGTGGCGCCTGCCGTTCCTCGCCGTATTCCCGAAAGATGCGGATCAGCTCGGCCTCGGACGCGCCGTTGACCACGTCGGCTGCGCTCACCCCTTCGCCCGCACTCATGCGCATGTCGAGGGGCCCGTCGTGCATGAAGCTGAAGCCGCGCGAGGCGTCGTCGAGCTGCGGAGAGGAGACGCCGAGATCGAACAGAATGCCGTCCAATTGCAGGCCGGGCTGCACCTGGTCGGCACACGAGCCGAGTGCGGAAAACGGCGCCAGGAATATCGCGACGCGCGGGTCGCCTGCGAAGCGCGCCCTGGCTTCGGCAATGGCGAGCGGATCGCGGTCGAGACACAGCAATCGGCCGTCAGCGATGAGCTTCTCCAAAATCGCCCCTGCATGTCCGCCCCGACCATAAGTGGCGTCCATATAGGTGCCACTCTCCCGTACGTTCAATGCGGCCAATACCTGAGGTAGCAGTACCGCCGTGTGCACCCCCGCCATCTCCTGCGCCACGCTCGCCCCGTTAAAGCGACAGCGTTTCAAGCTCGGCCGGCAAATCGGTCGCGGTCTCTCCGCTTGCCAGCCATTCGTCTCGCTTCTCGTTCCAGCGCGCCTCGTCCCACAATTCGAATCGCAGACCCTGGCCGATGAGCACGGCGTCGCGCGTCAGCAGGCCGAACTCACGCAACTGCGGCGGCAGCAGCACCCGGCCGTGTCCGTCGAGTTCCAGGTCCGTGGCATGCCCGACCATCAGCCGCTGCAGGCGACGCGCCTCAGGGTTGAGCGTGGGCAAACGCATCAACTTGCGCTCGATTTCCTCCCAATCCGGCAACGGGTAGATGAGCAGGCATTGGTCCTTGTCCACCGTAACCACCAGCTTGCCGCCGCACCGCTCCTGCAGCCGCTCCCGATACCGGGTGGGCATGACCATCCGGCCTTTGACGTCGAGCGTGAGCCTGTTGGCACCCCTGAACATGTTGGACGGGTCTCGTGACCCATTTTCTCCCACTTTCTCCCACCGACCGCCACTATAGGGAGCGCCGTGTCGCACTGTCAACGGCTTAAGTTAAAAAAAACTCGGGACAACAGTGACTTAGATCACATTTGTTCGAAACGCGCACGCTTCAGCACTGGACTTCTTTTTGAATCAGTCTCTTAGCGTATTTTTTTATTTTTTTCAGGCGAGCAAAGCGAGCCTGTTATCGGCCGGGGCCGCTTCGGCCCCGTTTAAAGGTCGCGCGCAGCGCGTAAAAAAGAGTCGGCCGTTAAGCCGGGTTCTGTCGTGGGCAGTCATTCCTCTGGGGTGCGCGTCGCCGCGCAGCTCAAGCGACCTACCCGGAAGCCCATGTGGGCCACATGTAGCGGCCAAAACACCGCTCGCTTCCCTATTTGGTCTTGCTCCAGGTGGGGTTTGCCGTGCCGCTGATGTTGCCACCAGCGCGGTGCGCTCTTACCGCACCATTTCACCCTTGCCGTCGCCGCTCGCGCGGCGCTTGGGCGGTATCTTTCTGTTGCACTTTCCGTGGGCTCGCGCCCCCCAGGCGTTACCTGGCACCGTGCCCTGTGGAGCCCGGACTTTCCTCCATGTGCTCGCGCACACAGCGACTGCCTGGCCGACTCTTAGGGCGCACCATACGCCTGTTTCAGCTGCAGCGCGCGCCTGTACGCCTCGTTCTCGCGTACCGCGCTGATTTGCGCGGCCAGATGTGCCGCCTGCTTGAGCGGCAATTCCTTGAGCAGAGGCTTGAGAACTCGATCGAGCGCGCCGCCGTGACCGTCTGCACCGCCCGCCGCGCCGCCGTGCGCGGGCGGCGCGCCCGCGACCACCAATACGATCTCGCCGCGCGCGAAGTCCGCCTCCGCGTCGGCGCGAAGCGAGAGCTGCGCGAGCGAGCCGCGGTACAGCGTTTCATGCAGCTTGCTGATCTCGCGCGCTGCGGCGGCGGCGCGTTCGGGACCCAGTGCGCCGACGCAATCGTCGAGCATCTCCCGCACGCGATGCGGCGATTCGTAGAACACCAGCGTGCGCGGCTCTTCGGCCAGCCCACCCAAGCGCGCGCGGCGGGCCGCTGCACGCGCCGGCAGAAAGCCCTCGAAGCAAAACCGGTCGGTGGGCAATGCCGAGATCGAGAGCGCGGCCACGAGCGCGCAGGGGCCGGGAACGGCGACGACGTCGAATCCGGCCCCCGCGCATGCGCGCACCAACTCAAACCCGGGATCGCTGATCCCGGGAGTGCCGGCATCGCTCACCAGCGCGATCTCGGCGCCGCTCTGGATGCGCAACAGCAGCTCGGGAGTCCTCTGCGGCTCGTTGTGCTCGTGCAGCGACACCATCGGCGTGTGGATGTCGAAATGCTTCAATAGCGCGCCCGTGTGGCGCGTGTCCTCGGCGGCAATCAGCGCACAGGCCGAGAGAACGGCGCGCGCCCGCGGGCTCAAATCGCCGAGATTGCCGATCGGCGTCGCAACCACGTAGAGCCGGCCCGCAGGGCGCGCGTTTGTCACTATATAATCCCCTGCTCGCAACTCAAAGAGAGAACCGCGGTATGCAGGGTATGGCAGCGATCCTTCGGCGTCCACGGGCGGTGCTCTGCGCGGTGTTCGCGGCGGCGCTCCTGACGGCGGCCTGCAGCCTGGTGCAGCCGGCGGAGACCGCGCCCGACAAGCAGCAGCGCGCGCAGCGGCTGGCGGGCGAAGGCAAGCACTCCGACGCCGCACGGGCGTATGCGGAACTCGCCGCACAAGCGCCGGCAGACCGCGACAGTTATGAGTTGCTGAGCGCCGAGCAATGGGTGCTCGCCGGCGACACGCCGGCGGCCAAGCAAGCATTCGACACAGTCTCGCCCGAGGCGCGCACCACACTGCCGGCTTCGCGCGCAATCGTCGCCGCAGAGATCGCTCTGGCGGAGGGCGACGGCACGCGCGCCATTCACGAATTGGATTCGATTCCGGTACCCACGCAGCCTGAGCTGGCGCAAAATTATTGGTGGATCCGCGGCAAGAGCGCGTTTCTGACCGGCCACCCCGTGGAAGGCACGCGTGCCTTCGTCGAGCGCGAACGCTACCTGCCGGATCCTGCTGCCGTGCGTGCCAGTCGCGAAGAGCTTTTTGCCCTGATTCGCAGCTCCGCGGAGCGCGGTGTGCCGCTCAAGCCGCCGCCGAAGACCGATCCCATCGTCGCCGGATGGCTGGCGCTCGGCCCCGTCGCCGTGGAAATGACGCGCAATCCCATGCACGCCGGCGCCGCTCTGGCGGACTGGAAGAAATCCTTCCCGCAGCATCCCGCCAACGACAGCGTGCTGCTGCTCGCGCAAAGCCAGATTGCCGTCGCTACTCAATTTCCCGACCAGATCGCGCTGCTGCTGCCGCTGTCGGGCCGCGCCGAGGCGGTTGGCGTGGCCGTACGCGACGGATTCATCGCCGCATATCTCGAACAGGACCCCGCCTCACGGCCGCATTTGAAGATTTACGACGTTGCCGCGGATACCGTCGCCGGCGCCTACCGTCACGCCCTCGACGACGGCGCCGGTTTCATAGTCGGTCCGCTGACCAAGGAGGATGTGGCCGCTGTCGCTCCCTTGAGCAGCGCCGGGCACACACCGATACTTGCGCTGAATTTCCTCGCCGACTCGGCGAGCGCCTCGCACGATTTCTATCAATTTGCGCTGTTGCCGGAAGACGAGGCGCGCAGCGTCGCACGGCGGCTGGTGGCCGACGGCAAGCTCAAGGGCGTCGCCATCATTCCGGACGGCGAATGGGGCAGCCGGGTTCAGGCGGCTTTCGCGGAAGAGTTGTCACAGCACGGCGGGACGCTGCTGGACAGCGGCCGCTACGAGGCCGGGCGCGCCGATTTCTCCGACATCATCAAGCAGATCCTGCAGGTGCATACGGTCAAGGGCGAGCCATCGACGCATCGCACCGACGCCGACTTCGTGTTCGTGGCCGGCACCTCCGCGGTTGCCGTGCGCCTGATCGTGCCGCAGCTGAAGTTCAATTACGCAGGCGACGTGCCCGTTTATTCGACGTCGGATGGTTTCGAGCCCGACCCGAGCGCCAATGCCGATCTGGACGGCATTTTCTTCCCCGACATGCCTTGGATGGTGTCGGACGATCCCGTGACCAGCCAAATTCGCGACAGCGTGCGTGCGGCGTGGCCGTCGCGCACCGCGCGGCGCGATCGTCTGTATGCCTTCGGATTCGACGCCTATCGCCTCGTGCCGGCGCTGCGATCCAAGACCCTGAGCCAGACCGGCGAGATCTCGGGCGTCACGGGCAGGTTGTTATTGGACCAGAATAATCGAATTCACCGCGAGCTCGAGTGGGTTCAGCTCAGGAATGGGATACCGGTGGTCCTGTAGAGGACTTGAAGGAGCGGCTTCGGATCATCCGATTTCAGGACGAACTCGCCGGATAGCGCCGGTGACACCGCGCGCGCGCACCGCCATGCTGCGGATCGATGGTACGAGCGGCCGGCATTGGGCAGTCGAGGCGGCAGAGCGGCTGCGGGGCCGAACGGCTCGCGGCCCAATACCTGAAAACCCGCGGGATTGAGCTGCTCGCGCGCAACCTGCGCTGCAAGGGCGGGGAACTCGATCTGGTCTGCCGCGACGGCGAGGTGCTGGTGATGGTCGAAGTGCGGCAGCGCGGTCGGCGTGATTTCGGCGGCGCGCTTGCCTCGGTGACGCTGCGCAAGCAGCGCAGGATCATTCGCGCCACGCGCTTCATGCTCGACACCGTTCCGGGGTGGCGCAGCCTGCGCCTGCGGTTCGACGTGATCGGCGTGCAGGGGCGGCCGGACGGCGCTCATGAGGTGGTGTGGGTAAAAGACGCCTTTCGCGCTACTTGACGACCTGCAGCTTCGGCCGCTTCGGAGCGGCGGGCCCCGCACCGGCGGTGCTCGGCGCCGCCGGCGGCGCATCGGTCGGATCGGGATCCGCGTCGCCTTCCGGGAATATCATGCCCTGGCCGGTCTCGCGCGCGTAGATGCCCAAGATCGCGCGTACGGGCACCAGCACCGCGAATCCTACGCCGCCGAAGCGCGCCTCGAAACTGACGAAGTCGTTGCCCAACTTCAGCATCTGGGTCGCGGAAAAGCTGACATTCAGCACGATCTTGCCGTCTTTGACGTATTGGCGCGGCACGGTCACCCCTTCGGCGGTGGCATCCACCACGATATGCGGGGTCTCGCCGCTGTCGGTGATCCACTCATGCAGCGCACGGAGCAGGTAGGGGCGGCGCGGTTTCAATGTCGCATTTCCCGTTCAGCGGGGGTCAAGCACGCCCGGAACGCCGGGCGCGCAAAAATCGAGTTCATGTATTTGACGATCGGCTGCGCCTGCGCCGGCAGCTCGATGCCATAAAACGGCAGGCGCCACAAGATCGGCGCGATGCTGGCGTCGACCAGGGAGAATTCGTCGCTCAGGAAAAACGGCTTGGCCTTGAATACCTCGGCGCTAGCGCAAATGGCCTCGCCCAGAACCTTGCGGCTGTGCGCCGCCGTTTTGCCCTGCGGATCGCTCGCGATGTCGTGCGCCAATGCGTACCAGTCGCGCTCCACCCGGTACAAGGCCACGCGAAACTGCGCCCGGGTCACGGGATCTATCGGCATCAGAGGCGGGTGAGGGAAGCGCTCGTCCAGATACTCGATGATCACCCGCGAGTCGTACAGCACGAGATCCCGATCCACCAGAGTAGGCACGCTGTGGTAGGGATTCAAATCGAGCAGGTCTTCCGGCAGCTTATTAGGATCGACATTCACCAATTCGATCGCAATTCCCTTTTCGGCAAGGACCAGACGCGTCCGGTGACTCCACGGGTCAGTCGGCGCGGAAAACAGTGTCATCACCGAGCGACGTGCCACGAACGCGATCTCCTAGGGCCACAGTTGAACGGGCGCTCCCGCGGCAGCGTCAGTGGACGTCCTTCCAGTATTCTTTTTTCAGCAAATATGCCAACACAAATCCCACCAGCAAGAACAGCATCACGTAGATGCCCAGCGATTCGCGCTGCGCCTTGACCGGCTCGCCGGCGTAATCCAGGAAATTGGCGATGTCCCGGACGAACACATCATACTCCTGCGGCGACAAAGCACCCGGCATCATCATCTCGACGCCCGCCAGCACCATGTGCGAGCTGCCGTTTTCGTCGGCCTCGTTCTTGAACACCGGCTTCTGCAATCCCTGCCGGTCCGCCAGCACGTCCGGCATCGTCGCGTTGGGCAGGTACAGGTTGTTCACGCCCCAAACGCGCGTCTTATCGACGTAGAAGCCCTTCAGGAACGAATAGATGTAGTCGGGGCCCCGCTCGCGTGCCTTCAGCGACAAATCGGGCGGCTGCTTCCCGAACCAGGCCGCGGCATCCGCCGGCGGCATGGCGCTCACGATGCTGTCGTAGATGTTATCCGCCGTGAACATCAGGTGGGCCTTCATATCGGCCTCGGGAATCTTCAAATCGTCCGCAATGCGCTTGTAGCGCAGGTAGATCAAGGAGTGGCAGCCTGAGCAGTACTCCATGAACTCGCGCGCACCGCGCTGCAAGGAGTTGATGTCGTGGATGTCCGCTCCGGAATGCAGCAGCGCAACTGCGCCCTCTTCAGCCATTGCCTGTCCGGCCGGGACGGCAAGACCGGCGCTCAGCAATGCGACCGCGATCAGCAGCCAGCGCTTAACCATGTCCGGTGACCCTCTGCGGCACCGGCTTTACGCGGTCGAATCTCGTGTACCAGGGCATTAGCAAGAAGAATGCGAAATACAGCGTCGTGCAAATCTTGGCCAACAGGGGGTAAATCCCCGCCGGCGGCTTCAAGCCGCACAGACCGAGTGTGACGAAGGCCGCCACGAAGATCGCCAGCATGATCTTGTAGATGGGTCCGCGGTAGCGGATCGAGGCGACCGGGGAGCGGTCGAGCCAGGGCACGAAGAACAAGACCAGGATGGATGAGCCCATCACCATCACGCCCCACACCTGGGTGCCCGCGAATGAGGGCACGGCCCGCAACATCGCGTAGAAAGGCGTGAAATACCAGACCGGCGCGATATGCGGCGGAGTCTGCAGGATATTGGCGGGTTCGAAGTTAGGCGCCTCCAGGAACAGCCCGCCGAACGTCGGGGCAAAGAAGATCACCGCGCAGAACAGCAGCAAGAAGCCCATCACGCCGACCAGGTCCTTCACCGTGTAGTACGGATGAAACGGAATGCCGTCCAGCGGATGTCCCTGCGGATCCTTTGGCCCATCGTGGATCTCGATGCCGTCGGGATTGTTCGAACCCACTTCGTGCAGCGCCATGAGATGGGCGATCACGAGAAACACCAGGGCGAGCGGCACCGCGGCCACGTGCAGCGCGAAGAACCGGTTCAGCGTCGCATCGCCGATCACGAAATCCCCGCGGATCCAGTCCACCAGCGCGCCACCGATCACCGGAATGCTGCCGAACAGCGAGACGATGACTTGCGCGCCCCAGAAGCTCATGTTGCCCCACGGCAGCACGTAGCCGGTGAAGCCTTGCGACATCAGCAGCACGAACAGCAAGCAGCCGAATATCCACAGCAGCTCGCGCGGCTTGCGGTGCGAGCCGTACAGCAGCGATCGGAACATGTGCAGGTACACGACGATGAAGAACGCCGAGGCGCCGGTCGAGTGCAGGTAGCGGATGAGCCAGCCCCAGTGCACGTCGCGCATGATGTACTCGACCGAGGCGAATGCTCCGGCGGACGAGGGGTTGTAATTCATCGTCAGGAAAATTCCCGTGACCAGTTGAATCACGAGAACGAACAGCGCCAGGGATCCGAAGTAGTACCAGAGGTTGAAATTCTTCGGTGCGTAGTATTCGGCAACCTGGGTCCGCCACAGGACGGTCAAGGGAAAGCGCCGATCGATCCAGCCGATCAAACCCTTGCCGGAGCCGGTGTCGGCCGATTCAGGTGTTGCGGCCATCGCGGAACCTCTCGTGCGTCATGTCTTGGGAGTCTCGTCCTCGCCGATCACGATGCGCGCATCGCCCGCGAACGTGTAGGAGGGGACCGTGAGATTCTTCGGCGCCGGCATGCTCTTGAAGACGCGTCCTGAAATGTCGAACTTGGAACCGTGGCACGGGCAATAGAACCCGCCCGGCCAGTTCTGGCCCAGATCGACGCCCGCCACCTGAAACGCGTTGTTCGGATCGAATGCGCCGAGCGGCGAACAGCCGAGATGGGTGCACACCGCCAGACCCACCCAGTATTCGGGATTGCGCGCGCGCGCCGGACCCGAATCCTTGATGTAGGCCGGCTGCAGCGAATCATTTGAATTCGGATCGGCGAGCAAGTTGTTGTGGTGGTCGAGTCCCGCGAGGACAGTCTTGCTCCGGCGCACCACGAACACCGGCTGGCCGCGCCAGACGACCTTGAGCATCTGCCCATCCTCGAGTTTCGATGCATCGACCGCCACGGGCGCGCCAAGCGCCTTCGCGCGCTCGCTCGGCTCCCAAGAGGCGATGAACGGCACCGCAGCGAAGGCGACTCCCACCGCGCCGACTCCGACCGTGGCCGCAGTCAACAGGCGCCGGCGGCCATGGTCGACCTGCTCAGCCATGTGCCGCCCCGGGTTTGTTCGCCGCTTCCGCAAATTGTTGACAATTCTTCACGTAAACCCCTGAGAGCGTAGTGTTTCCCAAAGAATATTGCGGGCGCATTATACACAGATAAGCGCTCATCCTGAGCACGCATGAGGAGTCGGATTGCAGAACGCGCGCATCCTTGCGAGTTTTTTGCTGCGCGCAGTCGTGGTCGGCTTGGCCGTCGCCTTCCTCGTCGTCTGGTGGAAACCCGCCTTGCTCGGCGCCGTCACCGCCCCGGCGCCCGCGCGCGCGCCCGCACCCGGCACGACGACCGGCACGGCGCCCGGACCCCAGCGCACCATCGTGGTCATGCAGAGCTTCGCCGACTCGGTCGCGCGCGCCGCCCCGGCGGTGGTCAATATCTACACGGCGCGCGTGATCACCGAGCGCAGCCGCGCGGCGCCGCTCGATCAGCTGTTCGGCGACTATTGGCCGAGCTACCGCCAGCGCGTGGAGCGCAGTCTGGGGTCGGGCGTCATCGTGAACGCGAAGGGCATCATCGTGACGAACCAGCACGTGATCGCGGGCGCCGATTCGATCATGGTGCAGCTTGCCGACGGCCGCATCTCCGAGGCGACCGTCGTCGGCCAGGACCCGGACACCGACATCGCCATTCTCGATTTGTCCATCGGCAATTTGCCAGTCATGCCGCTGGGCCGCTCCGATACGCTGCGGGTGGGCGATATCGTGCTCGCCATCGGAAATCCCTACGGTCTGAGCCAGACGGTGACGCAGGGGATCGTGAGCGCCACCGGCCGCGGCCAGCTCGGGCTCGCGACGTTCGAGAATTTCATTCAAACCGATGCCGCGATCAATCTGGGCAACTCCGGCGGCGCACTGATCGATGTCCACGGCGACCTGGTCGGCATCAACACCGCTGTTCTGAACCGCGCTTACGGCGGGCCCGAGGGCATCGGCTTTGCAATTCCGGTCAATCTCGTGCGCGGCGTGATGGAGCAAATCCTGGCGCACGGCCACGTGGTGCGCGGCTCGCTCGGATTCGTGCCGCAGGATCTGTCGCAGGAGCAGGCGGCGCAGCTCGGCACCGGTTCCGGCGGGATCACGGTCGTCAATATCCTGCTCAAAAGTCCGGCTTACGAGGCGGGCATCAGGCCGGGCGATCTGGTCACGGCGCTGGACGGCGAGGCCGTGCGCAGCTCACAGGATCTGGTGAGCAAGGTCGCCGCACTCAAACCCGGTTCCGAGGTCGAGCTCGCCGGCCGCCATGGACAAGTGCCGTACAAGATCAAGTTCAAAGTGATTGAGCGGCCGATCCGCCAAGCGCAGCGCTTGCCGCTATAGCCGCCTAAAGAGCGCCGCAGGCTGCGCAGCGGGCGCCGCACGCCTTCAGGCAGTCGTACGGCGGATGCGCGCACCCAATTGCTGCAGCTTTTCCTCGATCGCTTCGTAGCCGCGGTCGATATGATAGATCCGCTCGATTTCGGTGCGTCCGTGGGCCACCAAACCGGCCAGTACCAGGCTCGCCGAGGCTCGCAGGTCGGTCGCCATGACCGGCGCGGCGGTGAGGCGTTCGACGCCCTTGATGATGGCGGTGTTGCCCTCCAACCGTATCTCGGCCCCCATGCGTCGCATCTCGAGCATGTGCATGAAGCGGTTTTCGAAGATGGTCTCGATGATCGTGCCCACGCCGCTGGCCACGGTATTCAATGCGGCGAATTGCGCCTGCATGTCGGTGGGAAATGCGGGGTACGGGGCGGTGCGAATATCGACCGCCGTCGGCCGCCGGCCGCGCATATCCACTTCCGCCCAGGTGTCACCCACGTCCACCGTGGCGCCCGCCTCCTGCAGTTTGGCGATGACCGCGTCCAGATGATCGGGCCGCGTGTGCTTCACCCTGACGTGGCCGCCGGTGATGGCGCCGGCGACCAGGTACGTGCCGCTCTCGATCCGATCGGGTAGCACTTCGTACGATGTGCCGCTGAGCCGCTCGACGCCTTCGATGACGATCCTGTCGGTGCCCGCACCCTTGATTTTCGCGCCCATGGCGCATAGAAAATTCGCAAGATCCACCACTTCGGGCTCGCGCGCCGCGTTCTCCAGCACCGTCTCGCCTTCGGCGAGGGCAGCGGCCATCATGAGGTTCTCGGTACCGGTCACGGTGACCGTTTCGAGCACCAAACGGGCGCCCTTGAGGCGGCCTGCGCGGGCCTTGATGTAGCCGTTCTCGATGTGAATATCCGCGCCCATCGCCTGCAAGCCGGCGACGTGAATGTTGACCGGTCGCGCTCCGATCGCGCAGCCGCCCGGCAGCGAGACATCCGCCGAGCCAAAGCGCGCGAGCAGGGGTCCGAGCACCAGGATCGATGCGCGCATGGTCTTCACGAGCTGGTAGGGAGCGAAATATTCCCTGATTGTCGACGCATCGACCTCGATGCGCATCTTCTCGTCGATGGTCACCGACACCCCCATGCGCCCGAGCAGCTCGATCATGGTGGTGACGTCCTGCAGGTGCGGCACGTTCGATACCGTCACCGGCCCGTCACACAGCAGGCAGGCGGCCAGAATGGGCAAGGTCGCGTTTTTCGCGCCGGAGATTCGGATTTCGCCCTCGAGCGGTATACCGCCGTGAATCTGCAGTTTATCCACGGTCGCGGCTCGCGTATTCTTCCGGCGTAAATACCTGCAGCGCCAGCGCATGAATCTCATTGCCCATCGCGCTGCCGAGCGTCCCATAAACCAGCTGGTGGCGCTGCAACGGGCGTTTGCCGGCAAAGGCCGCGGCAACGACCACCGCCTCGAAATGCACGTTGTCCTGGCTCGTGACCGACGCCCGGCTACCGGCCAGGCCGCGGTGTATCAGGTCGGCGACTTGTTGTGGGTTCATGCACTCTCCTAAGTTGTATCATTCCATTATGAACCTCGACTACACCGATGCGAGCCTCGTCGATCTCGGCCGCCGGGCGCTCACCATCGAGATCGACGGTCTGCGTGCGCAGCTGCCCCGCTTGGGGTGGGAGTTTGCACGTGCCTGCCGCATTTGTCTTACCTGCCGCGGGCGAATTGTAGTGACCGGAATGGGCAAATCGGGCCATATCGGCGGCAAAATCGCCTCCACCCTGGCCAGCACGGGCACACCGGCGTTTTTCGTGCATCCCGGGGAGGCGAGCCACGGCGACATCGGCATGATCACCCGCGACGATGCGGTGCTCGCCCTGTCCAATTCCGGCGAAACCGGCGAGGTCCTGACCATCGTGCCGGTGATCAAGCGGTTGGGCGTGCCGCTGATCGCATTCACCGGCAACACCAAATCGGAACTCGCCCGGCTTGCCACCGTGCATTTGGATATCGGCGTACCGGCCGAGGCCTGTCCGCTCAATCTGGCGCCCACGGCAAGCACCACCGCAGCGCTTGCCGTGGGCGATGCGCTCGCCGTGGCGCTCTTGAAGGCGCGCGGATTTACTGAAGAGGATTTCGCTCGCTCGCATCCGTCGGGAAGCCTGGGCCGGCGACTGCTGCTGCACGTCAAAGATGTGATGCGCACCGGCGTGGGGGTACCCAAGGTGCCGCCGGAGACGCCGCTGGGCGAGGGCCTGATGGAAGTGACGCGCAAGGGTCTCGGCATGACGGCGATCGTCGATGAGGCTGACCGCCTTCTCGGCGTGTTCACGGACGGCGATTTGCGCCGGGCGCTGGACCGGGCCGCAGATTTGCACGGCACGCGCATGGACCAGGTCATGACGCACAACGCGAAGACCGTGCGCGCCCAGACCCTCGCCGCGGAGGCCGTACTGTTGATGGAAACCCATCGCATCACCTCGCTCCTCGTCGTGGATGCGGACGGCGTCGTGGTGGGCGCGCTCAACGTGCATGATCTGCTGCGCGCTGGTGTCGTTTGAAGCGGCACACGTACGCGGCGCGCAAAGCGACGCCGCTCGGCAAGATCGAACTGCTGGTGCTCGACGTCGACGGCGTGCTCACTGATGGACGGCTGTATTTCTCCGCTCGCGGCGAAGCGCTCAAGGCGTTTCACGTGCGCGACGGCCACGGCATCAAGCTGCTCACAGGGAGCGGCGTCGCGGTTGCCGCGCTGAGCGGCCGCCGTTCGGCCGCGGTGACGGCGCGCATGCGCGAGCTTCAGGTGCACCACGTGATTCAAGGCTGCGGCGACAAGGTCGAGGCGCTGCTCGGCCTCACCCGGCGGCTTAAGGTAGCACCCTTGTCCTGCGCCTGCATCGTGGACGACACGCCCGACCTGCCGCTGATGGCCGCCGTCGGCTTCGCGGCGGCGGTCGCCGACGCGCACCCGCTGGTGCTCGCCGCGGCTCATTGGGTGAGCGGCGCACCGGGCGGCCGCGGCGCCGTGCGCGAACTGTGCGATGAGCTGCTGCGGGCCCGGGCCTAGAGCCGAGAACAATAATGCTGTTCCGAATCTTCACCTTGATTGCGGTAATCGCGCTCGCCGTCAGCACCTGGATATTGAGTTCGCCGGGCCACAGGCCGGCGCCCTCGAGCGCGGCAGGCGAAGCGGCGATGCCGGGCTATTACCTGAAGAACGCCGTGCTGACCGACTACGATGAGGCGGGCGCTCCGAGCATCCGCATCCAGGCGGAACGCATCGATCAGATCGATCACGGCCCGGAGGTCGCGCTCTACAACGTGCGCCTCGATTACCAGTCGACGAACGGACAGGCCTGGGTCATGTTCGGCGATGTCGCCCACGTCGAGCCCGGCGGCAAGATCATCGACGTGACGGGCAACGTGCGGCTGGAGGGCCAGAGCACCGAACACGCCGGCACCGCGGTGGTCCGCACCGACGCGCTCACCTATGACGTTCCCTCAGGGGTGGCGAGCACGCGCAGCGACGTGCGCATCGAATTCGGCGTCCATACGCTCACCGCTCGCGGCATGGTCGCCAATTTGAAAGAGCGCACCATGCGCCTAGAATCGAAAGTCAATGGCCACTTCCAACCTTAAGCGCTTCATCGCGTTGGCACTCACGCTGCAGATCGGGCACGCCGTGGCGGCCACCGCGCCGGCGAAGCAGGAAGTCATCTCCCTCGATGCGCAATCCTCGGAACTCGACCTGCGCAACAACAACGTAGAGTTTCGCAAGGTGCGGATCGCGCAGGGCAATATGACCGTTTCCGCCGATCAGGGTCAGGCCACGCGCCAGGCCTCGGGCCTGGACTTCGACAACAGCGTGTGGATGTTTCGCGGCAACGTGAAAATCACCATGGACCAGGGGCAGCTGAGCGCCGATGAAGCGCAAATCAACTTCGTCAAGAAGCTCCTCGCCAAAGCCGTGGCCAACGGCACCCCGGCCGAATTCCAGCAGCGGATCGAGAAGACCGGCAAGATCGCTCACGGGCATGCCGATACGATCGATTACGATGCGAGCAAAGGCATCGTGCGGCTGTTGAAGAATGCGTGGCTCAGCGACGGGCAAAACGAGATTCGCGGCGAGTCGCTCAAGTACAACCTGCTCGCACAGAGCATCGTCGCGGAGGCGGCGGAGCAAAACTCGCAGCGCGTGCACATCATCATCACGCCGCCGCCCGCCAAACCATGAGCGTGCTGCGCGCCCGGAGCCTCGCCAAAAGCTACAAATCACGGCAGGTGCTCAAGGATTTGTCGCTCGAGGTCGAGAGCGGCGAGGTGGTGGGGCTGTTGGGCCCGAACGGCGCCGGCAAGACCACGGCCTTCTACATGATCGTCGGGCTCACGCGCTTGGAGCACGGCGAGATCTATCTCGATAACCGCAACATCGGCCGTTTGCCGATGCATCGGCGGGCTCAGCTCGGCCTGGGGTATCTGCCGCAGGAACCCTCCGTATTCCGCCGCCTGTCGGTCGCGAACAACATCATGGCCATCCTCGAGACGCGTCCCGGTCTCGACCAAGCGCAGCGCACCGCCCGGATGAACGAGCTGATGGAGGAGATGCACATCGAACATGTCAGCGGCAGCCTCGGCCTCAGCCTCTCAGGGGGCGAGCGGCGCCGCGTGGAGATTGCGCGCACGCTGGCCGCGGACCCCCAGTTCATCCTGCTCGATGAGCCGTTTGCCGGGGTCGACCCGCTGTCCGTCGCAGATATCCAGAGGATAATCAAGCACTTATCAGACAAGGGAATCGGGGTGCTGATTACGGATCATAATGTCCGCGAGACCCTCGGAATCTGTGAACGCGCATACATCGTCAGCCAGGGCACCGTGCTGACAGCCGGTTCTGCGGACCAGATTCTTGCCAACCCGCAGGTTCGTGAGGTGTACTTGGGGCAGGATTTCAAATTGTAGGCTTGGATCGTAAAGAATATGTTGAAGCCAAGTCTGCAGCTTCGCATCGGCCAGCAGCTCACCATGACGCCGCAGCTGCAGCAGGCCATCCGCCTGTTGCAGCTCCCCTCGCTCGATTTGCAGGCGCATGTCCGGGAGACCCTTGAGACCAACGTGATGCTCGAGGCGGAGGACGAGCTCGCGCTGGAGGCGTCCGCCGATACGGTGCGCGAACGCGAGGAGCCGCCGGCCGACGAGAAGTACGCGGAGCTGGACGGCAACACCACCCCCGCGGATCAGCGCGAAGAGCCCGAAGTGGAGATCGCGGACGAGGCCTGGGGCGAGCACGCCGGCGGACCGTCCGACACCTCCTGGTCCGGCGATGACGACCGCAGCAGCGATTTCAGCGATCAGCACGGACAAACGCTGCAGGAGCAGCTCATCGAGCAGCTCGAGCTCGCGAAGCTCTCCCCCATCGACCTCGCGATCGCCCGGGTAATCACCGATGCAATCACCGACGACGGCTATCTGACGGATGCTCTGGAGGACATCCGCTTGAGCTTAAGGCCGGAGATCGACGCCACTGCGGAGGATGTGGAGCGCGTTCTGGCGGCGGTGCAGTCGCTCGAGCCCGCCGGAGTCGGCGCGCGCAATCTGGGCGAGTGCATTGCCCTGCAGCTGCGCCAGCTGCATCCGGACACGCCGGCGCGCGACATCGCGATCCGGGTGGCGCTCGAGCATCTCGATCTGGTGGCCGGCCAGCAGCTGGTGCTGCTGCGCCGCCAGTTGCGCTGCAGCGAGAGCGATTTGGAAATGGCGCTCGCGCTGGTGCGCTCGTGCCATCCGCGCCCCGGCGCCGCCGTGAACCCGGCCCAAGCCGAGTACGTCATACCCGACGTTTTCGTGCGCCGCACCGATCGCGGCTGGACCGTCGAGATCAACCAGGCGACCGTGCCGCGAGTGCGCGTCAATCAGAGCTATGCGAGCTTGATTTCGCGCGCCCCCGACCATGCCATGCTGCGCACCCAGCTGCAGGAGGCGCGCTGGCTGATGCGCAGCCTTGAGATACGCAATGAAACGCTGATCAAGGTGGCGCGCTGCATCGTGCAGCGCCAGACCAGCTTCTTCGAGCTCGGCGAGGAGGCGATGGAGCCGCTGATCCTCAAGGACGTGGCCGCGGCGGTTGAGATGCACGAATCGACAATTTCGCGCGTGACCACCGCCAAGTACATGCACACGCCGCGCGGCGTGTTTGAATTCCGCTACTTTTTCTCGAGCCACGTCGCGGCGGCGGACGGCACGGAAATGTCGTCCACCGCGATACGCGCGAAGATCAGGAAGTTGATTTCGCAGGAAAGCCCGGAAAATCCATGGAGCGACAGCAAGCTCGCGGAGATTCTGTCGCAGGAGGGCATACCGGTTGCCAGGCGCACGGTTGCCAAATATCGCGAGGGTATGCAGATCGCCCCGTCCAACGAACGGAAGCGCGCTGCCGCCCGAGCGTCGTAGATATGCACCTTAGGTGAGTGAAGGAGGAACCTCATGCAGCTCGATCTCAGCGGACATCATGTGGAAGTTACGCCGGCGCTACGCGGCTATGTCTTGAAAAAATTCGAACGCATCTCCAGGCATTTCGAGCAATTGATCGACGTGCACTGCGTGCTCACGGTGGAAAAACTCCGGCACAAGGCTGAAGCCACCCTCATGCTTCGAGGCAACAAGATCTATGCCGACGCGACCGACGCCGACATGTACGCCGCCATCGATGCGCTCACGGACAAGCTCGACCGCTGCGTGAAGAAACACAAAGAAAAGGCTTCCGACCATCATGCCGACGAAGTGATCAAGGCCCGCTCGTCGCCGTGAAGCCCTTCCATTGAAGAAAGTCGCATGCGTCTCATCATCGTCAGCGGCTTATCCGGCTCAGGCAAGAGCGTGGCTTTGCACCTGCTCGAGGACATCGATTTTTACTGTGTGGACAACATTCCGGCGGCGCTGCTCAAGCCCTTCATCTCCCACACCGTGCGCGGCACCGATGAGGTCTATCCCAGGACGGCCGTGGGACTCGATGCGCGCAATCGGCCCAACGAGATAGAGACCATTCCGGCGCTGGTCGAGGAGCTGCGCCGCAGCGGCATCAGCTGCGAGGTGCTGTATCTGCACGCGAGCGACGAGGTGCTGCTGAAGCGCTACGCGGAGACCCGCCGCAAACACCCGCTGGTGTCCGCGCAGGTGAGTCTGCGCGAGGCCATAGCCTCGGAGCGGAAGCTCCTCGAGCCGATCACGATCGCGGCGGATCTGGTGATCGATACCTCGGCCATGGGCGTGCACGCGCTGCGCGAGCGCATTCGCGAGCGCATCGATCGCAAGCGCGACGGGCGTCTCGCGCTGATGTTCGAGTCGTTCGGCTACAAGCATGGGATCCCCGGCGACGCGGATTTCGTCTTCGACGTCCGCAGCCTGCCGAATCCGTTCTGGGAGCCGCAATTGCGCAATCTGACCGGGCGCGACCCCGCGGTGATCGAGTTTCTGGCCGGCCAGCGCAGCGTGCGCTCGATGATCGCGGCGATCGCGGAATTCCTGAGCGCCCGCATCGCCGAATTTTCCGCCGCCAACCGCAGCTATCTGACCATCGCCGTGGGCTGCACCGGCGGTCAGCATCGCTCCGTGTACATCGCCGAACAGCTGGCCGAGCACTTTCGCCAAACCTACCCGCAGGTTCTCACCCGGCACGACTCGCTGCAGAAAACGTGACCTCTTGCTGCCCGAGGAACGCGCGGATCTCCTCGGCGCGGGCGCGGGCATCGCTTTGTCCCAGCGCAATGAGCTCGCGCGTGTAGCTGCGCTCGAACAAGAGGTAGCTCAGCAGTTGAGTGCCCGCGCTGTTGTTGGCTCCCATCGTACGCAGCAGGATACGCAGGCTGGGCGGCAGCTCGCGGCGGTGCCGCCGTGCGATTTCGCTCAGATCCTGCGACGGAGTGAGCACGAGACAATCGATCCGGCGCACCTTGGGATCCTCGTTGTAGCGGTTGATGCGCTCCAGGTCCGAGCGCAACTGGTCCATGAACAGCGAATCGAGCATGAAGCCGAACAGCTGCCCGAAGCTCGGCTCGGCGTTGGGGTTGCGCATGCCGAGGCCGGCCACCGCGGGGTCGCCCACACCGATGATCAGGAGGCGGTTCGCGCCCAGATGAATGGCCGGACTCAACGGCGAGGTCTGGCGCATGGATCCGTCGCCGTAATATTGCTGCTGCAGCGGAATGGGCCGGAACAGAAACGGCATGGCCAGGCTCGCCATCAAATGCTGCAGAGTCAGCTGCACCCGCGCGCCCTTGCGCGAGGCCCTCGTCCAAGGCTCGATCGGCGATGAGCACGCGTAAAAGGTGACCGAATCGGCGTCGGCGTAGCTCGTGGCACAGATGCCGACGGCCTGCAGATGTTTCTTGTAAAGACCGCGTGGAATGCGGTCGAAATTCAGATTCGCCCGCAACAGCTCCCACAGCGGGGTATTGTCGAACAGCGCACCCGGCGGATGCACCAGCCAGCCCCCGGTGAGCATCGCCAGAATCCAGTGCAATCCGGACCTGAGCACGCTCACGGCATCCGCCTTGATCACATGGTGCACTCGGAAATCGCGCCACACCCGCTCGATGGCGTAGACCGCGTGCCTGAAATGTGCCGGATCCGTGGCGAGCGCGATGGCGCTCACTGCGCCGGCGGAGGTCCCCGTAATGATCGGGAATGGGCAGCGGGAACCGCGCTGCAGCAACTCTGCAATGCCCTTGAGCACGCCGACCTGGTAGGCGGCGCGCGCGCCGCCGCCGGTCAGCACCAAGCCTAGCTCGGGCGCCTCGTCAAACATGCCTTAGTATGGCACCGGCCGCGGGCACTGTTGCGGGCCTGCGTCACGGCTCGCCGCGGGAAGCGCTCTTAAAGGCGGCTAGCTCAGCGCCTCAATCGCCTCATCCAGGCCTGCGAGCGTCAGCGGGTACATACGCCCCTCGGTAAGCTCCCGAACGAGCGCGATCGAGGGACTCTGCCGCCAGCGAGCCTGGGGCTGCGGATTGATCCAGACGAATTTCGGGTAGGCCTTCATCAGGCGCTGCAGCCACACGCTGCCCGGCTCGGCATTCCAATGCTCGACGCTGCCGCCCGCATAGGTGATCTCGTACGGGCTCATGGTCGCATCGCCCACCAATATGAGCTTGTAATCCGAGGCGTAGGTGCGCATCAGCTCGACGGTGCCGATGTGCTCGTTGAAGCGGCGCCGGTTGTCGCGCCACAGCGCCTCATAAGTGAAATTGTGAAAATAGAAGTGCTCGAGATGCTTGAATTCGCTGCGCGCGGCGGAGAACAACTCCTCGCAGGTCTTGACGTGATCGTCCATCGAGCCGCCGACGTCGAGCAGCAGCAAGACCTTCACCACATTGTGGCGCTCCGGCACCATCTTCAGGTCGAGCCAGCCGCCCGATCGGGCCGTCGCGTCGATGGTGTCGGCCAGGGCGAGTTCGGTCGGCGCGCCGCGCCGCGCGAAGCGCCGCAGCCGGCGCAGCGCCAGCTTCATGTTGCGCGTGCCGAGCTCCACCGTATCGTCCAGATTGGCGAATTCGCGCCGGTCCCAGACCTTGACCGCGCTGCGATTGCGGGACCGGTCCTGGCCGATACGTACGCCTTGCGGGTTGTAGCCGTAGGCGCCGAACGGCGACGTGCCGGCCGTACCGATCCATTTACTGCCACCCTGATGCCTGCCTTGCTGCTCTTCGAGCCGCTTCTTCAGCGCCTCCATCAGTTCATTCCAGCCGCCCAGGGCCTGGATTTGCGCCTTTTCGGCGTCCGTCAGATTCCGTTCGGCCATTTTCTCGAGCCAGTCGGCCGGCAGCTCGCGCGCGAGCAGCGCGAACAGGTCTTCGGCGCCCTTGAAATGCGCCGCGAATGCCCGGTCGAACCGGTCGTAGTGGCGCTCGTCCTTGACCAGACAGGTGCGCGCCAGATAGTAAAAGCGCTCGGCGCTCGCCTCGCTCAAACCGCGCTTGAGCGCCTCGAGCAGCGTCAGAAATTCCGTGATGGCCACCGGCACGCCGGCGAGGCGCAGCAGAAAAAAGAACCTAACGAGCATTCCGGCGGCTGAGGAACAGCAGCTGTTCGAACAGATGCACGTCCTGCTCGTTCTTGAGCAGCGCGCCATACAGGGGTGGAATGAGCTTCTTCGCGTCTTCGCTGCGCAGCGCCTCGGGCGGGATGTCCTCGGCCACCAGCAGCTTGATCCAATCGAGCAGTTCCGAGGTGGTGGGCTTCTTCTTCAAGCCCGGAGTTTCGCGGATCTTGAAAAAGGTCGTCAGCGCTTCGCGCAGCAGGTCGCGCTTGAGATCCGGAAAATGCACATCGACGATCTGCGTCATCGTCGCTTCGTCGGGAAAGCGGATGTAATGGAAGAAGCAGCGCCGCAGGAAGGCGTCCGGCAGCTCCTTCTCGTTGTTGCTGGTGATCACGATGACCGGGCGGTGCCTGGCGTACACGGTCTCGCGCGTCTCGTAGACGTAGAATTCCATGCGATCCAGCTCGCGCAGCAGATCGTTGGGGAACTCGATATCCGCCTTGTCGATCTCGTCGATCAGCAGAACCGGCTGCACCTCGCAATCGAAGGCTTCCCACAGATTGCCCCTGACGATGTAGTTGCGGATATCCTGGACTTTGGGATCGCCGAGCTGCGAATCGCGCAGGCGCGACACGGCGTCGTACTCGTACAGGCCCTGCTGCGCCTTGGTGGTGGACTTGATGTGCCACTCGTACAGCGGCTTGCCCAGCGAGCGGGCGATTTCCGCCGCAAGCAGCGTCTTGCCGGTGCCGGGCTCACCCTTGATCAGCAGCGGCCGCGACAGCACCATCGCAGCGTTCACCGCCGCCATCAATTCCTCGGTGGCTATGTATCGGTCGGTTCCGCGAAATTGGGCTTGCACGGCTGCGGCTACTGTCGGACGACTTGCAAGATCTGCATCGAATTGGTGCCGCCGGCCACGCCGCTGAGCTCACCCTTTGTGAGAATGATCAGGTCTCCCTCCTTGACCAATTTCAGGTCCAATAGCAGGCGAAAAATGGAAAAATAGAACACTTCGCGATCCTTGTCCGTGACATCGTAAGCGACCGGATATACGCCGCGGTACAGCGTCACCCGGCATCGGGTCGCCTCCTGGCGCGTAAACGCGTATATCGGGATGTCCGAGCGAACACGCGACATCCACAAGGCCGTTTCGCCCGATTCGGTGAGCGCGACGATGGCCTTCACGTGCATGTGATTCGCGGTGTACATCACCGCCGCGGAGATCGCCTCGTTCGGGCGGTCGAAGTAGCCGGTATTGCGCTGGCGGATGCGCACGTGCGCGCCCTGGTACTTTTCGGCGCCCTCGATGATCTGCGCCATCGCTTCGATCACCTTGGTCGGATGTTTGCCTGCGGCCGTTTCCGCCGACAGCATCACCGCATCGCTCCCGTCCATCACCGCATTGGCCACGTCCGACACCTCGGCACGCGTCGGAATGGTATTGACGATCATCGATTCCATCATCTGTGTCGCCGTGATGACCACGCGATTCTGGTGGCGGGCCTCCTGGATGATCTGCTTTTGCAGGCCGGCGAGCTCGGCATAGCCCATCTCGACGCCCAGGTCCCCCCGGGCCACCATCACCGCATCACTCGCCCGGACCACATCGGCCAGATTCTTGATGGCCTCGGCGCGCTCGATCTTGGCCACGACGAGCGCGTGGCCGCCGGCGGCACGCAGCAGCGTGCGTGCCTCGTTCATGTCGGCGGCATCGCGGGCGAATGAAACCGCCAGGTAGTCGATCTTGAGCGAGGCGGCGACGCGAATGTCCCCGCGGTCCTTGTCGGTCAGCGCGCCGGCCGACAAGCCCCCGCCCTGGCGATTGATGCCCTTGTTGTTGCCGAGCTCGCCGCCGACCATCACCTGCGTCCTGATGCGCGGGCCGTCGATGCCGAGCACCTTAAGGCTGATCTGGCCGTCGTTCAGCAGCAATATGTCGCCGACGAACACGTCCGAGGGCAATTTCTTGTACGCAATACCGACCGCACGGTCGGTACCGGCATCGACGGGCAGGCTCGCATCGAGCGTGAACTCGGCACCATCGGCGAGATCCACTCTGCCCGACGCGAATCGGTCGATGCGAATCTTCGGGCCCTGCAGGTCGCCGAGCACGCCCACATATCGGCCGGCTTGCTGCGCGGCATCCCGCACCAGTTCCAGACGGCGGGCATGATCGGCGAGCGCGCCGTGCGAAAAGTTCAGCCGCACCACGTCGACGCCGGCGCGCACCATGTCGAGCAGTACTTTGGGATCATCCGTGGCGGGGCCAAGAGTCGCGACGATTTTGGTCCGGCGCTGAATGAAGCTCATGCTGCCCGTTGTTCGAGAATGTCGACCGCCGGAAGCTTCTTTCCTTCGACGAATTCCAAGAATGCGCCGCCGCCGGTCGATATGTAGGAAATACTGTCCTCTATACCGTATTTTTCGATGGCCGCCAACGTATCGCCGCCGCCGGCCAGTGAAAACGCCTTGCTGCGGGCGATGGCATTGGCGAGGGTACGGGTGCCTTCGCCGAATTGATCGAACTCGAACACCCCGACCGGTCCGTTCCACAGGATGGTACCGGCCGCGGCGATCAGCGCCCCTATGCGCTCGGCCGAATCCGGGCCGATGTCGAGAATCATCTCGTTGGCCGCCACGCCGCCGACCGGCTTCACGTCGGCCTCGGCCTTCGCGGAGAACTCGCGGGCGACCACCACGTCGGTGGGCATGGGAATGGTGATGCCGCGCTTCTGCGACTGCTCGAGCAGCCGCTTGCAGATATCAAGCATGTCCGGTTCGTGCAGCGACTTGCCGACGGTGAAGCCGAGCGCGGCCAGGAAGGTGTTGGCGATTCCGCCGCCGACGACCAGTTGATCCACCTTCTCGAGCAGCGATTCGAGCACGGTGAGCTTGGTCGAGACCTTCGATCCGCCGACGATCGCGAGCAGCGGTCGAGCCGGCTTTTCGAGCGCCGTCTCCAGCGCCGTGAGTTCACTGACCAGCAGCGGTCCGGCGCAGGCGATGGGCGCGTATTTCGCGACGCCGTGTGTGCTCGCCTCGGCGCGGTGCGCCGTGCCGAAGGCGTCCATGACGTAGATGTCGCAGAGCGCCGCCATCTTCTTGGCGAGATCGTCGGCGTTCTTTTTTTCGCCCTTGTTGAAGCGTACGTTTTCGAGGAGAACCACTTCGCCCGGCGCTACGTCCACTCCGTTCAGCCAATCGCGTTTGAGCGCCACCGGCACCCCCAACAGCTGAGTGAGCCGCCTCGCGACGGGAGCGAGCGAGAATTCCTCGGCGTACTTGCCCTCCTCGGGGCGTCCCAGATGAGACATGAGCATGACCCGCGCCTTCGCCGCCAGAGCGGCCTGGATGGTCGGCAACGCCGCGCGAATTCTGGCATCGCTGGTGACCACACCGTCGTTGACGGGTACGTTCAGGTCCTCGCGAATCAATACGCGCTTAGCGGACATGTCCAGGTTCGTCATTCTGATGATTTTCATGATTCACCTCCGTCGAGTACCGCCCCGCTTAAGGCAACGCTCCCGCGGCGCCGCGGTCAAAGATCAGCCGGCCTTCGCCCAGGCGAGGGTGGTATCGAGCATCCGATTGGAAAAGCCCCACTCATTGTCGTACCAGGCGCACACCTTCACCATCGTGCCTTGAATGACCTTGGTGAGCGTCGCATCGTAGGTCGAGGAGGCTGCATCATGGTTGAAATCGATCGACACCAGGGGCTGGTCGTTGTAGGCGAGTATCCCCTTGAGTGCTCCATTGGCCGCCGCTTTGACCGCCGCGTTGATTTCCTCCACCGTGGTCTTGCGCGCGGCGATGAAGGAAAGATCGACCAGCGAAACGTTGATCGTCGGCACCCGAATCGCAAACCCGTCTATTTTACCCTTCAATTCCGGCAGCACCAGACCGACCGCCGCCGCCGCACCGGTTTTGGTCGGGATCATCGACATCGTCGCCGAGCGCGCGCGGCGCAGGTCCGAATGATAGACATCGGTCAATACTTGATCGTTGGTGTAGGAATGAATGGTATTCATGACGCCGCTCTGAATTCCCATCTCATCATGCAGCACTTTGGCGAGCGGCGCTAAACAATTGGTCGTGCACGACGCGTTCGAGATCACCGTGTCGGTGGGCTTCAAGGTGTGGTGATTCACGCCGTAGACGATGGTGCCGTCGACGTCATCCCCGCCAGGCGCCGAGATCAGCACCTTCTTGGCGCCGGCCGTCAGATGCGCCGAGGCTTTCGCCTTACTGGTGAAAAGCCCCGTGCACTCGAGCACGACAGGCACTCCGAGCTCGCCCCACGGCAGCTTCGACGGGTCGCGCTGCGCGAGCACACGGATGCGGTCGCCGTTCACGACCATGGAGTCGCCGTCGACGCGCACCTCGCCGTGGAAGCGGCCGTGGACGGTGTCGAAGCGCGTGAGGTGGGCATTGGTATTGGCATCGCCCAGATCGTTGATCGCGACGACTTTGATCTCGCTGCCGCGCTTTCCCTCGTACAGCGCGCGCAAAACATTGCGGCCGATGCGTCCATATCCGTTGATGCCCACCTTGATCGTCATGAAATTCCCTCGTTGACCCGAAGCTAGACCGCAAGCACCTTGTCGATCGCCTGCACCACGTGCTCCGGTGTGAACCCGAAATGCCTGAATAAATCCTTGGCCGGCGCCGACGCGCCGAATTCATCGATTCCGACGATCTGCCCCTGCAGGCCGACATAGTGCCACCAGGCTTCGCGCACGCCGGCCTCGACCGCCACGCGCCGCGTGACCGAGGGCGGCAATACGCTCCTCTTATACGTCTCATCTTGACGGTCAAAGGTGGTGTTGCTCGGCATGGAGACGAGACGAATCTTGCGGCCCCTGGCCGCTACGCTGCGAACCGCTTCGCTTGCGATGCCGACTTCCGATCCGGTGGCGATGACGATGGCTTCGGGGGGGCCGTCCGAATCGATCAGGACGTAGGCGCCGCGCGCGATCGCCGCTACCTGGCGGGATTCGCGCGCCTGATGCACCACCGCCTGGCGGGTCAGCACCAGACACGTGGGTCCGTCCCGATTCTCGATGGCGGCGGCCCAGGCCGCTGCGGTCTCCACCCCATCGCAAGGCCGCCACACGTCCATGTGAGGAATCTCGCGCAAGCTCGCCGTGTGCTCGATCGGCTGGTGCGTCGGACCATCCTCGCCGAGCCCGATCGAATCGTGCGTGTAGACGAAGATCACGCGCAAACGCATGAGCGCCGACATGCGCACCGCATTGCGGGCATAGTCCGAGAAGGTGAGAAATGTGCCACCGTACGGAATGAAGCCGCCGTGCGCCGCGATGCCGTTGAGAATCGCCGACATGCCGAATTCACGCACGCCGAAGTGCACGTAATTGCCCGCAGGCGAGGAGGCGTTGAGCGTCGTCGAATCCTTGCGCAGCGTGCCGTTCGAGGGCGTCAGGTCGGCCGATCCGCCGAGCAATTCCGGCAGCGAGGGGCCGACCGAGTTCAGCGTCGCCTGCGAGGACTGGCGCGTGGCGAGCGCCTTGCCTTCGGCCTGCGTACGATTGATGTACGCGGTCAGGAGTTCATCGAAGCCGTTCGGCAGGTCCCCCGCCATGCGCCGCTCGAACTCGGCGGCCAGGGCGGGAAATTCGGCCTTGTATGCCGCATATCGCGCGCGCCATTCCTGCTCCGCCCGCGCACCCTTTTCGCGCATGTCCCACGCCGCGCGAATATCGGCGGGAATTTCAAATGGCGGTGCTGTCCAGCCCAAGTTCGCGCGCGTCGCGGCGATCTCCTCCTCGCCCATCGCCTCGCCGTGCATCGAGGCGGTGCCCTGCTTGTTCGGAGCGCCCCAACCGATCACCGTCTTGGCGCATATGAGCGACGGGCGGTCGGTGACGGCACGCGCCGCGGCAAGCGCCGCGGCTATCGCCCCGCTGTCTTGGCCATCGACATGGGGCAGCACGTGCCAGCCGTAGGCCTCGAAGCGCTGGGGCGTATTGTCGGCGAACCAGCCGGCAACCTTGCCGTCAATGGAAATCCCGTTGTCGTCGTAAACCATGATCAGCTTGCCGAGCTTCTGCATTCCGGCGAACGAGCACGCTTCATGCGAGATGCCCTCCATCAGGCAGCCGTCGCCGAGGAATACGTAGGTGTGATGATCGACGATCGTGTGGCCCGGCCGATTGAACGTCGCGGCGAGCGAGCGCTCG
This sequence comes from Steroidobacteraceae bacterium, assembly GCA_052326345.1. Lineage (GTDB taxonomy): Bacteria > Pseudomonadota > Gammaproteobacteria > Steroidobacterales > Steroidobacteraceae > Bog-1198. Next base: position 2,910 of record JBKQOZ010000024.1, on the reverse strand, counting down.
GCGAGCGCCATGCCCACCGCGTTTGCAAGACCTTGGCCGAGCGGCCCGGTGGTCGTTTCGATGCCGAGGTGCACCTCGCGCTCCGGATGGCCTGCGGTCTTGGATCCGAACTGCCGAAAATTCTTCAGCTCCTCCATCGGCAGCGGGTAGCCGGTGAGATTCAGCACAGAATAGAGCAGCATGGACGCATGGCCATTCGAGAGCACGAAACGGTCCCGATCCCACCATCCGGGGTTCCCCGGATTGAACTTAAGTACATCGCGCCAAAGAACCTCTGCGATATCAGCCATGCCCATGGGAGCGCCCGGATGGCCCGAATGGGCCTTCTCAACGGCGTCCATGGACAGGGCACGAATGGCATTGGCGAGTTCGCGGCGGGTGGGCATGGCGGGCTACTTCTGGAGGAGAGGGCCGAGTATTGTCCCCGATGCGCTGTTCTCCAGCAATATCGGGACATAGGTCCCGTTTTCGCGGGAACACGTTCACACAATTGCAGTCTGTTTATGTATTGGGCGAGATCCGGCGCCCCCATGACCCAGTTCACCGTCGTGCGCCGACTGCTTTGCTAGGATTTCGCCCATGCACATACTTCAAATCACCGATCCCCACCTATATGGCAGCGCGAGCGGCAAACTGCGGGGCGTGCAAACCGACGCCAGTTTGCGACAGGTGCTCGACGATGCGTTCGCGCGCGTGCCGGACTATTCGGCCGTGCTGGTGACCGGGGATCTGGTGCAGGACGACCCATCGGGGTATCTGCGCTTTCGCAGCATCTTCGGCGGTCTGCGCAAGCCCGTGCTGTGCATCCCGGGCAATCACGACGAACCCGACGCGATGCGCCGCGAGCTTGCGCAAGCGCCGTTTCAGTACTGCGGGACATATGCCGCGGACGGCTGGCAGTTCATCATGCTCGACAGCTATGATCCGGGACACGTCGGCGGCCGGCTGACGATGCGCGAGCTCGAGCGCCTCGACGCCGCGTTGGCCGGTTCACCCGCACACGCCATGGTCTGTCTGCATCATCACCCGGTCGAGATGGGCAGCCGCTGGCTCGACGGCATCGGTGTGGCCAATGCCGGGGATTTCTGGCGCGTGATCGATTCGCACTCTCATGTGCGGGCAATCGCGTGGGGCCACGTGCATCAGGTGTACGATGCCGACCGTTCAGGTGTGCGCCTGTTTGGAACCCCCTCGACCTGCGCGCAGTTCTTGCCGAAGAGCGACCGCTATGCCATCGATTCGCGGCCGCCCGCGTATAGGCGCTTCGAACTGCACCCCGACGGACGCATCGACAGCGAGGTTCGCTGGGTCGAATCGCTGCCCATGCGCCAGGCGGCGAGCGCAAGCTGAAGCGAGCAGCTCGCGATTCTAGTGCAACGCTTCCGCCCAAGGCCGCGACTCTACCTGCTGACGCTGTGCTGCTGGGTGCTGTGCGGCGCCGTGCGCGCGGATACCCCGCTGCATTCTCTCTGGGAACTGCACGGCAAGCACAACACGGTCTATCTGCTCGGCTCGATCCATGTGCTGCGTCCCAGCGATTACCCCCTGGCGCCCGCGGTGCTCGACGCCTACCGCAACGCAAACTCGCTGCTGATGGAAATCAATCTCGACGAATTGGACATGGACCAGATGCAATCGGAGATGCTGGCGAGCGCCATGCTGTCCGATGGGAAAAGCTTGCCTGAAATCATGGGTCAAGCCCGCTACTCGCGCGCGCAGAATCTGGCCCGCGAGGTGGGGTTCGATTTGTCGACGTTCGACGAGTTCGCGCCGTGGTTCGCCGCCGAAGCGATTTCCCAGCTGCAGCTCGCGCAGCTCGGGTTCGACGCGCAGTCGGGTGTGGAGATGTATTTCCTGGCGCGCGCGCGCACCGACGGCAAGACCGTCGCCGGACTCGAGACGCTGCACGACCAAATAGCGCTGTTCGAGGGCTTGTCGATGGACGAACAGGCAAACTATTTGGTGTCGAGCCTGGAGCAGGCTCGCGATCTGCCCAAAGAGGTCGACGACATGGTGCATGCCTGGCAGCGCGGCGACACCGGCTGGTTCGAGTCCGAGCTGAAGACCGAGGTGGGGCGCGATCCAGCCCTTTACCAGTCGCTCCTCGTCGCCCGCAACCGCAAATGGATTGCGCGAATCGAAGCGCTGCTGGATGAGAACAAGAACTATCTCGTCATCGTCGGCACCGGACATCTGGTCGGCCGCGGCAGCGTCATCGATCTGCTCAAAAAGGACGGCATCGCCGCCGCCCAACGCTAGCAGCCGCGGCGCCGATCAGCGCCGCGGCCGCTAGATGCGCCGTCAAGACTGCGGATGCTGGGCCTTCCAGGCGGCCTGCTTGGACGCTCGCGCCGCCTGGGCGGCCGCGACGATGGCCGGGATCTGCGCCTGTTGCTCCTTCGTCAGCACACTCTCGTGAATCTGACTCCAGATTTGGCTCTCGAGGGTGATGCGCGTCGCGGCATTGGACTTCGCCGTCTCGATGAGCGCCGGATAGCCCGGATCGGTCGGCGCCGTGGCGGCCAGAGCCTGCCGGTTCGACTTCGCACTCGCGCGCAGCGCCTCGAACTGGCTCTTCTGGCCGGCGAAGATCGCCTTGATCTGGGTCTTCTGATCCGCCGTCAGATTCAGCTTGTGCAGCACCAAGCCCATCGGCCCGACGCCGCCTTCTCCGTGGTGCCACTGGCGGGGGCCGGCGGCGGTGGCGCCTGGCGTCGTCTGCGCAGCTGTCTGAGCGTAAACGGCCACACCCGAAAGCGATGTGGCGATGCAAAGGGCGGGGATTATATGTCGTAGCGTGATCATGGGGGCAGCTTCTCCTGGGCTTGACGGTGATGGATAGTTTACGTGGAAACGGCCGCGGGCAATCCCGCGTTGACGCAATTTTCCGTGGGCATCATGCAAAGAAAT
>JBKQOZ010000023.1:0-3097 GCA_052326345.1 Steroidobacteraceae bacterium | reverse complement strand
GGCGCTGTCCAGTGCTGTGGGAGGGGCATTGCGGTTGCTGCGGGAGCCGACGTATCGGCTCTACAACTGCCGGCGCTGCGGCGTGCAGATGCGGATTTGCAGCCGCTGCGATCATGGCAACATTTATTGTGCAGGCGCGTGCGGTCGGATCCGCCGACGTGAGTCGATGCGCCGGGCTGGCGCACGCTACCAGCGTGGCCGCCGGGGTGCGCATCGGCATGCCGCCCGGCAAAAGACCTGGCGCACGCGGCGGCGGCAAGAAGTGACGCATCAGGGCTGCCGGAGCGGCGCTCTTTACGGCAGCGTATCGGAGAAGCCGATCACGAGGCTGGAACCGAGCGATGCCGAACGCCGAACCGATACCCCGAGGAGCCTACGAACGAGCGCTGAGGTCGGCCGATGCTCGTTCTGCCGGGTGCCGCTGCCGCGATGGACACGGCCCCGCCGGTGGGACTGGAGCGGATAGCGGCGTTCTCGGCACGTCCGGGACCACCGCATGATCTCGCGCGAGTTCGAGACCGAGATCTTGCGGCTGTATCACGCCGAAGGATGGCGCATCGGCACCTTATCCCGGCAGCTTAAAGTGCATCGCGACACCGTGCGCCGGGTGCTCGCGCACGCCGGCCTCGAACCGCCGCTGATCGCCCGGCCCTCGATGATCGAGCCGTACGTGCCGTTCATCCGCGAGACCTTCACACGCTATCCAACCTTGCGCGCGAGCCGCCTGTATCGCATGGTCCGCGAGCGCGGCTACGCGGGCAGTGCCGATCACTTCCGGCATCTCATCGCCCGGTATCGACCGCGGCCGGCGACCGAAGCGTACCTTCGCTTACGCACCTTGGCCGGCGAACAAGGACAGGTCGACTGGGCACACTTCGGCACGATCCCGATCGGTCGGGCGCGTCGTCCGCTGATGGCATTTGTGATGGTCCTGTCGTACTCGCGACATGTGTTCCTGCGCTTTTACTTAAACGCCGCGATGCCGAGCTTCCTGCATGGCCACATCGCAGCCTTTACCCACTTTGGCGCCGTGCCCCGGACCCTGCTCTACGATAACCTTCGCAGCGCCGTCCTCGAGCGGCGGGCCGATGCCATCCGCTTCCACCCAACCCTGTTGGAGCTGGCGGCCTGGTATCGGTTCCAGCCGCGCCCCGTAGCGCTGGCCCGCGGCAACGAGAAGGGCCGGGTCGAGCGGGCGATCCGCTTCGTACGCGAGCGCTTCTTTGCCGCCCGGCGCTTCGCCGATGTGGCGGACTTGAACACCCAGGCGCTGCTGTGGTGTCAAGGCGAGGCGGCCGAACGGCCCTGTCCGGAGGACCGGGATCGAAGCGTGCGGGCGTGCTTCGAGGAGGAGCAGCCGCGGCTACTCGCGTTGCCCAGCGAGCCCTTCCCCTGCGAAGAACGGGTCATCGTGCGGGCGGCGAAAACGCCTTACGTGCGCTTCGACTTGAACGATTACTCGATCCCGCACACCCACGTGCGCCGCACCCTCGAACTCCTCGCCGGCGTTGCGACCGTGCGAGTCGTCGAGGGCGCCACCGTGCTCGCCGTCCATCCGCGCAGCTTCGATCGAGGTCAACAGATCGAACAGTCCTCCCATATCCAGGCCCTGGTCGATCACCAGCGCGCCGGCCGCGCGCACCGGGCGATTGACCGGTTGCATCATGCCGCCCCGAGTGCCGCGAAGTTCTTCGCGCTCGCCGCCGAGCGGGGCGTGCACCTGGCCGTGCTCACCCGCGGACTCGTGGAACTGATGCAGGCGCACGGCGCCGCCGCCTTGGAGAGCGCCCTCGCGGCGGCCTTACTCGAGGATACCGCGCACTTGGGCGCTGTCCGTCACTTCATCGACCTGCAGCGTGCCCGGCGCGGCCAACCGCCGCCGATCCCGGTGGCCCTGCCCAACGATCCGCGGGTGCGCGACTTGACCGTGCGTCCGCATCGCCTCACCGATTACGAACAGCTCACCCGGGAGATCTGCGATGAACACACAGATAACGACGACGACAGTGAGTAACCCACCCGTCTCGGCAACGCCGCTGTCGCTCGAGTCCGTGCGTCAGCGCCTTCGGCGCGCCAATCTCTACGGATTGCTTGCCCAAGCCGAGCAGATCCTGCACGAGCCCTGGCTCGCGCATGTGCTCGAGATCGAAGAGAGCGAACGCCAGCGTCGGAGCCTGCGCCGTCGTCTCGACGGCGCCCGCTTGGGGATCTTCAAGCCGCTCGCCGACTTCGATTACGAATGGCCCGAGGAACTCGACCGCCAGCTCCTCGATGAACTGATGACCTTAAGCTTCTTGAGCGACGCCGCCAACGTCATCATCGCAGGCCCCAATGGCCTGGGCAAAACCATGTTGGCCAAGAACATCCTGCATCAGGCCATCCTGCGCGGCCATACCGCGCGCTTCACGCTCGCCTCCGACATGCTGCACGATCTGGCCGCGCAGGACAGCTCCACTCAACTAACCCGCCGACTACGCCGCTACACGACGCCGTCCGTGCTGTGCGTGGACGAGGTCGGATATTTATCCTACGACTCGCGTTACGCCGACCTGCTGTTCGAGGTCATCACACGCCGCTATCAGCAGCGTGCCACGGTTCTCACCACCAATAAGTCCTTCGGCGAATGGAATCAGGTCTTCCCCAACGCCGCCTGCGTCGTCACCCTCGTCGATCGGCTGGTTCATCGCTCCGAAATCCTCAACATCGCCGGCCCCAGCTACCGACTCAAGGAAGCCCAGGAACGCGCCGCGCGCCGCAAGTCCCCGCGCTCCTCGAAAAAGTCAAAACAATAAACCCTATGGAGCCGAACGATCTGCCCATCGTCGTACTGCCGCTGGAGCTCTCGGACAGCTCCGTGGCAAACCTGATCGACTTCCTGCACGCCCTCATCGAAGGCCTTGAGCAGCATTACGCGGGAGAACTCCTGCGCCGTGAGCATCAGCGCTTCACACAATCCCCGCCACCACATCCCTCACAGCCTGTCTCGGACGACGGTCCGCCGTTCTGACTACCGACCCCCCGTTACCCGATCGTCGCTCGTTTGACCACAATCCGCACATCACAGCCAAATTAGCGCGGAATCCGGCAGCCGTTAACA
>JBKQOZ010000022.1:0-105988 GCA_052326345.1 Steroidobacteraceae bacterium | reverse complement strand
GTTGGTCTGCAGGGCCGCGGCTCCCGTCATGAACGGCGAGGCCTGAGCGAATGACAGCTCCGGCGCACAAACGATGATGACGAGGAGCAATGACGACATCGCAAGGCGCATCGGTTTCAAGCGCGGTGTAAAGGGGTGATGCATCGGTGGAATTCCTTTGCCGTGTGACTGCGAATTCTTTGGCCGCCTAGATTTCCGTTTCGAGCGCCCCCATGTCCCGCTCTTCGCGCCGGGCAAGCTCCTCGCGTTTGAATTTCCCCGGGGCGCCGAAACGGAAGCTCTGCACGACGTACGAATAGTCGTATTGCAATTCGCCCTCCTTGTCCGTCCAGTTATTGGCGCGAATTTGCGCCTGCAGAATCAATTGATCGCCTTTTCGCGCATTCTTGGCAATCGCTTCGCCTAGACCTTCGAACGCCACGAACCACAGGCTCGTAACGGCTTCGCGGGCGTTCCCATGTTCGTCCTTGCCCGCGTAGTCGTTGCCAACAAGACAGAACCGGGTATAAGTGGTGTCGCCCTTGACGGCGAGTTCCGGGTTCTTCGCGAGGTTGCCGACGGCGGTGACGTTGAAGCTGTTCATACTGTCCTCCTTGATTGTTTGGGTGCGCGTCGACAAATACCGTCGCTCGCGTGACATGCAGTCTGTGAGAGACGATGCGAAACTAGAATCGAATTAAATGCCGGATATGGCGAGAAAGACGGCGGGCGCATTTAGACAAAAAAACTGTGCATAATCGCGCCATGCGTGCATTGACCGCGAGCTCGAATTCGGACACGGCGCAATTGCCCGCGAATCCGCCCGCCCTGCAGGTCGAGAAGCTGCGCAAGCAGTACTCCGGCGTCACCGCGCTCGATGAGGTGTCCTTCAACGTCGAGCGCGGCGAGATTCTCGGCCTTCTCGGGCCGAACGGCGCCGGCAAGACGACCACGATCAATATGGTGCTCGGGGTGCTTGAGCCGACCGGCGGCCGCGTCGAGATCGACGGGGTCGATATCGCCAAGGATCGGGCGCGGGCCCTCGAGCGCACGAATTTCGCGGCCGTCTACGCGGCGCTGCCCGGCAATCTGACCGTGAGCGAGAACCTGCGATTCTTCGGCCTGCTGTATGCCATCGACGGCCTCGCCGCGCGCGTGGAGGAGCTGCTCGAGGAGTTCGATCTAAAGCATCTGCGCCGCACGAAGTGCGGCCTGCTGTCCTCCGGCGAGCAGACGCGGGCCGCGCTCGCGAAGGCGCTACTCAATAAGCCGAAGTTGCTGTTGCTGGACGAGCCGACCGCCTCGCTGGATCCATCCGCCGCACAGATCATCCGCGAGAAGATCAAGGGCCTCGCGGCGCGCGAGGGGTGCGGCATTTTATGGACGTCGCACAACATGTACGAGGTCGAGGCCGTCTGCAGCCGGGTGCTGCTGCTTTCGCACGGCAGAATTCTGCTCGAGGGAAATCCGCAGACCCTGCCGCATGAACACGGAGCCGCGAGCCTGGAGGAGCTGTTCATCCGCGTGGCGCGTGAGCCGCTGGTCGACGCCGTGAGCGCCACGACGTGAAGCTGCGCCCCGTCGCCGGCATCGTTCTGCGGCAGCTCTACCTGCTGCGCGGCAGTCCGGTACGTCTGTTCCCGATGGTGACCTGGGTCGCGATCGACATCGTGCTGTGGGGGTTCATCACGCGCTACCTCAACTCGGTCAGCGGCAGCGGCGTGAACTTCGTGCCCACCCTGCTCGGGGGAGTGCTGCTGTGGGATTTTTGCGCCCGCATCATGCAGGGCGTGAGCACAGCGTTCCTCGAGGATGTCTGGTCGCGCAATTTTCTCAATCTCTTCTCCTCGCCGCTGTCGATATCCGAATACATCACCGGGCTGGTGATCACCAGCGTGCTGACCAGCTGCGTCGGCCTGGTGACCATGCTGGTGCTCGCGACCGGCGTCTTCCATCTGCAATTCTTTGCGCTCGGATTGCCGCTCGCGGCGTTCCTCATGGTGCTGTTCGTGTTCGGCATCACGCTCGGCATATTCGGCAGCGGCATCGTGCTGCGCTTCGGGCCTGCTTCCGAGTGGCTGCTCTGGCCCTTGCCGGCGCTGCTCTCGCCTTTCGCGGCGGTCTTCTATCCGCTCGCCACACTGCCGCCCTGGATGCGGGCGGTGGCACATGCGCTGCCGCCCGCGTACGTATTCGAAGGAATGCGCACCCTGCTCGGTGGCCGGCCGTTCCCGGGCGCCCTGCTGCTGCAAGGAACCGCGGTGGCGGTGCTCGAGCTCCTGCTCGCGGCGCACTTCTACGGACGCATTTATCGCCATGCGGTGCGCACGGGACTGCTCGCACGGTACAGTGCGGAAGGCGCCGCGTGAGGGGCAGCGGTGCGCACCTCACGAGGCCGTGCAGCATGGCTAGCGCGCTGCGGGGATGCCGAAGCTGCCGTCGATGATTTCCAGAAAGCTGCGCTGCTCGCGCACGATGAACCCCCGCGCCTGCGCATACGCGAAATTCTCGCGCGCCTTTGCGTCCGCCTTCAGACGCGTCCGGTAATTCTCGTAGGCGGCCAGCGAATCGAACGCGATCAAGCCCCACGCTTCGTAGTTCGTCCCCTCATGGGGCAGGAAATATCCGATGAGATGGCCGCCGCAGCGCGGAATAATGCCGATCCAGTTTGCCGCATATTCCTGGAACGCAGCGCGCTGCGCGGGCTCGATCTCGTAGCGGATGAAGCATGCGATCATGGCTCGAAGATACCCGGTTGCAACGTGACAATGGTTCGTTTAACGTCGAACCATGAAAGACGGACCGAACATTGCCCGCATCGCTTCGCTGCTCGGGGATCCGGCACGTGCGGACGCGCTGACCGCGCTCCTGGCGGATCGTGCGCTCACGGCCACGGAGCTGTCCGCCGTCGCCGGCGTCACCAAGCAGACGATGAGCGCGCACCTCGCCAAATTGCTCGATGCGCGGCTGCTCGCCGTCGATCAGCAAGGGCGTCATCGCTACTTTCGGCTGGCCGACGCCGACGTCGCGCATCTGCTCGAATCGCTGATGGGGGTGGCATTTCGCACCGGCGCGGTGCGGCTTCTCGCGAGTCCCCGCGAGCCGGCGCTGCGCATGGCGCGAATCTGCTACGACCATCTTGCCGGCGAGCTCGGCGTGAAGGGGTTCGAAGCCTTGCTTCACGCAAAGGTGTTCGCCCGCACGCCGGACGGCATCCGGCTCACGGCCTGGGGGGCCGAATGGTTTGCGAAGGTGGGTGTGGACACGGCGGCGGCGGCCCATCAGCGCCGCACCCTGTGCCGGCCCTGCATGGATTGGAGCGAACGGCGCCAGCATCTCGCGGGCGCGCTCGGCTCCGCGCTGCTCTCCCGTGTCTGCGATTTAGGCTGGGCGAAGCGCGATGCGGGCTCGCGAGTCATCCGCTTCACGCCGCGCGGACAGAAGTCGTTCCTTGAGCTCGTGGCAGGCGCGGCGCCGTGACCGCAATCCCGCTGCGCGTGGCGCCTCCTCTGGTCAGCACGGCGCTGATCATGGTCGGCGCAGGGGTGATGGGCTCGCTGCTGCCGCTACGATTCGCGGCGATGGGCCTGTCCCCGGGCGTGATCGGCTTGATTGCGACGGCTGAAGCGCTGGGGTTTCTGGTCGGCTGCCTGTACGCGCACAAAGTCATCTCGCCCGTCGGCCTGGAGCGCGCCTACGGCGCATTCGCGGGCACGAAGGCGGTCGCGATCCTCGGGCTGTATTTTGCGCAAAGCGCCCCCTCGCTCGCGCTGCTGCGGTTTCTGATTGGATTGAACGCCGCGGGGCTGTCCATCATCGTGGAGAGTTGGCTGAACGCGCTGGTGCCGAACGAGCAGCGCGGCCGGGTGCTCACGATCTACGTGCTCGTGTACGGGCTGTTCTACGGAGCCGGGCAGCTGCTGGGCCAGAACCTCAACGTCAGAGGCCCGGAGCTGTTGTTCATCGCCGGGATCGCGACCACTCTCGCGCTCGTGCCCATGGTGGGGATCGACGTGCGTGCGCCGGTCCTGCCGCAGCGGGTCAAGGTCGAGGTACTGAAGGCGCTGCGCACCTCCCCCGCAAGCGTGCTCGCCTGTCTGCTGAATGGGTTGATTCTCACGGGCTTCTACACCGTCGGACCGTTGTTCGGCGTGCGCATCGGGTTCGACCAGCAGCATATCGTGCTGTTGATGGCCTGCGTGTCGCTGGGCGGCCTGTTCTTGCAGTGGCCCATCGGCTACGTGTCGGACAAGGTCGACCGTCTCTACGCCCTGATCGGCCTGGGAGCAGGCACCCTCGCGGTGGCCGCCGCGCTGCTGACGGTCGATCGAGCGACGCCGTTCCTGCTGCTCGCTGCGCTGTTCGGGATTTTCGGAGGACTCGCCGAGAGTCTGTATGCCGTGGGAGTGGCGCATGCGAACGACCGCGCCGTCAGCGCCGACTACGTCGCGCTGTCCTCCACACTCCTGTTCGTCTGGGCGCTCGGCGCCGCCATCGGACCGACCACGGGGACGTTCGCGATGGAGCTCATCTCGCCGCATGCGTTTTTCGCCTACGTGATCGCGCTCACGCTGACCTTCACCCTGTTCTCCATCTGGCGCCTGTACCGGCGCAAGCTCGACCGCGTGGTCGAGGAGCGCGAGGAATTTCTCACCTATCCGCAGACATCGCCGGAAATCTACGCCTGGCTGCCTTATCATCGAGAGGCCCCTGGCGGGGCCCCGGCCGGGCCGGCGGCCGCACCATCGACCAGCGGCGGTTCAGCAACCGCGGGTGACATATGAGCCTACACAGCATCATGACGAAGCGGGTCGTCACCGTCGAGCTCGACGACTCCCTGGAGGTCGTCAAAAAAATCTTCGACTCGATGAAATTTCATCATCTGTTGGTGGTCGATACGGGCAACAAGCTGTGCGGAGTCATTTCGGACCGCGATCTGCTGCGCGCGCTGAGCCCTTACGTGGGTACGGCGTCGGAAAACGCGCGCGACACCGCGACGCTTCACAAGCGGGTGCATCAGATCATGACGCGCCAACCGGTCACGCTCCATCCGGAATCGCAAATTCCCGACGCCATCCGGCTGTTTCTCGAGCATCGCGTTTCGTGCATCCCCATCGTCGGTCAGGACTTCAAGCCCGTCGGCATCGTAAGCTGGCGGGACGTGCTGAAAACCTTCGCCTGATAGGAGCCGGCCATGCAAGATCTCGTCGCAGAACTGAAGACTCAAGGGTACGCCATCGTCCGCGGCTTCCTGTCGCCCGCTGAAACGTCCGAGATCGCCTCCGAAGTGGATAAAATGTATCAGGAGGGGCTCAAGCACCACGCAACGTACCGCGATGGGAACCTGCTGTTCGAGGTGCTCGATGACCCGAAGGCGCGAAGGCGCGTGGTGCTGCAGGCCCACTGGACGGCGTGGATCAGTCCGTTGATGGAGCGCATGCGCCGCAGCGAGAAGTACCTCGAGGTGCTCGAACCCTTCCTTGGAAAGGATATCAAGCAGATCACGCACCAGATCCACTGGAAGCCGCCCGGAGCGAAATACACCTTCTATCGCTTTCATCAGGATGCGCGCTTCAGGGAAGGCAAGATCAAGGATTTCGATCACCTCGACAGCACCGTGACCACCGGGCTCGCGATCGACCGGCAGACTAAGGAAAACGGCGCGCTGCGGGTCATTGCGGGGAGTCACCGGCAGGGCTACCTCGGGCTCTCCGACGACGGACCCATCATGGTCGGTCAGACGCAGGACGAGGAGCTGCGCCGCGCCGGTCTCAATCCTAAGAGCATCGTGACATGCGAGATGGAGCCCGGCGATCTGCTGCTGTGGACCCTGTTCACCGTGCACGGCTCGGCGCCCAATGTGAGCGACCACGACCGGCGCTTCATGATCAACAGCTATGTGCGGGCGGGCGACAGCGATCGGGGGGAATGGGCGTTCCGGGGCGGCGTCTCGACGCCGCTGGGCGCCGAGCCGCAGATCTGCAAATACGAGCAGCTGCGCGAGCGGCCGGGTCCGTTCTATGTCGAGGCGGACTGGACCGAAGAGGCGGGCGCGGCGCGCACCGCCGGCGCTGCTGCGCCCCGTTAGCACCGTCGTGCCTCAGACCGGATCGACCGCGGCGGCGTTGCGCAGCGTGGCGGCGCGCAGAGACTTTTCGATACCGGCAGCGGCCAGGAAATAGTGCAGGGAAGCCCAGCCGAAGAATACAAGCGTCAGGTCAAGTCCGTGGCGCGTGGCGAGCGCGAGCGCCCTGCGGCATGCCGCTTCGGCCGCGGGTGGCGCACCCGCCAGCGCCGCGCCGCCGGGGCAACGGTGGGTGAACGATACCATGCTCCCCTCCGCGAACCGGTCGATGGCCCAGCCGGTGAACACGGGCCCCAAGCCGAGCGCGATGACGCTGAGGCAGATGTACAGCAGGGCGGCGGCCGTTGCACGGCGCCGCGTGCCGACGGCATTTTGCACCACACCGAACGTGGGACCGAGCGAGGCATATTGAAAGAATCCCGCGACGCTCAAGGCCCAGGTCGCCCCCTTCCAATCCGCCTCGAGCAGCGCGAGCAGATACACGGGCAGCGCGATCGCGCCGCCGACCGCCGGAACCAGGGCATACCAGCGCGCGCTGCGGCGGGCGAGAGAATCGGCGATGAATCCACCGGCGAGAATGCCGATGCCGACCGCCACGCCGCCTGAGAGGGCGGCGATGATCCCGATGGCGGCAAAGCCCAAGCCGAAGGCGCGGCTGAAGTACGGAGGCACGAAGGCGTAAAATCCGTACGCGGCAAACGCGCCGATGGTGACGCCCAGCACCATGTGCAGGATGGGCCGGTCCAGCAGCAGGGCCTTGCCGACGGCCCGAAGCTCCCGCCATTCGCCGCGCAGCGAGAAAGGCGCGCCGCCCGTGGCCGGCGGGGATGCATCGGAGTAGCCGCGCGGCGGCTCGCGCACGAAGATCTTGATCAGGACGGCCGTTGCGACGCCGGGAAGCCCCACCGTCGTGCAGGCGATGCGCCATCCGAAATGCTGCGCGACGTAGCCGCCCACCACCGCGGCGAGGATGTAGCCGAGTGAAATCCCGCAGGTGTAAATCGACAGCGCCGAGGTGCGTCGCGAGGGTTCGTAGTAGTCCGAGATCAACGAGTGCGCGGGAGGCGAGCAGCCCGCCTCCGCGACGCCCACTCCGGCTCTGATCAGCAGCAGCTGCGGAAATGTCCGCGCCGCGCCGCACAGCGCCGTCAGGCCCGACCATACGATGAGCGCGGCGGTGATGATGCCGACGCGGTTGATGCGCTCCGCCAGACGCGCGATTGGCACCCCGCCGAGCGCGTACAGCACGGCGAATGCCGTGCCTCCCAGCAGCCCCAACTCGGTGTCGGTGAGCTTGAGGTCGAGCTTCATCGGGGATGCGATGATCGAGATGATGCTGCGGTCCATGGAATTGAAGGTGTAGGCCGCCATCAGCAGCAGCGTCACGACGTGCTTGTACGCCTCGGAGTACAGAATCGGCCTGGCCTGCAATTCGCGTCCCTCGATCGCCGCAACGCAGCGGGCTAGAATCTTGCCACACGGCGGCGCGCAATTGCGGGGGCGATCCATGGCGGCAGGCTCGAGCGGGACGCGCGCCATTCTGGCCGCATCGATGGGCAATCTGCTCGAGTGGTACGATTTTTCCGTCTACGCCCTGTTCGCGATCTACATCGGTGAGAATTTCTTCCCCAGCGGAAATTCCAGCGCCGCCCTGATCAAGGCCTTTCTGGTCTTCGGCTTGGGGTTCGTCATTCGTCCGCTGGGCGCGGCCGTGATGGGGATCTACGGCGATCGCGCCGGACGCAAGGCGGCACTGACCGCCACCATCCTCGTCATGGCGGGCGGCACGCTGATCATCGCCGCTTCGCCGTCGTTCGCGGCCATCGGCGTCGGCGCGCCGCTGCTGCTGCTGGCCGGCCGGATCATGCAGGGGTTCTCCGCGGGCGGCGAAATCGGCAGCGCCGCGGCGTTCTTGGTGGAGCACGCCCCGGCGGGCAGGAAGGGGCTGTTCGCGGCCTGGTTGCAGGCGAGCATGGGCATGTCGAACATCCTGGGCGCGCTGGTGGCGTTCGCGGTCACCGCGCTGCTGCCGCCGGGCGCGGTGATCAGCTGGGGCTGGCGCGTTCCGTTTCTGATCGGCCTTTGCATCGTCCCGCTCGGCCTGTATCTGCGCCGCACCCTCGAGGAGACCCCGGCATTTCGCGCCGAACACGCCCGGCACGCGACGCCGCTGCCTCTCGTGGGGGTATTTCGCGAGCATTCCGGCGCGCTGCTCACCGGCTTCGGCATCTCGATTCTGTGGGCGGTTGCGGTCTACGTGCTGCTGATCTTCATGCCGGTGTTCGTGCAGGAGGCATTCGGCTTCAGCGCCGCTCAGGCCTTCGGCAGCTCGCTCGTGGAAAACGTCTGCTTCGTGGGCGGCTGCTTCGGATTCGGCGCTTTGGCGGATCGGATCGGGCACACGAGGGTGCAGGCGATCGGCGCGGCTGCGCTCGCGCTCGCGGTGCTGCCGCTCTTCGTGTGGCTCGACCGCTCCCGCTCGCTGCCGGTGCTCATCCTGGTGCTCTCGGGGTGCGGGATCCTGGTCGCAAGCTATACCAGCGTCGCGCCGACGGTCGTTTCCGGCCTGTTCCCCACCCGGGTTCGGGCAACGGGGGTGTCGCTCGTCTATAATGCGGCGATCACCATCTTCGGCGGTTTCGCGCCGGCGATCTTGAGCTGGTTCACCGCAGCCGCCGCAGGCTCGGTATTCGCTCCCGCGTGGTATGTGGCGCTGGCGGCGGTCACGGCGATCATCACGATAGGGTTCCAGCGCCGGCGGCCGGCTGCACGGGAGGCTTGATGAAGATCCAGACGCACGCGATCCACGGTATGGACCGCGCGACTCTGCGACGGCTGTCACGGCGCTCGAATGCGCGCGGGCTCGTGCAGCTCGCCATGCACGGTGCGCTGCTTTGCGCGACCGGGGTGCTCGTCTGGGCGAGCCGCGGCAGCGCTTGGCTGCTGCCCGCCGTCATCGTACATGGCATAGCGCTCAATTTCTTGTTTTGCGCGCTGCACGAGACGATTCACAGGACAGCGTTCGCCAGCTGCCGCGCCAACGATGACATCGCCTGGATCTGCGGCGCCATTCTGTGCCTGCCGCCCGAGTATTTTCGGCTGTTCCATTTCGCGCACCATCGGTTCACGCAGGATCCCGCGCGCGATCCCGAGCTCGCGCAAACCGGGCCGCTCACTTTGCGCTCCTATCTCTGGCGCATGAGCGGCCTGCCGAACTGGCACAAGCGCCTGACCGTGACGCTGCGCCACGCTCTGGCCGGGCGCGTGACCGAGCCGTTCGTGCCGGCGGCCAAACGCCGCATGATCGTGCACGAAGCGCGCGTGCTTTGGCTGTGCTATTGGGCGATCTTCACGCTCTCGCTTACCCTGCGCAGCGCCGATGCGCTGATTTACTGGGTGCTGCCGGTGCTCGCGGGCCAGCCGTTTCTGCGGCTGTTTCTCCTGGCCGAGCACTCAGGCTGTGCCTTGAGCCCCAATATGTACGCCAATACGCGCACCACCTACACGAATGCGGTCGTGCGCCTGCTCACGTGGCAGATGCCCTTCCACGTCGAACACCACGCTTTTCCCGCGGTGCCGTTCCATGCGCTGCGCGAGGTCAACGCGCTCATCCGGGACCGCATCCAAGTCAGCGCACCGGGATATCTCACCTTGCATCGGTCGCTGATTCGCCATTTGCTGAGCGCGCGTGCGCTCGCGCGCCGGCAGTTGAGCTAGAGGCGCCCGGGACGCATGTGCGGGCGATACGTATCACCGGATGATGCCTCGATCGAGCGCGAGTTCAATCTGGTGCGCACCGAATGGAAGTTTCCGGCGAGCTTCAACGTCGCGCCCACCCAAGAGGTGCCCGTGATTCGCGTCCGCGAGGGCCGGCGCGAAGGAGTGCAGCTTCGCTGGGGCCTGATCCCGTTTTTTGCGCACGGCATTGCGCCCAAGTACTCGACGATCAATGCGCGCATCGAGACGGTGCAAACCGCCGCCAGCTACCGCGGCCCGTGGAAGCGCGGGCAGCGCTGTCTGCTCGTTGCACAGGGCTTCTATGAGTGGCAGACGCAGGCCGACGGCAGGACCAAGATCCCCTACTACATCCACCTGAACGATCAGCCGATATTCGCCTTTGCCGGGCTGTGGGATTGCTCCAGAACCGACGCCGGCGAGATCATCGAATCCTGCGTGCACGTCACCATGCCCGCGAATCGCATCGTCGGGGAAATCCACAATACCCAGCATCGAATGCCCGCGATCCTGGCGCGCCAGGATCGCGAAGCGTGGCTCGAGGGGAGCGCAGAGCAGGCATGGTCCGTCTTGAAGCCCTATCCGGATGAGCACATGGTGGCCTGGCCGGTGAGCACTCGGGTCAACAGGCCCGCCAATAACGACCCCGAGCTCATTGCTCCGGCAGCTTGAGCGCCGCCGCCAATTCCGTACTGCGCGCATCGAGCTTAAGCTCGCGCCGATAGTGGCGGCCGCGCGCGATGTAATGCTCCGCGGTGATCTCGATCATCGCGAGGTCCCGCTCGTTGATCTGCCGTACGATTTTCCCCGGCATGCCCATCACCACCGAACCGTCGGGGATGAGCTTGCCCGGCGGCACCAGTGCACCCGCGGCGATCAGGCAATTGCGCCCCAGCACGGCCCGGTCGAGGACCATGGCGCCGTTCGCGATCAGCGTGGAATCTCCGACCGTGCAGCCGTGCAGCATCGCCCGATGTCCGACCGACACGTTCGCACCCAGGATCACGGGTTGCCCCTCGTCCGTGTGGATGACGGTGCCATCCTGAATATTGGTGCCGTCGCCGAGAGTGATCCAGTCATTGTCGCCGCGAAGCACACAGTTGAACCAGACGGTTGCGGCCGCCCCGAATCGAACGTTGCCGATCACGCACGCACCGGGCGCGACGTAGAAATCCTCGCCCGCCGTTTGAATACTTTTCCCGCCGAGCGAATAGATCACACTCACCTCCGCGCGCTACTCGTCCCGGGTCGGCGCGATCTCGATCAAGACCGGCTTCTTCGACCGCAACGCGAGCACCAGATAGTACACAACCCCGATCCCGATCCAGCAGCCGCCGAGAACCTTCGCGGCAGTGTCCATTTCGTACAGGACGTAGACGATGATCAGCAGACCCATCAGCGGAAACAGCAGATGTCGCAGCCAGTCGCCGCTGCGCTGTCTCACGAAGTAATGATTGATCACCGACAGATGCAGCAGCACGAAGCCGGTGAGCGCGCCGAAATTGACGATCCGGGTGAGATCGTCCACGCGGCTGGCGAACAGCAACCCGACCAGAATCGACACGCACGCGACCGCGAGCGTGCTCACATAGGGGGTCTGGTAGCGCGGGTGCACCTTGGCCAGGACCCTGGGCAGCTTGCCGTCGCGGGCCATGGCAAAAAGAATGCGCGCCACCGCCGCTTGAGCGGCCATGGCATTCGCGACCGCCAACGCGATCACCATCGCGATGATGGTAATCAGCCGCAGCCACGGGCCGCCGGCACGATCGGACACCTCGTAGAACGCGGTCTCCGGAGAGGTGAAGTGCATTCCCTGAGCGAGATCCGTGGCTATCCACGTTTGCAGCATGAACAGCGCGCCCACAAGCAGCAGCGCGAGCAGCGTTGCCCGGCCGACGGCCTCCCGCCGGCCGCTGTTCTCCTCGGACAGCGTCGAGATTCCATCAAAGCCGAGAAACGACAGGACGGCAATCGATGTGGCCCCCGCCACCGTGGCGAACGAGAACACCGCGGGGTCGTAGACGGGCTTCAGGGTGAGCCGGCCCGCGCCGGCGCCGCCGTACAGCGCCATCAGACCGAGCACGAGAAACAGCCCGAGCGTGACCAACTCCAGCGCGAGCACGTAGCGGTTGACGCGTGCCGTCAATTGTATGCCGATCAGATTGACGGCGGCGTTGAACGAAATGAATCCGCCGAGCCAGATCCAGGCGGGAACGCCGGGCAAGATGGGCCGCAGCGCCACCGCGCTGAATAGGTACAGCAAGGAGGGCACCAGGATGTAGTCGAGCAGGATGAGCCAGCCGGAGAAGAAGCCGGCGATCTCGTGCAATCCGCGCTGCGCGTAGGTGTACACGGAGCCGGCCAGCGGAAATGCGCGCGACATGGCTGCATAGCTCAGCGCGGTGAAGAACATTCCGACGAGACCCAGCAGGTAGGCGAGCGGCACCATGCCCTTGGCGTCGTCCCACACAAAGCCGTAGACCTGGAAAGGCGCGATCGGCACCATGAAAATCATGCCGTAGATGACCAGGTCCTTGGTCGTCAGCACGCGGCGCAACTGCTCTTGGTAGCCGAAATCTTGCAGCGACATGAGCTTAGCTTATCCTATCGACTACAATGAGCGCCGCATGACGCACCGGCACACGATCCATCAGCACCACTACGGCTGGGACAACAGCCTCGCCCCGGCGGTGCGCATCGCACCCGGAGAGTCCCTCGAGTTCGACGTGGCCGATGCGGCCGGCGGTCAACTCGGTGCGACGTCGACCGTCCTCGATGTGGGAAGGCTTAACTTCGCCAAGATCAATCCCGTGAACGGCCCGGTCTTCGTCGATGGCGCCGCACCGGGCGATGTGCTGAAGGTCACCCTGCTGGAATTCACTCCCTCCGGCTGGGGCTGGACGGCGAATATTCCGGGCTTCGGGCTGCTGGCCGACGAGTTCAAGGAGCCGGCGCTGCAGCAGTGGCAGTACGATGCGAAAACGCTCGCGCCGGCGCTGTTCGGCCGCTGGGCCAAGGTGCCGCTCAAACCCTTCACCGGAACGATCGGCGTGGCCCCCGCCGAACCCGGGATGCACAGCGTCGTACCGCCGCGCCGCGTCGGCGGCAACATGGACGTGCGGGACATCGCGCTCGGCACTGAATTATTTCTACCGGTCGAGGTGGCCGGCGCGCTGTTCTCGGTCGGCGATACGCATGCTGCGCAGGGCGACGGCGAGGTGTGCGGCACTGCCATCGAAAGTCCGATGCGCGTTGCGCTGCGGTTCGATCTGCTCAAGCAGCAGCCGCTCAGCTTTCCGCGGTTCCGCACCCCGGGGCCCGTGAGCCGGCACCTCGATGCGAAGGGCTACGAGGTGGCCACCGGCATCGGTCCGGATCTGATGCAGTCGGCGCGCGCGGCCGTGCGCTCGATGATCGAGCTGCTGATGCGGCAGCAGGGCATGCCCGCGATCGATGCATACCTGCTGTGCAGCGTGTGCGGCGATCTGCGCATCAGCGAAATCGTCGATTTGCCGAATTGGACGGTATCGTTCTACTTGCCGCGGGTAGTGTTCGATTGATGCAGCGCTGAATCGAGCGCTTGCCGTGCGGCAGGCTGTGTCAAGCGGGCGCGGCACACCCATACCTGCTTGAGCTCTTCGATCGGCCGCTCGCCCTTGTAGACCGATCGCTCGAGCGTGTCGCTCCATGCGCATTTCGCCGCGAGAAATTTCTCGAACGACGGCGACTTCGCACCGAGATTCTGCTCGTCGCGCTCCGACAGCCAGTAGACATCGTGCGCGCTGTGCCGGAACATTTCATCGATGAGATAATCCGGCACCGCGTTTTCCTGTACGAAGGCGCGGGCGTCGGCCTGGATTGAATCCTCCAGAATCGCCGCGTCCGGCGCCGGCAGCTGCGCCGCGTCGGCATCGTCCAGCTGTGGGCGATACATGCCGATCAGATTCCGGCCATCGGTTCCGCGCTGGTCGGCGGCGGCATAGATGAGGAAGCAGACACCCGCGCACCGGCCGGTCACCGGTCCGACGATGACCTCGGCGGACAGCGCCTTCACGAGCCTGGCAATTTTGATCGCTTCGGTTACATCGCCGCCATCCGACGCCAGCAACAGCTTGCCCTGCTCGAGGAAGCGGTTCTCATCCTCCGCGATCTTTGCCAGCAGCCGATCGTAGTCGCCGCGATCGATGTCGCCGGAAAGCACGAGGGGACCCGACGGGCCCACGTACTTGTTCGTGAACGGGTCGTGATCCATATAAAAGAGTTCCGCCCCCTGCGCGGGCGCGCAGGCGATCAGCAGCAAGACCAGGCAGGCGATTCGCTGGGCCATTGGACGCACATCGTAGCAACGGCGCGCCGCCCGGCACTGCCGATCGCATCACGCGGGGGACCGGACCGTCACCTCGATCCACCGTCCGCTGCCGAGCAGCGGCTTCATCTTGAGACTGCCGGCAATCAGCCGGGATCGGTAGGCAATCAGCCGCAGCGGCAGTTCGTCGACGGCCTCATCGGAGCCGGGGATATCCATGCTGTAGTCCCAGATCGCAAGCACCGTGTCCTGCTCCGAAGCTCGCAGCTCCAGATCGATGCGTTTGCAGGACCTGCGGCGCACCGCATACCCGATCGCCTCGCGAGCGATGTAATACAGGTGCTCGGCCACCGCCGCGTCCACCGCCGGAGTGTCCGCGCAGCGCACCCGGACCGGAATTCGCTGCACCGCCTCGATGTCCGTTGCCAGGGACTTGAGTGCCGCAGGCAGCGATCCGTGCACCACGGCCAGCGGCGACAGTCCCCGCGCCAGCCCACGCACCGAGGCCACCACGCCGTTCAGCTGATCCACGATGGGCACCAGCGCTTCGCGAAGGACATCCGGGTCGGTCTCCCAGCCGGCGGCAAGGCCCCTCAGCATGAGCGTCACGCCGACCAGTTCCTGTCCGATCCCCTCGTGGACCTCGGCGGCGAACCGCTGCCGCTCGAGGGCCGCTATGTCGAGCACCTCTCGCTCGGTCGATCGCTGCTCGGTCACGTCGCGCGCCGTGAGCACGATGGCCTTGAGCAGCGGGTTCGAGAGTTCGTTGCTCGCGACGATCTGCACCACCTGCCCCCTCCCGGCCGGAGCTTGCTCGCGAATTTCGATCTCTATGGCATCCTCCGTCGATACCGTCTCATCCAGCAGCGCCGACAGCCGCGCCGCATGGATTGATCCGAGCAAGTCGCACGCCCGGGTCCCGACCAGCGTCTCCGGGAGAGATCCCACCACCGAGATGGCCGCGGGACTCGCATAGGAGACGACCCCGTCGGCGGTCACGACCGCGATCATGTCGGCCGAGCGGCGCACCAGCTCGGTGAAGCGCGCCTCGGCCTGCCGTTGCGCGAGCTCGGCGTTCAGCCGTGCGAGCTCGTAGCGCACCCCCACTTGGCGTGCCACGACGAGGGCCGCGCCCGAGACCAGCAGCACGACCGTCGCGAGCACGCTGAAGCCCGTGTGATGCTTGCCCGCACCGAGCACGATGACGAGCGACACGAGTATCGCGAGCACCGGCAGCAGACTGGTCGAATTGCCTTCGCCATGGCGCGTGCCGCCGACGACCGAATGGCGGTTGAGCTCCATCAGGGCGGCCGTCCCGACCCATGCGTCCGCCCAAACCCAGCACACATGGTCGACATTGCCGAGATCGAAGTGGCCGCGCACGTTCGCGGCAATCGAGAAAACGTCCGTGACCATGGCGGCCGCGATGCCGATGATGTACAGGATCATCCCCGCATCCCGGCGCCAGTCCCGCACCTGCATCAGCAGCATCGTCAGCCCGGTGACCGTCACGCCGATCCCCAGGGCATAGCCGAGCGAGGCGGTCGCGCTGGCGACATACGCCGGCCGCGGCTCGAGCAGCGGGCTGAACAGCAAGGGCAGCAGCGCCGCGATGGCCGCAAAACCCACGATCGCCGCATCGACCCACACTCTGGGCCGGCGAAACGAACCGCCGCAGCTGACGAAGAACGCGCCGGCTGCGCACGCGAGCAGCGCGTAGTTGATCATGTAGAGCACGTCGGCCGCTGTGCCGAAAGGCTGAGAGGTGATGGAGGCGACATAGCTCCAATCCACCGCGCCCAGGATGTCGAAGATGGTTGCGGCCAGCATGAGGGACCAGCCCATGAGCCGCGCCCGGCTGAGGCCCCCATGGCTCAGCACCGACCACATCAGAAACGTCAGTACCGCCTGCGGGGGAACGAGGAGCGCGAATGCCGGCAGCTCCCCGGTGCCGCCGGTGATCCGGCGCCCGAGCACCAGCGCCGAGAGCGCCAGCGCGTAGACCCACAGGGCAATGACCAGCCGCGCACCCAATCGCCGCGCGGGATCATCAGCTGAAACGAAGCGCAGCGAGCCGTACAGATTGGCCGCCGTCAGTTGCGATCGTCGAATCACGAGGACCCCGTGTGCGTATTATTGATTTCCGAGCCGCGCCTCGCGCCGCGGCACCGGCGACTGGCGACTGGCGACTGGCGACTGGCGACACTATGCCAGATCGCCAAGTGCGTTACGATGCTGCTCATGACGGGTATACCTGCCGCTTCGAGCGGACTGCGCCATAGCTTAAGGCAGCGGCACATGACGATGATCGCGCTCGGAGGCGTCATTGGTGCCGGCCTGTTCGTCGGCAGCGGCGTCGTCATCAAGGCGGCGGGACCCGCGGCGGTCCTCTCATTCGTGATCACGGGCCTGCTCGTCGTGCTGGTGATGCGCATGCTCGGCGAGATGGCCGTCGCGCTGCCGGCCGTGGGCTCGTTTTACGAATATGCCCGCCTGGCCTTCAGCGACCGGCCGCGGCTCGGCGAACTGGCCGGCTTTCTGACCGGCTGGATGTACTGGTATTTCTGGGTGATCGTCGTGGCGATGGAGGCGGTCGCCGGTGCCGGATTGGTGCGCTTCTGGCTGCCCGGCGAACCGCCATGGCTCATCAGTCTGTCGTTGCTGGTATTGCTGACCCTGACGAATCTGATCTCGGTGAGGTCATACGGCGAGTTCGAGTTCTGGTTCGCCTCGATCAAGGTGGCCGCGATCTGCGTGTTCCTGATGCTTGCGGGCATATACGTCCTCGGCCTGTGGCCAGGGGTCGCTCCGAGCGTGGCGAACCTCACGGCGCACGGCGGCTTCGCCCCGAACGGCATGCTTCCCATCTTGACCGGTGCCGTGGCGGCAACGGGCTTTTACTTCGGAGCCGAGATCGTCACGATCGCAGCGGCGGAGGCGGCCGAGCCGGCGAAGGCGGTTGCCCGGGCGACGAACTCGGTCATCACGCGCGTCCTGTTCTTCTACGTCGGATCGATTCTCCTGGTCGTGTGCCTGGTGCCGTGGAATTCGCCAGCCATCAGCGCGCCGTACGTGAGCGCCCTCAGTGCGATGGGCATTCCCGCTGCGGCACAGATCATGAACGCGGTGGTCCTCACCGCGGTGCTGTCGGCGCTGAATTCGGGGCTGTATGCGTCCTCGCGCATGCTGTTCGCACTGACCCGGCGCGGCGATGCGCCCGTCGCCCTGTCCAAGCTCAGCCGCAGCGGCGTGCCGACCCGCGCCATCCTGCTGGGAACTCTGTTCGGCTATGGTGCGGTGGTCATGTCGTACGTCTCGCCGGACACGGTATTCGCTTTCCTCGTCAATTCGTACGGAACGGTGGCGATCTTCGTCTATGTGTTGATCGCCGTTTCAGAGCTGCGCCTGCGCGCGCGATTGGAACGGGAGGATCCGGCGCGGCTACGCATCCGAATGTGGGCGTATCCGTACCTGACGTATCTGGCGATCGCCGGCATGCTCGGCATCGTTCTGGCGATGGCCTTCATCCCCGAGCAGCGAATCCCGCTCATATTCGGCATCATCAGCTTGGGACTCCTGCTGCTGGGTTTCGGCGCGCGCATCCGCTTCGGCAGGAAGCCAGATATCGCGGCGCTGGCGATGGAGCCGCATCGATACGAAGAGCTGTAAAATCGAGATCCAATTAGGAGTCCACACGCCGTGAATCAGTCGCCGCAGAAGATGGGGCCTTCAGAGGCCCTGGTCGAGACCCTCGCCGTCAACGGCGTGAAGCATGTGTTCGGGATCGTCGGCTCCGCCTTCATGGACGCCCTCGATATCTTTCCGGCGGCCGGCATCGAGTTCGTGCCGGTAGCGCATGAACAGGGCGCGATTCACATGGCGGACGGCTACGCCAGGGCCTCGGGCCGCCATGGCGTTTGCATTGCGCAGAACGGGCCGGGGGTGACGAATTTCGTGACCGGGGTGGCGGCGGCCTACTGGGCGCATTCGCCGGTCGTGTTCATCACGCCGGAAACCGGCTCGATGTCCATGGGGCTCGGCGGATTTCAGGAGACCGAGCAGCTGCCGATTTTTTCCAAAATCACCAAGTATCAAGGCCACGTGAACAATCCGAAGCGCATCGCGGAAATCACCGCGCGCTGCTTCGACCGCGCCATGCTCGAGATGGGCCCGGCCCAGCTGAACATTCCCCGCGACTTCTTCTACGGCGAGATCGAGGCGACGATCTCGCCGCCGATGCGGATCGCCCACGGGCCAGGGTGCGCCAAGGCGCTCGATGCCGCCGCCGCCACGCTCGCCGCGGCGCAATTTCCGGTGATCCTCGCCGGCGGCGGCGTGATCATGTCGGGCGCCACCGCCGAGGCGGTCGCGCTTGCCGAATTGCTCGGCGCCCCTGTCTGCAACAGCTACCTGCACAACGATTCGTTCCCCGCGTCGCATGGCCTCGCGGTGGGCCCGCTCGGCTACCAGGGCTCCAAGGCGGCGATGAAGCTCATCGCGCAGGCGGATGTGGTGCTGGCGCTGGGCACGCGCCTGGGACCTTTCGGAACGCTGCCCCAGCATGGGCTCGACTACTGGCCGAAACAGGCCAAGATCATTCAGATCGACGCCGATCCGCGCATGCTCGGCCTGGTCAAGCCGATCTCCGTCGCCATCCATGGTGATGCGCGCGCCGCCGCTGGGGCGCTGCTCGAGCGCCTCAAGGGCCGCACCCTCGCCGCCGCAGCCAATCGCGCCGAACGGGCCGCCCGAATCAACGCCGAGAAGCAGGCCTGGGAGACCGAGCTCGATGCGTGGACGCACGAGCGCGATGCCTACTCCATCGAGGTTGCGCGCGGCTCGCAATACATGCATCCGCGGCAGATGCTGCGGGAGCTCGAAAAGGCCATGCCGGGCAACGCGATGGTCTCGACCGACATCGGCAACATTTGCTCGGTCGCCAATTCCTATCTGCGCTTCGATGCACCGCGCTCCATGTTCGCCGCCATGAGTTTCGGTAATTGCGGCTACGCCTTTCCGGTCATCTGCGGCGCCAAGGTGGCGAGCCCGGATAGACCGGCGTTCGCTTACGTCGGCGACGGCGCGTGGGGCATCAGCTTCAACGAATTGCTCACCTGCGCCCGCCGGAAGATCGGCGTCACCGTCGTGGTGTTCAACAACGAGCAGTGGGGCGCCGAGAAGAAGAATCACGTCGATTTCTACTCGCGGCGCTATCAGGGCGTGAACCTCGAGAATCCGAGCTGGGCGGGCGTGGCGCGCGCCTTCGGCTGCGAGGGCGTGACGGTGGAACGGCTTGCCGATGTGCGGCCGGTTGTTGAGGCGGCCGCGCGGGCGCAGAGCGAAGGACGCACCACGGTGCTCGAAATGATGGTGACGAAGGAGTTGGGCGACCCCTTCCGCCGCGACGCGCTGTCGAAGCCGGTGCGATGGCTGGAAAAGTACCGGGCTTTCACATGAGGCGCTGCGGGCTGCCGGCTTGAAGCCCATGCGGCTGGTCGTTTTCAACGCCGGCAGCTCATCGCTGAAGTTCGACCTGCTGGAATTGGCGGCGGGCGGGGCCGCCGGCCGTGTGGCGTCGGGCGCCTTCGTCGATGCCGCCGATGGATCCGGCCGGTTCATCTTCCGCGCCGCCATGGCTGCGCAGGCATCGCCGCCGCCGGCGGTCTCGACTTTGGCGGAGGCGGCCGAGTTCGTGCTGCAGTGGCTGTCGAACCGCCTCGTCCACGGCCGGGATCTGCTCGACGGCGTGGCGGCGACCGTGCATCGAATCGTCCACGGCGGCGAGCGGTTCCGCGGCGCGAGCGTCCTGAATGAGCCGGAACTCGAGGCGCTCGCCGAGCTCGGTTCGCTCGCGCCGCTGCACAACCCCCCTGCCCTGTCGGTGATCAACGCCGTGCGCCGCAGGCTGGGGCCCCGGAAGGCGCTCATCGGAGTCTTCGACACGGCTTATTACGCGGATCTGCCCGAAGCCGCGATTCGCTACGCCGTGCCGCCCCGGTGGCGCACTGAGTTCGGCATCCGCCGTTATGGATTCCACGGCATGGCGCATCGGTACCTGTGTGAGGCGGCTCGCGCGCGCCTTCAGGCCTCCGGCGCGACGGCCCGCATCGTGAGCCTTCAGCTTGGCCGGGGCTGCTCGGTGACGGCCGCACTCGGCGCAGCGCCGATCGCGACCAGCATGGGCTTCACGCCGCTCGAGGGGCTGGTGATGGGCACCCGCTCCGGGGACGTGGATCCGGGAGCGATTTTGCACGTGATGGAGCGCGGCGGCATGTCCCCGGCCGATGTGCGCCGCGAGTTGAATGAGCAGAGCGGACTGCTCGGACTGTCGGGTCGAACCGCCGATATGCGTGAGCTGCTCTCGCTCGAACTGGGCGGCGATGCAGCGGCTGCGCTGACGGTGGAGGTTTTCTGCCGGCGTGCGAGACACTTCGTGGCTGCGTACATGGCCGAACTCGGCGGCGTGGATGCGATCGTGTTCGGCGGCGGCATCGGCGAGAATTGCCCCACCGTTCGGCGCCGCATCCTGGGGTCCCTCGAGTGGGCCGGCATCGAGCTTGAGCCTCTGGCCAATGCGGCATGCGTCGGTGTTGAATCGAGCATCGCCTCCGCGCGAAGCGGTGCTGCGATATGGGTCATTCCCGTCGACGAAGCCAGCATCATTGCTGCCGACGCCGCCGCGCTGCTGGGCGGTTAGCCGGCCGCGGGACGGCCGCGCCCCCAGTGCCGGTCGGCAATGAGACAGATGATCTCGAACATCATGGTGGCGCCGACCAGTGCCGTATTCCCGGTTTGGTCGTAGGGCGGCGCCACTTCGACGACGTCGCCGCCAATCAGATTCAGGCCGCGCAGGCCGCGCAGCAGCAGCTGCGCATCCAGCGTCGAGATGCCGCCGACTTCGGGCGTTCCGGTGCCCGGCGCGTACACCGGATCGAGTCCGTCGACGTCGAACGAGACATAGGTGGGTCCGTCGCCGACGATGCGCCTCGCTTCTTCGATCACACGCTCGACGCCCAGAGCGGCGAACTCTTCTATGAACACCACGCGCATGCCGTGGTCGAGTGAAAAATTGACGCCGTCCATCAGGTTCTGGCCTCCGCGGATGCCGATCTGAATGGTGCGTTTCGGGTCCAGCAGACCATGCTCCACCGCAAGCCTGAAGGGCGCGCCGTGCGTAAACTTCGAGCCGTACAGATCGCCCCAGGTGTCCGTGTGCGCATCGATGTGGACCATGCCGATGGGGCCGTCGGCCGCGATTGCCTGAAAGATCGGGAAGGTGATGGAGTGGTCGCCGCCGGCGCTCACCGGAATGACCCCGGCCCGGTGCACCAGCCGATAAAAATCCGCAATCTGCGCCGTTTGCGCCTCCAGATCGTAGCGGCCGGCAAAGCGCACATCTCCCAGATCGGCGATCCGGCACAGCTCGTAGGGATTCATGCGCATGCCGAGATTGAAGCTGCGCATCAGGCTCGATGAATTGCGGATCTCGCGCGGACCGTGGCGGGCTCCCGGGCGATTGGTCACGCCGAGATCAGTGGGCACGCCGATCAGTCCGATGTCGACCTGATCAAGGCTGGTCGCGAGCGGCGCGCGCATGAAGGTGGCGATTTCTGCGTAGCGCGGCTCCTTCATCGGTTCGTAATCGAGACCGTCGACGATGCCTTTCTTTCTGTAGCTCATGGGATCCTCAACTTTTTGCGACGCCGAGGCTGGGCTGGCGGCCAGCCAGACTCGAGGCCAGATAGACCGCCAGACTGAATCCCAGTCCCCCGTAAATCGGGGCGTCGGAATCGATGCCTTTGACGAACAGCAGCACCACGACCGTGACCCCGCCGACCGCGATCGAGGCCAGCGCTGCGGTGCCCGTACCCCGACGCCACATGATAGCGCCCAGCACCGGCACGAACAGAGCCCCGACGAGCAGGTCGTACGCAACCGTGAGCGCCGCGATCACATCCGCCGTCAGGCAGGCGACCACCGTCGCGGCGATCCCCAGCACCAGCGTAATGGCCCTGGTTTGACTGATGGAGCCTATGCTGCCGGATTTTCGCGCCGGCAGATACACATCCTCGAGAAGCACCGTCGATGCGGCCAGCAGGCAGGCGCTTGCGGTCGACATGATGGCCGCCAGTGAGGCGGCCAGTACCAGCCCGCGCATGCCGGCGGGCAGCACTGCATTGACGATGGTGGCGAAGGCGAGATCCGGATCGGCCAGCGGCGGCAGGAAGGCGCGCCCGGCTGTCCCAATCAGCGCACCCGCCATGGCGTATGCGAAGCAATACAGGCCGACGTAAATGCCGCCGTTGCGCGCGACCTTGACGCTGCGCGCCGTGAACACGCGCTGCCAGCCGTCCTGACCGATCAATATGCCGAGAAAATACAGCGTGAAGAACGACCCGATCTTGGCGCCGCCGATATGCGTCAGGGAAAAGAATCCGGGCGGCAGGCGCTCATGCATGCCCGTCAATCCACCCGCATGAAGAATGGCCGCCGGCAGCAGCACCAGCAGAATGCCCACCGTCTTGATGACGAACTGAACGATGTCGGTCGCGGTCAGGGCCCACATCCCGCCGAACACCGAGTACGCGACCATGACCGCGCTGCTCATCAGGATCGCGGGCGTGCGGGGGATTCCAACGATCACCTCCATGACGGCGCCGACGGCGATGGTGCCGGTCACGACGATCATCAGATCGTAGGCCGCCATGACGATTCCGCCGGCGATGCGCGCCGCAACGCTGTGGCGCCGCTCCAGCAGCTCGGGAATCGTGTAGAGCTTCAGATCCAGAATGCGCGGCACCAGCACCACGCCCATCACGATCATGCCCAGTCCATACATGAAGACGAGCCACATGCCCGAGATGCCGTACTGATAGCCGAGCTTCACGCCGCCCACGGTGGATCCGCCTCCCAGAATGATGGCGGCCAGCGTGCCTGAATAGAGCAGCGGCCCGACCGAACGCCCGGCCACCAGAAAATCCTCCTGCGTCGTGGCTTTGCGCTGCGACCAGATCCCGACCGCCAGAATCCCGATCAGGTAAGCGGCGAGGACGAGCAAATCCAACGTGACCATATGCGTACGCTCCCTTGAATCCGCGCTACGCAGCGGCCGCGGTCAGCTTGCGCGCCTCTTCGAGGCCATGGCCGTCGGGCCCTGTTTCGCGGCGCCAGAGCAGCACCGCCGAGGACAGCGCGACCAGGCTGAGCAGGAAGAAGAACCACAGCATGATCGCATAGCCTTCGGGATTCTGGGCGCTCGCGCCCGCCTGGTCGGCGAGCCGGCCCGCGGCGAGATTCGACCCCGCCATGCCGAGCGCCTGAATGAGCGTGATGAGTCCGAGCGCGGTGCCGAGACGGCGCGGCTCGACGATCAACGTCGTCGCCGGCCATATGACCGCCGGCACCAGCGAGAAGCTGATTCCCATCATGACGGTCGACACCCACAGGCTTAAGGTCGTCAACCCGAGCACCACGAAGGTCAGCGGCAGCAGCAGCGTGCCGAAGGTGAGCATCAGCGCGCGGTGGCCGAGCCGGTCGGCGAGCAATCCGAAGAACGGGGTGGCGAAAATGGCGGCGAAGAACACCCAGCTATTGGCCACTCCCGCCTGCTGCAGCGTGAGGCCTTTGGCGTGCTGGAAATACTCAATGGCATAGGTGGTGCGGAACGGGAAGAACACCGCCGCATAGAGCACGTGCAGCCCGAGGATGTACCAGTAGGACATATCGAACCTCAACAGGTGCGCCCAATCGATGCGCTCCGCCACGGCCCGCGCCGCGCCCGACCGCGCCCCCGGCCGGTGATGGCGGTCGAGCCAGTAGAAAATCGCCGCCGCCGCCAGCCCCGCCGTGGTAATAGCCGCGCCGAGCCACAGCGGCGGCTGCCAGCCGCGCTCGTAGAGCGGACGGGCCCAGGCGGTGGAGGTATCGACGGCATAGGAACCGACGCGGGCAAGGCTCAAGTACAGCGCGGTGGCGAGCGCAATGCCGCTGCGCGAGAACCACTGCGCGAGCCCCGCGACGAGGGCGATGAAAATCGCACCTTCACTGACGCCAAAGATGAAGCGGCCGGCCACCATGATCTCGTACGGACTGCCGACCGCCGTGAGCGCCGCGCCGAGCACGCCGACGGCCGCCGACCAGAGCGCGACTCGCGCGGCCCCGTAGCGGTCGATCAGCAGGCCGTTGATGAGCGCCAGGGCCACGTTCGGGACACTGAGGATGCCGTTCAACATGCCGAGCTGCGACTGGCTGAATCCGCGCTGCCGCAGCAGCAGATCGGCGATCGGACCGATCACATCGTCTTCGTAGTAGCTGCTCGACACGGTGACCGCCGCCAGCACCAGCACCCACCAGCGCAGGCGCGAGGTGCCGCTGCTGCGGTTGCCATCGGCCGGTGCGGCGGTCTGACTCACCGTCTAGAGGACGACGTCCAGCATCCGGCTGGGTTCGGCAATCGTTCGCATGAGCGCCGTAATGTAAGGGCCCTGGGTCCGATGGGCCATGTCGATTTGTAATTTTTACTCAGACCGTGCACTCTCCATTGTCATAAATCTGTCATGATCATGTTGTTAATTGGTAATTCGCCATGCGTAAAAAGCATGCACCAATAAGGTTCTGGGACTGAGAACAGCGGCAATTCTCTCTTTGATGGCTTTTTGACGTTTCCGAGCAACAAAAACGGGTTTCTAAGGGAAGGGATGTAACCATGAATTCAAATCCGAAGTTATCCTATGCCATTGCGGCGATCTTGAGCGGCTCCGGTATGGGGATGGGAATCTCGCACGCCGCCACCACGGCTGATACGAGCGCGACCGATGCCGACGCGATCCAAGAAATCGTCGTGACTGCCCAGCGCCGCACCGAGTCGATCCAGGACGTGCCGATCACGATCCAGGCGATCACGGGCGAGCAGCTGAAGCAGCTCAACATCCAGACGTTCGACGATCTGCTGCGCTACACGCCGAACGTGACGTTCAGCGGAAACGGCCCCGGCACGGGCAACATTTTCATGCGCGGCCTGAGCTCGGGCGGCTCCGGCAACCAGTCGCAGTCGACCACAGCCCCGTTCCCGAACGTGGCGCTGTATCTCGACGACGAGCCGATGCAGTTTCCCGCGCGCAACAATGACGTCTACATGGTCGACATGGAGCGCGTCGAGGTACTCGAGGGCCCGCAAGGCACGCTGTTCGGCGGCGGCGCGCAGGCCGGCGCCATTCGCTACATCACCAACAAGCCGAAGCTCGATACCACGGAAGCCAATTTCAACGCGGGCTACGGCTACACTGCGGGCGGCGATCCGAACTCCAACGCCAACGCAACGCTCAACCTGCCGCTGATCGCGGACACCTTGGCCTTTCGTGCGACGATTTTCAACGACCATCGCGGCGGCTACATCGACAACGTGCCGGGCACGGCCTCGTTCGTCAACGTCCCGACCGCTGCGGCGCTCAAGGCATACCCGACCAACAATCCGCCCACCCAGAGCGCCGTGGCCAACAACGCGGCTCTCGTGGGGGATAACACCAACCCGGTCACCTACACCGGTATCCGCGCCTCCATGCTGTGGAAGATCAACGACAACTGGAACGCGCTGCTTACACAGAACTATCAGAACATGCAGGCGGACGGCTATTTCGACGAGTATCCGGTCGCCAATGACGGCCAGGCTCTGGGTCCTTACCAGATCACGGCCTTCAGCCCGGCCTACGACCATGACAAATACGAGAGCACGGCCTGGACGCTCAACGGCCGGTTCGGCAACTTCGGTCAATACGGCGACCTGAAATTCGTGTACACGGGCAGCTATCTGGACCGCAACATCGACCAGCAGGCCGAGTACTCCAACTACCTGCGCAGTCACCATGGGTCCTACTACGCGTGCACGGGGCGGGGTGCCGGATACTCCTATTTCAGGTCGGCCAAACCGACCACGTGCTATGCGCCGGTCGGCAGCTGGAACGACAGCGTGCGCAACACGAACCAGTCCCACGAGATGCGCCTGAGCACCTCGGAGGACAACCGGATTCGCGGTCTCGTCGGCGCCTTCTATGAAGACTTCAAGATCTACGATCAGATGAACTTCAACTACCTGCCCATTCCGCAATGTAATCCGACCAACCTCGCGATTTCGAAAGGCGGCGGCCCGGACTGCTTATCGGCCGTCGGACCGCTGCCCGGCACCTTTGCGAACAATCCCAGCCTGCGCGTGAACTCGAACACGGCGTTCGGCGAGGACGTGGAGCGCGGCTACCGGCAGACGGCATTTTTCACGTCCGTCGACTTCGACATTCTTCCGAAGGTGCTGACGCTGACCGGCGGGACGCGCTACTACCACTACGATGAGTTCGAACGGGGTTCGGAATTCTACAGCTCCTCGACCATCCTCAACCTGCCCAATGGGGCGGTTACCAACAAAGGCGGCGCCGGCTTCCCCATCAACCTGAACAAGACCGAACACGGCTTCAAGAGCCGCGGCAACCTGACCTGGCACATCACCCCGGACTACATGGCGTACTACACCTACTCGCAGGGTTTCCGTCCGGGCGGCTTCAACCGTACGAAGTCATTTGCCGACGGCACCATCGATCTAAAAGCGGTGGCCCCGTACACCGCCGGTGGATCGGACAAGCAGTTCTACAAGCCGTCTGGCTACGATTCGGACAACCTGACCAACAACGAGATCGGTTTCAAGAGTGAATTCTTCAACCACCGCCTGCAAGCGAACCTGTCGCTGTACAAAATGAACTGGAGCAACGTTCAGCTGCCGCTGTTCGACCCGGTACACCTCGGCAACACGACGTTCGACATCAACGGTCCCACTTACCAGGTCAAGGGCATCGAGCTTCAGTTGGTCGCCCGCGTGACCGAAGGCCTCACGGTGCAGGGGTCGGGCTCCTGGAACAGCACGAACCAGACCAACGCACCTTGCTTGACGGCCAATAGGGCAACGCCGGACGGCGCGGCGGTCGGTTCCTGCATCACGCAGGTCAATGGCCTGCCTTACACCAATCCGTACGGCGTACTCGATACGTCTCCGCCGTTCTCGCCCCCCCAGCTGTTCAATCTGCGCGCGCGCTACGACTGGACGATGGGCGACTACAAGCCGTTCGCCATGGTGGGCGCCAACCATGTCGGCAGCATGCGAAACGAGCCGGCCAGTTTTCCGCCGGGCACCTCGTCATTTTGCTCGCCTGTTCCGACCACCACGCTGTGTCAATATACGATGCCGTCGTATACGACCTATGATGCGTCGATCGGTGTGGCCAAGGACGCTTGGACGGTGCAGGTCGCTGGCAGCAACATCACGAACTCGGATGCCAGTACGAATACTTCATCGTACCAGTTCATCGAGTCCGAACTGCCGCTTCGCCCGCGTGTGGTGACGCTGCTGATGAGCTATAAGTTCCAGTAAGCCGGCTGCGGCCGCTTGCCGTAGAATCGAGGGCGGACGCTTGTCCGCCCTTTTTTTTGCGCCCTCATGGATCCCACCGACGCCAAAACGACGCCATCCGTGCTTGCTTCCGAAGCGGCGCGGATGCGCGCGCTGCTCAGAGAGCGCAAGTTCACCGAGGCGCTGGCGGCGGGCCGGGCGCTGCTCGCCGGCGCACCCGACCACCGCGATGCGCTGCTGTTCGTGGCCGTCGCCCAGCGCTATCTGGGCCGGATCCCCGATGCGCTGGGCACGCTCGAAACCCTGGAGCGGCATCATCCGCGCTTCAGCCGTCTTTATGAGGAGCGCGGGCGCTGCTTCGTCGAACTGAAACAGGCGCCGCCGGCGATCGAGGCATTCCTTCGCGCGGTGAACTTGAATCACGCGATGCCCGGCAGCTGGGCGATGCTCGAAGGTCTCTACCGCATGACGGGCCAATCCGAGGATGCGGCGATGGCGGCGAGCCATGTGGCGACCCTTCGCGGAATTCCGGCTGAGATCGTGACCGCAACCGGATTGTTCGAGGACGGCGATCTGGACGCGTCCGAGCCGATGGTGCGGGCCTATCTTCTGCAGCACGGCGATCAAGTGGAAGCCATGCGCCTGCTCGCGCGCATCGGCATCGCAAGAAAGGTGTACGACGATGCGGAAATCCTGCTGACGGCCGTCCTCGGGCTGGCGCCCGAATATCGCGCCGCGCGCAAGGAATATGCCGAGGTGCTCGTCGAGCTTCACAAATATCCCGAGGCGCGCCGCGAGCTCGAGCAGCTGCTCCAGGAGGATCCGCAGAACAGGCTCTACTATCAGGGGCTGTATGCGACTTCTTGCGTCGGACTGGGCGACCATGACCGGGCGATCGCACTGTACCGGGAGCTTCTGCAGGGAACTTCCGAGGACGCCGATCTGCACCTGTCGATCGCTCACGCGCTGAAGACGCTTGGACGGCGTGATGAGGCAATCGAATCCTACCGCAGGGCGGCAGCCGCTCGGCCGAACTTCGGCGATGCGTACTGGAGTCTCGCCAACCTCAAAACGTACCGGTTCACGGACAAAGAGCTGACACGGCTGCGTGCCGCGCAGGCCGAGCCGGGCATCGGGCTCATCGACCGCTTCCATCTTTGTTTTGCGCTCGGCAAGGCGCTCGAGGATAAGGGCGAATTCGCGGAGTCCTTCCATTACTACGAGCTCGGTAATTCGCTGAAGCGCTCCGAAAGCAGGTATCGGCCGGAAATCATCGAGAACAATACGCGCCGGCAGATCGAGGTCTGCACCGCTGAGTTCTTCGAAAGCCGCCGGGGCTGGGGTGCGCAGAATCCGGATCCCATACTCATCATCGGCCTGCCGAGATCGGGCTCGACGCTGATCGAACAGATCCTCGCTTCGCACTCGAAGGTCGAAGGTACGCAGGAACTTGCCAACATCCAGCAGACCGTGAGCAGGCTTCGGGGCCGCGACCCGGATCTGAACAATCCGCGGTATCCACGCATCCTCGAGCAGATGAGCGCCGAGGATTTTCGCTCGCTCGGCGAGCAATACATCGCCGACACCCGGGTCTACCGCACCGGCAAGCCCTGCTTCATCGACAAGATGCCGAACAACTTCCGGCACCTGGGGCTCATTCGCCTGATGCTGCCGAGAGCCAAAATCATCGACGCACGGCGCGAGCCCATCGCATGTTGTTTCAGCAATCTGAAGCAGCTCTTCGCCACGGGGCAGGAGTTCACCTACAGCGTCGAGGACATCGCGCGCTACTACCGAACCTACCTGGAGTTGATGCGGCATTGGGATCGTGTGCTGCCCGGATGGATACTTAGGGTTCATCACGAGGATCTCGTCGATGATCTCGAGGGCAACGTGCGGCGCATTCTCGATTTCTGCGGCCTCGATTTCGAACCGCAGTGCATCGAGTTTCACAAGACCGTGCGCAGCGTGCGCACCGCGAGTTCCGAACAGGTGCGCCTGCCCATTTATCGCGAGGGACTCGATCAGTGGAGGAATTTCGAGCCCTGGCTCGGGCCGCTGAAGGATGCGCTCGACGACGCGCTGACGCGCTACCGCGATGAGTAATGCGAGCGTCAGGCCGGGACGGAACGATCCGTGCCCCTGCGGCAGCGGAAAGAAGTACAAGCGCTGCTGCGGTTTGGACGCCGCCGCGGTGCCGCAGCCGGAGTCGGTGAACCCTCTCAAGATCGGCGCGCTGGTCGAGCTCGTAAATCAGGAACGATTGAGTGAGGCGGAACGCGAGACCCGTGCGCTGCTTGCCATGCACCCCAACGCCGGGATGCTGTGGAAGATCCTCGGCGTGACGCTTCTGCGGCAAGGCAAGGACGCGTTGCAGCCGCTGCGCAGAACGATTGAGCTGATGCCGCATGACGGCGAAGCGCACGGCAATCTGGGCGCGGCGTTGCACGATCTGGGGCGATGGGATGAAGCGCTGATCAGCCTGCGCCGCGCGCTTGAGATCCAGCCGCACAACGTCGAGGCACTCGTGGACGCGGGGGACGCCCTGAGAGCGCTCGGGCAGGCGCGCGAGGCGGCCGGGCTCTATCAACGGGCGCTCGAGCTGAGTCCCCGACTCGTCGAGGCGCACAACAATCTGGGGAATTCGCTCCTGGAACTCGGCCGGCATGACGGCGCGCTCGCCTGCTACCGCCGCGCGCTCGAGCTCAAGCCGCATGACGAACAGATACTGTGCAATCTCGGCAACGCGCACAGGAAGCTCGGACAGCGCGAGGAAGCCGTCGCGAGCTACCGGCAGGCGTTGACATTGAATCCCGGCCGTGTGGAGGCGCTCAACGGCCTGGGGGATGTACTGCGCGACCTTGGGCAGCGCCGCGAAGCGGTATCCCTGTATGCGCGCGCCGTCGAATCCGATCCCAAGCGCGCGGAGAGTCACTACAACCTCGCAAACGCGCTGTTCGAATTGCGCAGAATCGATGAGGCCGCGGCCGGCTACGCCCGGGCGCTCGAGCTCGAGCCGCGCCATGCTGCGGCCCATTTGGGTCTCGGCGTGGCGCTGCGTGCGCTGCATCGACACAGCGATGCGGAAGCGAGCTGCCGGGCCGCGCTGGCGATCGACCCTAACTACGTCGAAGCGCTGTCGCTCCTCGGGGAGCTGCAGGCCGACCTCGGCCGATTCGCCGAAGCGGAGCAGTTATTTCAGCGTGCCATCGCGATCAATCCGGATTTCGCCTTCGCCTTTTCCAGCATCGCGACGCACCGCAAGATGACCGGCGGCGATATCGAGTGGCTCAAGGGCGCCGAAGCGCTGATCGCAAAGGCTCTGCCGGTCGACCATGAAATCAGCCTGCGTTACGCGCTCGGCAAATACTTCGACGACGTGGGTCGATACGACGACGCGTTCGGGCATTACCGCCAGGCAAACGAGCTGAGCAAACGCCTCGGATCGAAGTACGACCCGTCGATACTGACGCGGCGCGTCGATGAGTTCATCGCGAGCTTCGACGATGAGTTTCTGCGCCGGCGCCGTGCTCAAGGATTTGACTCCGAGCTTCCGGTTTTCATCATCGGCATGCCGAGATCGGGCACCTCGTTGACCGAGCAAATCCTCGCCTCGCACCCGTCGGTTTATGGTGCCGGGGAGGTGCCTTTCTGGGATGCGGCATTCCTCGCGGTCGCCGGTGCGCCGGCCGGTGCGGACCCGATACCTCGCGTGGCCGCCGATTATCTCGGGCGCATGACGGCGTTTTCCGGCACGGCCCTGCGGGTGGTCGACAAGATGCCCGCCAACTTCTGGTACGCAGGTCTGATCCACGCCGCGTTCCCGCAGGCCAGATTCATTCACATGCAGCGCCACCCCATCGACACCTGTCTGTCGATCTACTTTCAAAATTTCTTCAACAGGGATCCGTACGCCAACGATCTCGATAGTCTCGCGCACTACTACGGCGAATACCTCCGGATCACCGGTCACTGGCGCACCGTGCTGCCCGCGGCGGCGCTGCTGGAAGTGCCCTACGAGGCCCTGATCGAGGATCAGGAGGGCTGGACCCGGCGGATGCTGGACTTCGTCGGACTGCCGTGGGACCCGAGGTGCTTGGATTTTCATCGAACCGACCGCGTGGTGATTACCGCGAGCAAATGGCAGGTGCGGCAAAAGATCAGCGCCGCATCGGCTGGGCGGTGGCGCAACTATGAGAAATACGTGGCGCCGCTGCAGCACTTGATGAGTCCGACCCCGCGAACGGAAGGCGTGCCGTGAACACCTTCGGCACCAAAACGTTTTGACGTTCTGGTGACACGCTTTTAAGAGCGTATAGGCCTCGCGGGAAGCCCCTGATTACGATGAATTGGCCCTCTGGAGACAGCCGCAGAGATTACCGCATCGCAGTACTGTCAACTGCTTATTGTCGACAATCTGCAACCGTGGCATGATACGCCATGGCATCCGCTATCGCCCCGACCGCGCTGCAACTGGTACAGACGAACTCGCTCCCAGAGCTCGTGCAGGCCGAGATCGAGCAATTGATCCTGCGCGGAGAGCTCGCCATCGGCGAACATGTCAATGAGAGCGAGCTCGCGGCCCGGTTTGGAACCAGCCGCGGTCCCATCCGGGAGGCGCTGCGCGCCCTCGAGGAATCCGGCCTGGTGCGCTCCGAGAAGCATCGCGGGGTCTTCGTGCGCGAGATTTCGGTCATCGACGCCGATGAGATCTACGACATTCGCGAAGCGCTCGACCAGCTGATCGGCCAGCGAGTCGCCGAGCGCGCCACGCCGGAGCAGATCGGCGAGCTTCAGACGCTCGTCGCCGCGATGGAGGAGGCTACGGCTAAGCAGGACATCAAGGGCTACCACGCCTTGAATCTGAAGTTTCACGACCTGCTGGTCGACTTCGCGGGCAATGCCCGCTTGACCGCAAGCTACCGACTGCTGACGAAGGGGCTGCTGCTGTTTCGCCTGCGCGGGCTTGAGGTGGGCGGCGGCTTCGCGGTGTCGAACAGCGAACACAAGGCGGTGATGGAGGCCGTCGCCTCACGGGATGGCGCCCGGGCGGGTCGGCTGCTGCGCCAGCACGCGGCGCAGAGCCGCGCCCGCATGCACAAGGCGGCGAGCGTTGCGGTTGCAAAATAAAGGAGCACGGACCTTGCCCAGCGACATCACTGTAAACGGCCGGACCTACCACTGGATGAAACGCCCGCTGGTCGTCGTCTGCATCGATGGCTGTCAGTACGAGTACCTCACGGCCGCCGTCGCCGCGGGTGCGGCGCCGTTTCTCGGCCGGCTGCTCGCAGGCGCCGGGACCTCGCTCATCGCCGACTGCGTGATGCCGAGTTTCACCAACCCCAACAATCTGTCGATCGTCACCGGTGTGCCGCCCGCGGTGCACGGAATCTGCGGCAATTATTTCTTCGACCCCGAACGGGGCGAGGAAGTGATGATGAACGACCCGCGCTTTCTGCGGGTCGAAACCATCCTCGCGGCGTTCTCGAAAGCCGGCGCAAAGGTTGCCGTGATCACGGCGAAGGACAAACTGCGCAAACTTCTCGGCCATCAGATGCAGGGCATCTGCTTCTCGTCGGAAAAGGCCGACCAGGTGACCCTGGCCGAGAATGGCATCGAGAACGTGCTCGGCCTCGTCGGCATGCCGGTCCCCTCCGTGTACAGCGCGGCGCTCTCGGAATTTGTCTTCGTCGCGGGCGTCAAGCTGATGCAACGGGAGCGACCCGACCTCACGTACCTTTCCACGACCGACTACATCCAGCACAAGGCCGCCCCTGGCACGCCGGCGGCGAACGACTTCTACGCGATGATCGACCGCAATCTCGCGCAGCTCGACGCCCTTAAGGCCAGGATCGTCGTCACCGCCGATCACGGAATGAACGCCAAGCACGGTGCCGACGGCCAACCCAACGTCATTTACCTGCAGGACACCCTCGATGCCTGGCTCGGCAAGGGCAAGGCGCGGGTGATCCTGCCGATCACAGACCCGTATGTCGTGCACCACGGCGCACTCGGCTCCTTTGCACTCGCGTACCTGCCTGCAGCAGCGGATCAACGCGCGATCGCCGAACGGATCGCGGCGCTGCCCGGTATCGAGAGGGTGCTGACGCGCGCAGAAGCCGCCGCGCAGTTCGAACTGCCGGCGGACCGTATCGGCGACCTCGTGGTCGTCTCGCGTCTCGACACGGTCATCGGCACCCGCCGCGAGCAGCATGATCTGTCCGGACTCGACGTGCCGCTGCGCTCGCACGGCGGCACCTCGGAGCAGAAAGTACCGCTGCTCGTCAACGGCCGCGTCACCCAGCAACCGGCGAACCGCCGCTGGCGCAATTTCGACGCGTTCGACCTGGGGCTGAACCTCACATGATTCGCGAAACGCTGCGGATCGCCGGCGAAAAAGTCGCGGCCGACCGGGTCATCGAGGTTCGTCATCCCTATAGCGGCGAGCTCGCCGGCACCGTTCCCAAGGCGACCGTCGAGCATGTCAAACGCGCGCTCAACATCGCGCGGGCCTTCAAGTCCCCACTCACGCGCCATGACCGCTACCGGATTCTCATGAAGGCTGGAGCGATCATTGCCTCGAGGCGGGACGAGCTTGCGCGCCTGATCACGCTCGAGTCGGGCCTGTGCCTGAAGGACTCGCAGTACGAGGTCGGCCGCGCCTCGGATGTGTTGCTGTTCGCGGCCAACCAAGCGCTCATCGACGACGGCGAGGTGTTCTCGTGCGACCTCACGGCGCACGGCAAGAGCCGCAAGGTCTACACCCTGAAGGAGCCGCTGCTCGGCGCCATCACAGCAATCACGCCGTTCAACCATCCGCTCAACCAGGTGATCCACAAAGTGGCTCCCGCCGTGGCCACCAACAACCGGGTCGTGCTCAAGCCCAGCGAGAAGACGCCGCTGACCGCATTTGCGCTCGCGGACATTCTGTATGCGGCGGGGCTGCCGCCCGAGATGCTGTGCGTGCTGACCGGCGACCCGGCCGAGATCGCCGATGAGCTGCTGACGAGCGCGGATGTCGACCTCGTCACCTTCACCGGCGGTGTATCGATCGGCAAGTACATTGCGGCCAAGGCCGTCTACAAGCGCCAGGTGCTCGAACTCGGCGGCAACGATCCGGTCATCGTGCTCGAGGATGCGGATCTCGAGGAAGCGGCCACTCTGGCGGCGAGCGGCTCCTACAAGAACTCCGGCCAGCGCTGCACCGCCATTAAGCGCATGCTGGTTCAGCAAAGCGTGGCCGACCGCTTCGTCGAGCTGCTCGTCGAGAAGACGCGTGCCGTCAAGTACGGCGATCCGTTCGATCCGGCCATGGACATGGGCACGGTGATCGATGAGCCATCGGCACGGCGATTCGAGGCGGTCGTGAACGAAGCGGTGGCGGCCGGCGCCCGCCTGCTGATCGGCAATATCCGGCGCGGCGCATTGTACTCGCCGACCGTGCTCGACCGGGTCACGCCGGACATGACGGTCGTGCGCGAGGAGACGTTCGGCCCCGTCTCACCCGTGATCCGCTTCAAGACCGTGGACGAGGCGATCCGCATCTCCAACGGCACCGCCTACGGATTGTCCTCCTCGCTCTGCACCAATCGGATGGACCTGATCACCCGCTTCATCCGCGAGCTTGAGGTCGGCAGCGTGAATGTGCGCGAGGTTCCGGGCTACCGCCTGGAGATGACGCCGTTCGGCGGCATCAAGGACTCGGGGCTGGGCTACAAGGAGGGCGTACTCGAAGCGATGAAGAGCTACTGCAACACGAAGACCTATTCGCTGCCCTGGTAACGGCATGGGCAGCACCGTCATTCTGGACCTGGCAGGCGGAGTCGCGCTGCTCCTCTGGGGACTGCACATGGTCCACAGCGGCATCGTGCGCGCGTTCGGCGCGGATCTGCGGCGTCTGCTCGGAATTGCCCTGCAGAGCCGGTTTCGCGCCTTTCTCGCGGGCGCTTTCGTCACAGCGCTCCTGCAGAGCAGCACCGCCACCGGATTGATGGCCGCCTCATTCGTCACCGGCGGTGCCTTGGAGCTCGGCCCCGAGCCTGGATGACCGCGACGGCTATCGCGCCATGGAGATCATCTCGTTCTCGATCAATCTGGAGCACGTGGGCGACATCATCGACAAGAATCTGATGGACTTGGCGTCGAAGAAAATCAAGCGCGGCATCACCTTTTCAAAGGAGGGCGAGGCTGATCTGGTGGAGTTTCACCAGCAGGTTCTCAACAGCCTGACCCTCGCGATCGGCATCTTCATGTCGGGCGATATGGCCGTGGCCCGTCAGATGGTAGCCGCAAAAGCGCAGCTGCGAGAGAGCGAATTCCAAGCGGCCGAGCGGTACCTTGCGCGCTTGCGCGAGGGGACGCCTGAAACGATCGAATCGTACTCGCTGGATCTGGACATCCTGCGCGATCTGAAGCGAATTCACTCGCACCTGTGTTCAGCCGCGTACCCCGTCCTGGAGCGCGCAGGAGCGCTGCAGCGCAGCCGTCTCAAGGACTCCGCGTTCGGCCGGCGGAAAGCCCGCGCGGACCACCCCCCCATCAAATCAGGAATCCCATGACCGACCCGATACTCCTGACCCCAGGCCCTCTCACCACCTCGGCACGGACCAAATCCGCGATGCTCTCGGACTTCGGATCGTGGGACAGTGCATTCAACATGCTGACCGCATCGGTATGCCGCGACCTCTCGGCGATCGTCCACGCGCAAACCGACCACGTCTGCGTGCCGCTGCAAGGCAGCGGCACGTTCGCCGTCGAAGCGGCGCTTGGCACGCTGGTGCCCAAAGTCGGCAAGGTGCTCGTGCCGGACAACGGCAGCTACTGTAAACGCATCGTGCGGATCTTGGGATATCTCGGCCGCGAGACCGTCGTACTGCGGCATGGCGAGCAAGAGCCCGCCGACCCCGGGCGCATCGCTGCCGCGCTCGGCGCGGATCCGAAGATCACGCACGTCGCGCAGGTGCACTGCGAGACCGGCACCGGAATCTTGAATCCGCTTCCCGAGATCGCCGCCATCGTCCAGGAGCATGGCCGCGGCCTGATCATCGATGCGATGAGCTCCTATGGGGCCATCCCCATCGACGCACGCACCCTGCGCTTCGAAGCGCTGGTCGCGGCATCGGGAAAATGTCTCGAGGGCGTGCCGGGCATGGGCGTCATCATCGCCCGGCGCACGGCCTTGGAGCGCGCCGGCGGCAACACGGCTTCGCTCGCCATGGACCTGCTCGACCAGTGGCAGTACATGCAGAAGACGGGTCAATGGCGATTCACGCCGCCGACCCACGTCGTCGCCGCGCTGCGCGCGGCCATCGATCAGTACCAGGCACAGGGCGGCCAGCCTGCGCGGCTCGCTCGCTACACCGAGAATTGCGCCGCGCTGATCTCCGGCATGCGCGCGCTCGGCTTCAAGACATTCCTGCCGGACGACCTGCAGGCCCCGATCATCGTCACGTTCCACTCCCCGCCCGATCCAAAATATGACTTCGGCGAGTTCTATCGGCGGGTGCGCGAGCACGGATTCATTCTCTACCCCGGCAAGTTGACCGCCGTCGATACCTTCCGGGTGGGCTGCATCGGCGCGATAGGCGCCGATACCTTGAGGCAGGCGGTGGCTGCCGTCGCCGACAGCTTGAGCGAGATGGGGGTGCGCCGGGTGGCGCCGGACTAG
Organism: Steroidobacteraceae bacterium; assembly: GCA_052326345.1. GTDB lineage: Bacteria > Pseudomonadota > Gammaproteobacteria > Steroidobacterales > Steroidobacteraceae > Bog-1198. The sequence goes on along the minus strand of JBKQOZ010000022.1, from coordinate 68,826 downwards.
CGCCGGGTGGCGCCGGACTAGCGCCGGGTGGCGCCGGACTAAAAGCGTTCCCGCGTGCTTTCAGGCCCGCCGCTGCGCGCGGGGCCGCACCTCGGCGTTCAGCCAGTTACGGATTTCGAGCAGGCGCAGCTCCTCGGCGCGCATGGCAGCACCGAGCCCGTGTTTCCACAGCAGCGGCGCATCCGCGGGATTCGACTGCAAGGCGTGCAGCTCCGCCACGAACGCCGCGAGCGCCGCGGCGTCGCGGAACATCCCTTCGCCGACCAGCGTCTCGCCGTAGCGCTCGGCGGCGGCTGCAATGTCGGCGTAGTCGTATTCCGGATGGTATTGCACGCCCCAGAAGCTGCCGCGTCCGAAATGGAACGCCGCGCCCTGCACCCCGAAGTCGTTGGCCGCCAGTATGTCGGCGCCCGCCGGCAGCGAGCCGATCTCGTCCTTATGGACGGTGGGCGCCTCGAATGCGGCCGGCTTGCCCGCGAACAGACGATGCTCGCGGCCGGCCTCGCTCAGCATGATGCGGCGGGCGAACCCGAATTCACGGCCGCGCGGATTGGCGCGCACCTCGCCGCCCGCCGCCGTCACCGCAACCTGCAGTCCCCAGCAGCTGCCAAAGAACGGCACGCCCGCCGCGAACACGGCCTTGGCAAGATCGATCTGGCGCGTCACAGGCGCGCCTCCGTGGTAGATGTTGAGCGCCGAGCCGGTCATCGTCACTCCGTCATAGTCCTCGAGGCCGACGCTGGGCGGAAGCTCAGCGCCGGCGTCCGCGGCGGTCACGATGTCGACGTCGAGCGCAGGGTCGATGCGGCGCAGTACTCGTGCATAGCCGTTTCCCGAGTCATAACCGAGCGCCGCCGCCTGCCGCGCACGCATCTCGGCGACGTTGCCGTCGATGACCAGGATCCGCGCACCGCTCACGCGGCGCCGCCCACGGCCTCGAGCCGCCCGGCCACGGCGGCCCGAAAGATACGCTCGAGCGCCGCGGCATCGACCGGAATCGGATTGCCGCCGGCGGATGGGTCGACCGCCGCTTCGCGGCCGATGATCTCGGCCTTCTCCGCGCTGACCCCGATGTCGGCGAGCGCATGCGGTATCTTAAGTTCGCGCCGCAGCTCGAGCACCCACGCGAGAAAGCCGTCGAAGCCGCGCGCAGGCAGGTCGAGAACGCGCGCGATGACCTCCGTCTTGGCGGCGATGGCGATCCGGTTGTATACGACGACGTACGGCAGGATGACCGCGTTGGTGAGGCCGTGATGGGTGTTGAACCACGAGCCGACGGGATGCGCGATCGCATGTACACCGCCGAGACCCTTCTGAAAGGCCGTGGCGCCCATCGATGCGGCGGCCAGCATCTGCGCGCGCGCCTCGATGTCGCGGCCGTCCGCACAGGCGCGCGGCAGGAAGCGATGGACGAGACGCATGCCCTCGAGCGCGATGCCGTCGGCGAGCGGATGGAAGCCCGGCGCGCAGAATGCCTCGAAGCAGTGAACGAAGGCGTCCATGCCGGTGGCCGCGGTGAGCGCGCGCGGCAGCCCGACGGTGAGCTCCGGATCGGATATGACGATGCGCGGCATCATCTGCGGATGGAAGATGATCTTCTTCTGGTGCGTCTGCTCGTTCAGGATCACCCCGGCCCGGCCGACCTCTGAGCCGGTGCCGGCGGTGGTCGGGACCGCAACGACCGGCGCAATGCCGGCGGGGTCGGCGCGTGTCCACCAGTCGCCGATGTCCTCGAAGTCCCATAACGGGCGCGTCTGGCCCGACATGAAGGCCACCACCTTGCCGACGTCGAGCGCCGATCCGCCGCCGAACGCGATGACGCCGTCGTGGCCGCCCGTGCGGTAAGCCAATAGGCCCGCTTCGACATGGCTCAAGGCTGGATTGCCGCGAACGGCCCCGAACAGCGCTGCACCTGGAAGAGCGGCGAGCGCGTTCTTGATCATCGGCGCGCCGGTGAGCCCTTCGTCGGTGACCAGCAGCGCACGGCGGATGCCGGCGCGCGCGCAAGCCTCGGCAAGCTCGGCGATGCGGCCGGGCCCCGCCCAGATGGTCGTCGGATAATTCCAATTGCCGCGCAGCACCGGATTCATGGCGTAATCCTGAAATGATAGGACTTTGGCCGCGTGAGCTGCTCGAAGCCCACCCGCGATAAGGTGCAGCCGCGCCCGGAATTCTTCACGCCGGTCCAGGCGAGGGCGGGATCGAGGTAATCGCAACGGTTCAAAAACACGGTGCCGGTCTCGAGCGCATCGCCGAGTGCCTCGGCGCGCTTTGCGTCGGCCGAGAAGATTGCGGCCGTCAGGCCGTAGTCGCTGTCGTTCATGAGCCGTACCGCCTCCTCGTCCGAGTCGACCTTCATGATGCCGACCGCGGGCCCGAAGGTCTCCTCGCGCATGATCCCCATCGAGTGATCGACGCCCACGAGCACCTGCGGTGCGAGGTACGGCGTTCCGGAGAGGGACGCCGCGAAGGATCCCTCCTCGATCAGCTGACGGGCCCCGCGAGCGACGGCTTCGCGTACCTGCGAGCGTACGACCTCGGCGGCGGCCGTGCGCACCACGGGACCGAGCGTCGTTTCCGGATCGAGCGGTGAACCCAGGCGGTACTGCTGGGTGAGGTCCACGACACCGGCGACGAATGCCTCGTAGCGTGCAGCCGCGACGTAGATGCGCTTGATGCCGCAGCAGGACTGGCCAGCGTTGAAAAAAGCGCCGTCCACCAGCGTCTCGACGGCATACGCGAGATCGGCATCCGCTCGCACGTAGGCGGGATCCTTGCCGCCGAGTTCGAGACCCGAGGTGGCAAAGCCAGCCGCAGTCGCGGCGACGACGGCCCGGCCGCCCGACACCGAACCGGTGAAACACACGCTCGCGACCCGCCCATCGCCCAGCAGGCCCGAAGTATCGGCACGCGACAGGTGCAGGTACTGGAACACTCCGGCGGGAACGCCCGCGCTCGCGAACGCCTCGAAGAAGCGCTCGGCGCACAGCGGCGTTTGGTGCGACGCTTTGAGCACCACCGAATTGCCGGCAATCAGGGCCGGCAGCACGGCATTGACCGCCGTCAGGTAGGGGTAATTCCAGGGCGCGACCACCGCGACCACGCCGAGCGGCACTCGCTTGATTTGCCGCTGGAAGCCCGGCTTGGGCCCTGGCTGAATCGCGGCGAGCGCTTCGGGCGCCACTCCCAGCATGTAGCGTGCGCGCTCCTCGAAGCCGCGGATCTCGCCGGGCGAGTGGCGAATGGGACGTCCCATCTGCCAGGTGATTTCCGCAGCGATGTCGTTCGACTTGGCGACAAAGGCGTCGACCGCCCTGCCGAGAACATCGCAGCGCTCCGCGAGCGGCACGGCTCTCCAGGACCGTTGTGCGCGCTGCGCGGAGTCGAGCGCCCGATCGATGTCGGCGGCCGTCGCGAGCGGCCGTTCGACATAGATTCGGCCGTCGACAGGACTGACGGTCTTCAGCGTGTCGGTCATCAGGCGCCCGATTGTACGAGATCGTCGGTATCAAGCGGTAAGGATCGCTATCGACCCTGCCGAAATCGAACAGCCGCCAGCGCAGATTGTTACTGCGCGGCCACGGCGCGGCACCGCAATGACTTTCGCGGTCACGCCCACGGGCCGGATGGTCAGAAGCGCATTTCTTTCGACGGGGATGCTCTGCGTGATTTCCTTGTGTTCAATATCGAGCCGCTCGAAGAATGCCTTCAAGATCAAAATCGCTTCGGTGATCGCCATCGAACGCCCTGGACAGCTTTGCGGCCCCAGACCAAACATGTGGTGATTTCTCCTCTGGTCCACCGTCAGCGGCCGGGCGAAGCGGCCCGGATCGAAACGATGAGGACGTTCCCAGATGCTTCGCCGCATGTTGCCCTGCACGGGCAGATACCGCAGCACGCAGCCGCGTGTGACTTTGACGGTTTCCCGGCCGTCGGCGCCCGCCCTCGCAGCGGGGAGTTCCTGGTCGGTCTCGGCCTCGCGCAGCATGGTCGGCACGATCGTGTGCCGGCGCAACGTCTCCCGAAAGACGTGGTAGAGATACGGATATTGAACCGTCAGCACGTCGCAGTCATGCCCGGTGTCCGCCTCTCGGCGCGCTTCCTTGATCACTTCATCCCGCACGGACGGATTGCCGGCGATTTCGGCGATGGCAAAGGTCAGCGCCGCGGCCGTCGTCTCAATTCCCGCGATGAGCATCATGGTGAATTCCGCCAAGATGCTGCGCCTCTGCCGCGCCGGCCGTTGATCGGCAAAGCGGAATTTCAGACTATTGAGCAGCGGCGTCGGGACCCGATTGAGTTGTGCTTGATCGAGTTTGGCGCCGATCCAGCCGAGGAGATCTTGCACCGCCTTGCGCTGCTCCCTGGGAAGCATGAAGATCTGATGCTGCTGGCAATTCAGCATGTGCAGCACGGTCGCCACAACGGTGTTGACCATCCTTGGAACGCGGCCTCGGATCTCCTTCGCGGCTGCGTTCAAGGTTTTTTCCACATATTGGGCCTCCTCCAGCGAAAGGGCCTTGCCGAAGAGCACATGTCCCATGACGCTCGCGATGACGACCCGCATCAAGGGTTCGACATCGAGGTCGATCGGCGCCGGCACGGGACCGGCGCTGCCTGAGCGTTCGGCCAGTTCGTCGAAGACTCGCTCGGCCACGGATTTGATCACCGGCGCGCACTCTCGGGCGACGGGCGCCGCTTGCAGATGCGGCACGATCGCATCGTGAGTGCGCTTCCACTCATCGCCGTCGGCGACGATCATCACGCGGTGTCCGAGTGCGCTGCGCACGAGGGCGGCCAGGGGCCGGTAGCGCCGCTGTGTGTCCTTCAAGAATAGGGCTCGCGCCGTACCCACGGAATTGACGTTGACTTCCCGGCCGAGCAGGCTGCGATGAACCGAGAACTCCGCGAAGCGGCAACCGGTCTTCGTCTTGGTCATGCCATTATCCTTTGCGCGGCCGCCGCCCGCTTGCGCCGCACGTACAGGAGCTTGTCTTTGTAGGCTCCACTTGAGCTCCCCTTGTTGCGACGCATAATCAGATTGGTCGGACTCGCGGGCGGCCAAAATCCGCCCGCTTATGGGCAAATGTGCAAAGCGGGGACAAAGCCCCTCATCAACCGAAAGATATTTCAGCCCACGGGACGGTGGAGAGCGCCTTACCGGTGGCGCCTCGCGGTTTGACGCGGCAAGCGCCACTATTATACACTCGTTCAACAACGGATCAGGGTCATCACGGAGAGAGCCATGCTTGAATCCATTGCCGATCGGGCTTTGAACTCAGAGGTGTCGTTGAGCGGCGCGAAGCTCGTCGACGGCGAGGTCGAGGTCTGGTGGAAGAACAAAGCGTCCCCGGGCCGCTTTTCGCCCTTCTGGCTGTGTGATCACTGCCATGCGAAGCAAAGCCTCAATCCCGATACCCAGCAGCGAGAGGTCGATACCTTCGCCATCCCCGTGGACATTGCGCCCGCCGAGCTTCAGATCAGCGAGGGCGGCCGGGCACTGCGCGTCGTTTGGAAGCACGACGGCAGCGTGAGTGTCTTGCCGGCGGGGTTTCTGTGGGGAATCGCCCAGAACGATGGCCGCGAGACGGCGCCGCGGCGGCGCTTGTGGGATCGCGCCGTCATGGCACAGGCTTTGCCGACCATGACCCATGCAGACATCATGTCGGGCAGCGGGGGCTTGCTGCGCTGGCTGTCGATGGTCGAGAAGTACGGATTCGCGTTGGCGTCGGGAATGCCGCCGACCATCGAAGCCACCGAGGAACTGGTGACGCGGATCGGCTACGTGCGCGAAACCATCTTCGGCGGCATGTGGGATTTCACCGCGAATCTGGCGTTCAAGGACACCGCGTACACCTCGGCGGCGATCGGACCGCACACCGATGGCACGTACAGCATCGATTCGCCGGGCTTCCAGCTGTTTCATTGCCTGAAATTCGACGGCATCGGCGGCGAGAGCACGTTGGTCGATGGTTTCAAAGTCGCCGAGCAGATTCGCCGCACGGATCCGATGGCATTCGAAATACTATCGACCGTCAGGGTGCCGGCACATTACCTCGGCGACGGCGTGCACCTGCGGGCCGAGCATCCGGTGATCGGCCTCGATCACAACGGCGACTTCGTCCAGATCGCCTACAACAACTACGATCGGGCGCCGTTTCGTTTGCCGACACCGCGCATGAATGCATTTTACCGGGCGCTGAAGCTGTTCAACCAATTGATCAACGATCCGGCCAACGAAATCACCATGCGGCTCGCACCGGGCACGGCGCTGCTGTTCGACAACTGGCGCACCCTGCATGGGCGCCGCGCATACCAGGGCTTTCGCCGGCTGTGCGGCGCGTACTTGAACAAGGAGGATTTCGACAGCAAGCTCAAGGTGCTGCGCGCGGGCGCTGCATGCGCCGCGGCGTGATATTCTCACGCGCTCGCCAATTCGAGCGCGCATGGCACGTTCCAGCAGGACACTCTCTGATTTGCTTCTGCCGCTCGGCGCCGCCAGAGCGCGGGTGCGGCGGCCCGCGTGCGCCGGCGACAATCCAGCGCTGCAGGCGATCTGGGACGCGGTCTGCGCGATCCCGCGCGGGCAGGCGGCGACCTACGGAGCCGTCGCGCGCGCCGCCGGACTGCCGGGTCGAGCGCGGCTGACCGGATTCGCGTTGAGAACGGCGCCGAAGGAGCTCGCGCTCCCGTGGCATCGCGTGGTCGGCGCCGGCGGACACATCGTGTTCCCAAGGTCATCCGTGCATTACCGCGAGCAGGCGCAGCGTTTGCGGGCCGAGGGAGTCGCCGTCAAGGACGGCCGCGTCGGCCGCTCCTTTCTTGCGGATCTCGAACAGATCTAGCCTTTGTTGCGGCCCGAGCGGGCGCGCCGCCGAAGGTGTGCGGGCCGCGTCCATATCGGCGACAATGGCCCGTACAACAATACGGCCTTCGGGGAGATTCAATGACTCACGCTGCCATCGTCGGCTGGGGCAAGTGCCTGCCGCCGTCCGTGCTGACGAATCACGACCTCGCCACATTTTTGCCGACTGACGATGAGTGGATCACGACGCGGACCGGGATGAAGGAGCGGCGCATCTCGCACGTGCCCGGCATCGAGCTTGCCATCACTGCGTCGCGCCGCGCCATTGCCTGCGCCGGCATGCGCGGCGAGGACATCGAGCTCGTGATCTACGGCAGCTGCAGCAACGACGAGACGGTGCCCAACAGCGCCTCGGGCGTGCAGCAGCGTATCCGTGCGACTCGCGCGGCTGCCTTCGACGTCAATACCGCGTGCACCAGCTTCATGTACGGACTGTCGATCGCCTCATCGATGATCAAGACCGGCGTCATCAGGAACGCTCTGGTGATAGGCGTCGAATTGATCTCCCAGTACATGGACTGGAACAATCGCAATGTGGCCGTGCTGTTCGGCGACGGAGCGGCGGCCATGGTGCTCAAGGAATCGGAGCACGAGACGGGACTCATCGCCGAGAAACTGCAGTGCTACGCAGACTCGCGGCACATTCTGCGGGTGCGCGGCATGGGCACCATGTACGCCAATCTGGGCGTGCAGTTCGGACAGACCAGCTGGGATTTCGACGGTCAGGAAATCTTCCGCAAGGCGGTGCAAGGCATGAGCGAGGCCAGCCTCGAGGTGATGCGCCGCGCCGGCGTGACGATGGACGACATCGCGCTGGTCGTGCCGCACCAGGCCAATCTGCGCATCATCGATGCCGTCGCGAAGCGCGCGGGCGCAGGGCCGGACAAGCTGTATCTAACGGTGCAGAAGTACGGGAACATGAGCGCGGCCACGGCGCCCGTCGCGCTGGTGGAGGCGGTGGAGGAAGGCCGAGTGCCGCCGGGCAGTCTGGTGCTGATACCCGCATTTGGCGGCGGACTGACGCTATCCGCGCATTTGATCCGCTGGGGAGAGCGCTTGACCCCGCTCGAGCCGTGCGACGCCGAACTGCCACCGTGTTCGAAGAGTGCGCTCGAGCTGGTGAACGAGATCCGCGCCCAGAAAAAGCTCGGCGAGACCGAAGCCGGCCGCTTCCAGACACTGAGCTTCGCCGAGAATCGCGCCGGCTGAAAAAGCGCGCCCGGGACGGCCGCGGTGGATCGATCAGGAGAACCAGCGCAAGAATGCGGCTGCGGTCAGGGCCGTCAGGGCAAACCCGAACAATGCGGACCAGGCACCCTGGCGGCCCGCCGCCGACCAGCCGGAGGCGCGTGCCAGGTACAGCGCCCCCAGCGAGAATCCGGCGGCGGCGCAGGCAATCTTTAGGTCGAGCGCGGCAATGGCAATGCCATGGATGTCGGGAAAGCGCCCGTAGCTTGAGTAGCTGATGGCGCCGAATGTCACGCCGCTGGCAGCTTGCGCCGCCCAGCCGGCCAGCACCAGCCAGGCAAGCCGGCGCTGGGCGGCTTGCCCTTCGGCCAATCCAAGGAAGCGGGCGGCGGCAGCGCCGCCCGTCACCGAGACGGCGCCCAGATTATGGACGACCTGGGTCAGCGCATACCCGAGGTCCTGCGCATCCACCGCCTCACCCGCCCCTGATCCTAGGCTTTAGCCGGCCGTGACCTTGATGCACTTTTCCACGCCGATCGGCGTGTGGCTCTTGTCCACGATCCTGATGCACAGCGTGTGCGTGCCGGCCTTGAGCGAGTCGACCGTATAGGTACCCTTGAGCTGGCGCAGAACCGCGGCTTCCTGATCATCGACGTAGAAATGGACGTGATCGCCCTTCGGGCCCGTCACAACCGAATAGGCGACCTTGACGGCGCTGGTACCGACCTTGGCGCCATCCGCCGGCGAGGAGATCGTGACCGAGGCGTCCTGCGCCAGGGCAATGCCGGTGACGCCAAGCGCGCTTGCCAGCAGCAGGGATTTGAGCAATTTCATGACCAACTCCTTGTAGGGATCGAACGGGTAAATATAGCAGCTTGGACGCGCAGGCACCCCCCATCGCCGTCCGAGGGGCGGGCGCCTCTTTAAGTCGCCAGGCTGGCTGAAATGAACCGGCATGAGTATCGTGGGTCCTTAAGTGTATTGGGGTGCACCCAAGGAGTCTGGATGAGCTTGATTATGCTTGGCGATCTGAAGCGCCGGCTCGATCAGCGGCGCGGCGCCTGTGCCCTGATCGCCATCAAGGAGCGCTCACGCTGCAAGACGCGGCTTGCCGAAGCGCTCGCGCCTGCGGCGCGCATCGAGCTGGTGCGATCGATGCTCGCGGCGGTGCTGTCGGCCGCGGGCGGCGCGCGGTCGGTGCGTCAGATCATGGTGGTCAGCCCGGAGCGCGACTCCGTGCCCGCGCACGTGCCGGTGCTCGCCGATACCGGCGAATCCCTCAACGGCGCACTCACGCAGGCGCATCGGGTGCTGCGCGAATTCGGCTGCCGGGAGGTGGTGATACTGCCGGCGGATCTGCCCAACATCACCGCGGCTGAAATCGACGGCCTGGTGCGCGCCGGCCGGCGCGGCGGCTTCGCGATTGCCCCCGACACGGCCGGGCTGGGTACCAATGCACTGTGCCTGGTGTCGCCGCATTCTTTTCGCTTTCAATTTGGGCCAGGCAGCCTGCAGCTGCACCTCGAGGAGGCGCGGCGCACGGGCTTGAATCCTCAGATGGTTCGCCTGCCCGGCCTGGCATTCGACGTGGATTCGCCGGCCGACCTTCACCGGCTCGATCAGCAGCGATGGCGCGCGCGTCTTCAGGCCTGAGCGCGCTGCTGCGCGCAGCCGAGGCTGGCCGGCGGCCCGGTTCGTCCGAGGCGCTCGACCTGCTCACCGGGGCGCCGGCGGCGGACCTTAAGCCGCTCGGCGAATCGCTCACCCTCGCTGGATTCGGCGAAACGGTCACCTACTCGCGCAAGGTGTTCATTCCGCTCACGCAGCTGTGCCGCGACGTGTGCCACTACTGCACCTTCGCGAAGGCGCCGCGAAGCCTCAAGAGCGCGTATCTTTCGGCCGAGGAGGTAATCGCCATCGCGCTCGCCGGCCGGGCCGCCGACTGCAAGGAAGCCCTGTTCACGCTCGGCGACAAACCCGAAGCACGCTACGCGGCGGCGCGCAGGGCTCTCGATGCCGAAGGTGCGGCCAGCACGCTCGATTACCTCGCGCGCGTGGCCAAACTCGTGCTGGAGCAAACGGGGCTGTTGCCGCATCTGAACCCCGGCGTCATGGACGCTGCGGACCTGCGCCGTCTTCGGCCCGTGAGCGCTTCGATGGGTTTGATGCTCGAGAGCGCGTCGGACCGGCTGTGTGAGCGGGGCGGTCCGCACTTCGGCTCCCCCGACAAGGCGCCGGCGAAGCGGCTCACGACCCTGCGCGCTGCCGGTGAACTCGGCATTGCGATGACCACCGGCTTGCTCGTCGGCATCGGCGAGACGCGGCGCGAGCGCATCGAAGCGCTGCTCGCGCTGCGCGCCATCCAGGATGCGCATGGCCACCTGCAGGAACTCATCATTCAGAATTTCAAGGCCAAGCCGGGAACCAAAATGGCCGCCGCCACCGAGCCGCCCCTGGAGGAACAGCTCTGGACGATCGCGGCGGCGCGAATTCTGTTCGGCCCGGGCATGTCGATACAGGCGCCGCCGAACCTGCAGCCCGAGGCGCTTGGCAGCCTGGTGCGCGCCGGCATCAACGATTGGGGCGGCGTCTCACCGGTCACGCCCGATCACGTGAATCCCGAGGCGCCCTGGCCGCATCTCACCGATCTTAAGCACGCTTCCGAAGCCGCCGGGCGGGATCTCATCGAGCGCCTGGCCCTGGTGCCCGCCTACGCGGCGCAGCCCGAGGCGTGGACGGATCCGGCCATCACGCCGCACGTGCGCCGCTTCAGCGACAGCCGCGGCTTCGCGCGGCCGGACCGCTGGTACTCAGGTGCGGCCTGCGAACTGCCGCCGGCCGCGGCACGTTGGTCGAGGACGCACCGGCCGCCCGCGCGGCGCCGTCGCGCAGACGGCGCGCCGCGAATGAGCACGATCATCGGGGCGGCGCGTGCCGGGCACACGCTCAACGAGCCGGATATCGTGCGGATGTTCGGCGCCGAGGGCCGCGATCTCGACGCGCTGATCGGTGCGGCGGACGAATTGCGTCATGAGTCGGTCGGCGATGCGGTCACCTACGTCGTCAATCGCAACATCAACTACACGAACATCTGCCTGTACCACTGCGGCTTCTGCGCCTTCTCAAAGGGCCAGGGGTCGAAAGATCTGCGCGGCCCCGCCTACAATCTCGACCTCGAGGAAGTGGCGCGCCGCACGCTCGAGGCAGCGGCCGCGGGCGCCACCGAGGTGTGCCTGCAGGGCGGGATCCATCCGAGCTTCACGGGCGAGACCTACCTCAATATTGTCCGCGCGGTCAAAGAGGCCGTGCCTTGGATGCACGTGCATGCGTTTTCGCCGCTCGAGGTTCAGCACGGCGCCCGCACTCTCGCGCTGCCGCTCGCCGCGTATCTGGAACGGCTGCGCGATGCGGGCCTCTCGACCTTGCCGGGCACCGCCGCAGAGATTCTCGACGATGAGATCCGCGCCATCATCTGCCCCGACAAGCTGCGCACGGACGAATGGCTGAACGTGATCGGCACGGCGCACGAGGTGGGGCTCAAGACCACGGCGACGATCATGTACGGACACGTCGAGCGGCCCGTGCACTGGGCCCGGCATTTGTTGCGGCTGCGCGCGCTGCAGGAGCGGACCGGCGGCATCACCGAATTCGTGCCCTTGGGCTATGTGCACATGGAGGCGCCGCTCTGGCGCAAGGGACGTACGCGCTCGGGGCCGACCTTTCGCGAGGCGCTCCTCATGCACGCGGTGCCCCGGCTCGTGCTGCACCCGCTGATCACCAACATCCAGACCTCCTGGGTGAAGATGGGCCCGCAGGGCGCCGCGCTGTGCCTCGATGCAGGCGCGAATGATCTCGGCGGCACGCTCATGAATGAATCGATCACTCGCGCTGCGGGCGGCGTTCACGGGCAAGAGCTCGGTGCCGCGCAGCTTGAGGCGCTGGCGCGCGGCATCGGCCGACCGGCGCGCCAGCGCACTACGCTCTACGGCATTCCCGGCGAGGCGCCCTCGTCGCGGACGGCGCCAATCCGGTCCGCGTCCGAGCCGTGCGCCTCGGCCACGGCGGGCTGATCAGCAGAGAGAAAAGGAGAAATCGTGTCCCTGCGTTTGGGCTACAAGGCTTCGGCGGAACAGTTCGGGCCCAATGAATTGCTCGACTACGCGATGCTCGCCGAATCGCGCGGCTTCGATTCGGTTTTCATCAGCGATCACTTTCAGCCCTGGCGCCATACGGGCGGCCATGCGCCGTTCTCGATCGCCTGGCTCGGCGCGCTCGGCGCGCGCACCTCGCGCATTGTCATGGGCACCAGCGTGCTCACCCCGACGTTCCGCTATCACCCCTCGGTGGTGGCACAGGCCTTCGCGACCTTGGGTGCGATGTTCCCTGAGCGGATGATCCTGGGGGTGGGCACGGGCGAATCACTCAATGAGGTGCCGGCGCTCGGTCTGCCGTGGCCCGAACCGAAGGAGCGCACGGCGCGGCTCAAGGAGGCGGTGGCGCTGATCCGGCAGCTGTGGAGCGCGGAGCGGGTCAGTTTCCAAGGCCAGTACTATCGCACCGACAAGGCGACGATTTACGATCGGCCGACGATCGCCCCGCCGATCTATGTCGCGGCCGCCGGTCCGGTGATGGCCAAGTATGCCGGGCAGTTCGCCGACGGATTCATCTGCACCAGCGGCAAGGCGCCGGAGTTGTACCGCGATACCCTGCTGCCCAACGTGGCGGCGGGAATAAAAACCTCCGGCCGCAGCCCTAAAGAGCTCGACATGATGATCGAGATGAAGGTCTCGTTCGACACCGACCGGGCGCGCGCCCTGGAGGACACCCGCCACTGGGCGGCGCTCGCGCTCTCGCCCGAGGAGAAGATTTCGGTCGAGGATCCGCTCGAGATGGAGCGGCTAGCGGATCAGTTGACGGCGGAGCGCTCTGCCAGGCGGTGGATCGTCTCGACCGATCCGGACGAGCAGGTGGAGAAGATTCGACCGTACATCGAGATGGGATTCAGGCACCTCGTGTTTCACGCCCCCGGCCCCGACCAGGTGCGTTTCCTGAATCTGTATGCTGATCAGGTGCTGCCGAGGCTGCGCGCAGCGTTTGGATGAGCGCTGCAGCCGAACTGCGACTGGTCGCGCTGCCCGGCATTGCGCAGGTGGCGGGCGGCGACGATCTGGCCGCCTTGACCGCGCAGGCGCTCTCGCGCGGCGGGCTCGCTCTGCGCGCGGGCGACGTGCTGGTGTTCGCGCAAAAAATAATATCCAAGGCCGAGGGCCGGCGCATCGATCTCGCCGCGGTCGTGCCGGGTGCGAAGGCGACCGAGCTGGCGCAGAGCGTACACAAGGACCCGCGGCTGGTCGAGCTCATCCTGCGCGAGTCGCGGCGCATCGTGCGCTTCGCCAAGGACGTGCTGATCGTCGAGCACCGTCTGGGACTCATCATGGCCAATGCCGGCATCGATCAATCCAACGTCGCCGAGCCCGCGGGCGGGGAGTTTGCCCTGCTGCTGCCTGAAGACCCCGATGCCAGCGCCGAGCGGCTGCGCGAGCGGCTGCACGCGCTCACCGGCTGCGAGGCCGGCATCATCATCAGCGACAGTTTCGGGCGACCCTGGCGCGTGGGCACGGTCGGCGTGGCGATCGGCTGCGCGGGGTTTCCGGCGACGCTCGACCTGCGCGGCCAGAAGGATCTGTTCGGTCGTCCTTTGCGCGTCACGGTGGTCGGCCACGCCGACGAGATCGCCTCAGCCGCCTCGGTCCTGATGGGGCAAGGGAGCGAAGGCCGCCCGGTGATTCTGGTGCGAGGTCTTGCAACGCGAGCACCGGCGCAGCCCGCGGCGGCGCTCCTGCGCCCGCGCCAGCAGGACCTTTTCCAGTGACGGGACACGTCGTGGCCCTTTGCGGCGGCGTGGGGGGCGCCAAGCTCGTGCACGGCCTCAACCTCGCGCTGCAGCCGCAGGAGCTGACTGTCATCGTCAACACCGGCGATGATTTTGAGCATCTCGGCCTTTCGATCGCGCCAGATCTCGATTCGGTGATGTACGCCCTGGCCGGATTGTCCGATCCTGTGAGAGGCTGGGGACGCCGCGATGAGACCTGGACGTTCATGGAGGCGCTCAAGGGTCTGGCGGGAGAGGCCTGGTTCCTGCTCGGCGATGCCGATCTCGCCGTGCACGTGCAGCGCAGCTGGCGGCTTGCCGGAGGCGCTTCTTTGAGCGAGGTCACGGGGGAGCTGTGCCGTGCCCTCGGCATCGCCGTCCGGGTGCTACCGATGAGCGATGATCCGGTGCGCACGCGCATGCTGACCGCGCAGGGCTGGCTCGATTTCCAAGAGTACTTCGTGCATCGGCAATGCCGGCCCGCCGTGCAGGAAATTGCGTTCGCCGGCGCCGCGAGCGCCCGCGCACAGCCCGAAGCGCTCGCCGCGCTCAAACGGCCCGATCTGCGCGCCATCATCATCTGTCCCTCGAACCCTTTCGTCAGCATCGAGCCGATCCTCGCGCTGCCGGGCCTGCGCGCCGCCATGGCAGAATCCGACGCGCCGGTCGTGGCCGTCACACCCATCATCGGCGGCAAGGCGGTCAAAGGCCCGGCGGCCAAGATGCTCTCCGAGCTTAGGTTAGAGGTCAGCGCAGTGGCGGTCGCACGGCGCTATGCAGGCATCATCGACGGATTCGTCATCGACCAGGCCGATCCGGCTCCGCAGCCGTTACCGGGCGTTACGTTCTTTAGAGCCGCAACGCTCATGGTCTCGACCGACGATCGGTTGCGTCTCGCCCAGACCGCGCTGCAAGCGGCCGACGCGCTCAGGGCGCCTGCGGTGTGACGCCAAAAATGTTCTTGTCGCATAATGCCACGAGGAGGATGTATGGCTGAACCGAACAAATCTAGAGAGCTCCCGGCCTGGATCAAAGACCACCTGACGCGCTATCTCGCCACCGACGGGGTGGACGGGTACCTGTGGGACGCCAGCCTCGGCGGCGGCAAGGGACTGGTGCCCACGCTGCTGCTGACCACCACCGGCCGCAAATCCGGCAGCGTCCTGACGCTGCCGTTGATCTTTGGCCGGTCCGGTCCGGACTACGTCGTGGTCGCCTCCAAGGGCGGGGCGCCGACGCATCCGGCCTGGTACTTGAATCTGCAGGCAAACCCCGAGGTCAAGGTGCAGGTCAAGGCCGAGAAGTTCACGGCTCGCGCACACACCGCGGAAGGCGCGGAGCGCACCGCGCTGTGGCGCAAGATGGTGGAGATCTACGGGCCCTACGAGCAGTACCAGACCAAGACCGACCGGCAGATTCCGGTCGTGGTATTGAAGCCGGTCTAGCGCGGTCTCAAAGAGCGGCGGCCGTCGTCAAAAGCCGGCCACCGCCGGGATGATCTCGCGGCCGAATATCTCCAGCGGCCTGATCTCGTGCACGTTCGGCATGTTGAAGATGGCTTGCTGCACACCGACATCGGCGAATGCCTTGCACCGTGCGATCACGTCCTTCGCGTCCATCTTGCCGGGCTGCAGATCCACGGTGCTCAGCGAGGTCTTTTCGATGGCGCCGTAATCCCGGCCGAGCGTATCGCAGTGCCGCTTCAGCACTGCGAGTTTGGCGCTCACCACCTCCGGCCCCCCGAACAGATTGCAGGCATCCGCATACTGCGCGACCAGCCGCAGCGTCTTCTTCTCGCCGCTGCCGCCGATGAGAATCGGCGGGTGCGGGCGCGACAGCGGCTGCGGGCTGCACAGGGTCTCCTCGAGGTGATTGTGCTTGCCGCGATAGGGACCGTTGTCGGCCGACCACATCTGTTTGGCGATCTGCAGCGCCTCCTCGAGCAGCTCGAAACGCACACCGATCGGCGGAAAGGGAGTCCCCAGCGCTTTCGCCTCGCGCTCATTCCACGCTGCCCCAACGCCAAAATACGCGCGGCCGCCCGACAGCACGTCAAGCGTCGTCGCGGTCTTCACGAGGATGCCGGGGTAGCGGTAGATCACGCCCGTCACCAGCGTGCCGAGCTTCACTCGACGGGTCAGCGCAGCCAGGTAGCCTAGGGTGGTGTAGCCCTCCAGCATGTCGTGCTCCGGCGGACCAATCATGCTGATCTGGAAAAAGTGATCCATCACCCACAGGCTGTAGAAGCCCGCATCGTCGGCGGCACGGGCGATCTCGGCGATCTTGCCCGGGATCTGCTTGGGCCCTCCGGGCCACGTGAAGTTGGGTATCTGCAGGCCGATCTTCATGTGGATTGCTCCTTCTCGAAGGAATGGTAGTCGTATTCTAATCCGTAGGACCGCGCCCGCATCGCATCAATGCCGATTTCACGGGTATGCCGCGTGCGCTGTCCTCTAGTTCATGAACGGCTGGCTCTCGACCTCGCGCGCTTCCTGATTGCGCCGCTGCGCGCGCAAGGCATCAGCCAGCAGCCGCCCGGCCTGCCCCTGTGCACCGCGATCTGCGCTCGCGAGCGCCAGCGCCTTGCGGCCGCAGACCTCTGCCTGATGCGGATCGTTCTCCGAGAGCCGCAGGCGCCCGAGCTCGACCCATAACAACGGATTATTGGGCTCGATGCGCAGCGCCCGCTCGAGCGTCGAGGATGCAGCCGGCAGGTCGCCGTGCGCGGCCTGCGCGTTTGCCTGCGTCACGAGCGCGCGGGTGGCGGGCGAGAGAGTATTCTCGTGCGCCGGCGGTGGCGGCGGACGCGGCGTTAGCGGTGCGGGCGCCGGCGGCGGCATCGGCGGCTGCGACGGCTCCGTCGCCGCAGGCGGCGGCGACGGCACGGTGGGGCGGAACAGCGAGCAGCCGGCGGTGAGCGCGGCGGCGGCGAGAAGGACGGCGCATGTTCTCAAGGAAGCGTGTGCTTGAACCATGCCTTGATCTTGTCACTCAGCGAGTCCGGTGGCGAGGGGCCGCAGCCGGGCTTGACCGGCAGCACCGTGCCCTTCGGCACCGCGACGACGACCGCATCGGCACTGCAGTCCGGGGTCGTCTCGAGGCCGTCCTCAAATCCGATCCAGCGATCCTCGACGAGTTCCGGCGGCACGGGCTGGAAGGAAGCGGGCTTCAGACTCGCGATGGTATCGACCCACACCGGTAATGCGCCGGCGGCCCCGGTGAGACCTGTGACTCGGTTGTCGTCGTAGCCGACCCAGACGACCGCGAGATAGCTGCCCGTGAACCCCGCGAACCAGCTGTCGCGCGTGTCGGAGGAGGTGCCCGTCTTGCCGGCAACGACCATTCCCTGCGGCAGACGAGCCGACGCGGCACGGCCGGTGCCGCGCGTGGTGACCAGCATGAGCATCCGGTCGAGCGCGTAGACATCAGGCGGTGGCGCCGCGGTCTCGACCTGCACCTTGAAGCTCTTGAGCGGCCGGCCGTGCTCGTCGAGCACCGCGCGCACGGCGCGAAGCCGCGCACGGAAGCCGCCGTTTGCGAGCGAGGTGTAGACCTGCACGACCTCGAGCGGCGTCATCTCCACGGTGCCGAGCAGCAACGATGGATTGAGCTCCGGGCGCGTCTCGAGCCCGAGCCGCTGCAGCGTATCGGCGACCCGCGGCAAGCCGACGTCGAGCCCCATCCGCACCGTCGCCAGATTCATCGATTCGGCGAGCGCGCGCGCCACGGGCACCTGACCATAGGTCTCGTGCGTGAAGTTCTGCGGCGTCCAGATGCTGCCGTCGCCGAGCTTGAGCTCTATCGGCGCGTCCTCGAGCATCGTGGCGGCGTTGTAGCGGCCGGTCTCGAGTGCAGCCAAGTACACGGCGGGCTTTACCAGCGAGCCAATCGGCCGGTGCGCATCGAGCGCGCGGTTGAAGCCGCCGGCGCCGACCTCGCGTCCGCCGACGACGGCGACCACGTCGCCGCTGTTCGGCTCGGCGACGATCACCGCGCCCTCGAGATGCGAATCGCGCACGCGGCTCGCCGCATCGAGGCGAATCAGGTGCCGCGTCAGCGCCTGCTCGGCAGCGGCCTGTGCGCGCGGATCGAGGCTCGTGTACACGGCGAGACCCGCAGCGGCGAGATCCGCCTCGGCGTAGTCGCGCTTCAAATGCCGGCGCACGAGATCGAGATAGGCCGGTACGTAGCCGCCGCCCGGTGGGCGGAGCCCGAGAGGCTCTGCGGCCGCGCGTTTCGCCGCCGCGGGATCGATCAGGTGCGCATCGGCGAGTTCCTGCAGCACGAGGTTGCGCCGCGCGCGGGCGCGGTCGGGATGCCTGCGCGGATCGTAGTAGGACGGTCCCTTGACCAGCCCGATCAGCAGCGCGAGTTCACCGGCGTCGAGTTCGTCGAGCGGCTTGGCGAAGTAGTACTCGCTCGCGAGTCCGAATCCATGTATCGCGCGCTCGCCATCCTGGCCGAGATATACCTCGTTGAGGTATGCGACCAGGATCTCCTCCTTGGAGAAGTGCGCCTCCAGCCGAAGAGCCATCACGGCCTCGGTCGCCTTGCGCCCGACGGTCTGTTCGTCCGACAGGAAGTAATTCTTGACCAGTTGTTGAGTCAGGGTGCTGCCGCCTTGAACCACATGTCCGGCCCGCAGGTCAGCCCATAGCGCGCGCAGGATACCGTACGGGTCGACGCCGTGGTGCTCGTCAAAGCGCCGGTCTTCGACCAATTTGATCGCCGCGCGCAGCAGTGGCGGCACGTCCGCGGGCGACAGCACGATGCGGTCCTCGCCGTGGATGGGAAAGACACTGCCGATCAACAGCGGATCGAGGCGGAAGATCGGCAGCTCCGTGCCGTCGGCATGCCGAAGACTCGTTATCGAGTTGCTGCCCGCACGGATCGACACACGTTCGGGCTCGCGCAGCTCGTCCACGAAGCGCACACGGCGCACATGCAGATCGAAGTCCCCGCCGTGCCGGCGGTACGCGCCCGGCCCGGCCGCCGGATCACCGCTGCGGTAATGAAGGCGCCGCAGTTCCTCCTCGAGGTCGTCGGCACCCACCGGAGCACCGGCGTACAAATCGAGCGGCTCGGCATACACTCGAGCCGGCACGGACCACAGCCGTCCCTTGAATTCCCGGGTCACGACGCGATCGAGATAGACCACCCAGGCAGCGGCGACAGCTGCGAGGGCCGCGAGCGCAAGGCCCGCGACTGTGAGCAGGCGCCGGCGAAACGATTTGGAGCGGGCCACGCTTAGATCAGCCGGGTCGCCGAGGCTTGCTCAACGACGCGGCAATCTCACCGCATGTCGGCTGTCGTGATTTGACGGGCAACAAGGTCCAATTCAGTAATGATCATTGGCCAGGCTACCACGACCTTGCCGTCTTGCGGCACTCAGCGAGCGCCGCGGCCGTCCATATTCTAGCCGCGCGCGCCTCAAACCGGCGCAAGCGTCCCGCCGGCGAGCATCACCTCGTCGAGGGCGACGTAGCGATCGCGAAACTCCGGCGGCCACCGCGCCGGACGCCCGCTCGACAGCTCGATGCACACATATTCGATCTCGGCGCGCGCAAGCGTCGCGCCACCCGCTTCGCGCCGCACCTGGAAGCGTCTGCGAACGCGCAATTTGCCGTCGGCCGGCAGCAGCCAGGTCGCAACGCGTATGCTGTCGCCCAGCACCGCGGGGCGCAGGTACGCGATCACGCTGCGCACCACCGCCATGCCCCGATCGAGCTGCAGGCATTTCTCGATCGGCAGACCGAGCGCCGCCGAATGCTCCCAGGCCGCGCGGTCAAACCAGTTCATATAGACCGCGTTGTTGACGTGATCATAGGCGTCGATGTCCGCCCGCGCGACGGCGATCGACGCGACGTAAGGCGCCGGCAGGTCCCAGTCCACCCATGCGCTCTGGTTCACCGATGTTTCCTAGCGCCGCGTGCTGTCGGTAGGCAGCGTCACGCCAATACCATTTTAGCGCCGACCACCGCGATCATGAGGGCAATCGCTGATCGTACGATTTTCTCCGGGGCGTGCGCGCTCGCCAATGAGCCAAGCACGATTCCGGGAATCGATCCCAGCAACAGATTGACGAGAAGGCTGTAATTCACGTTGCCCAGCAACAGGTGTCCCGTGCCGGCAAGAATAGTCAGCGGGATCGCGTGGGCAATATCGGTTCCGACCAGCGAACTCGCGGTCAATCTCAGCGGGTACAGATATAGCAGCATCACCGCGCCGAGCGCGCCTGCGCCGATCGAGGTAAAAGTCACCAGAAATCCCAATATTGCGCCCGCCAGCACGGTGAGCCCGGGTTGCAAGGTCTTGAATTCGATTGGCCTCGAGCCGCGCATGCGTTCGCCGAGGGCATGAACCCGCTTTCTGAACACGGCGGCGATGGAGGTCAGGATCAGCGTGACACCCAATGTCTTGAACATCAGCCGGTTGTGGCTCTGGCCCGTTCCGGTCATGTACAGCCATATCAGCGTCAGTACCGCCGCGGGCAGACTGCCCAACAACATGCGGCGTAGGATTTGCCTATCGATGGTTCCTTTCTTGCCGTGAATCCATGCGCCGAAGAGCTTGGTAGTTGCCGCGAACCAAAGATCGGTGCCGACCGCAGTGCTCGGCGCAACACCGAACAACAGGATCATGATCGGCGCCATGAGAGATCCGCCGCCGACCCCCGTCAAGCCGACCAGCGCCCCGACGCCAAATCCGGCGGCGCAATTGATCCAATTTAGCGTCATATCAGCCTTGATCGTTCATGCGCCGATTGGTTCGTCTGGACGGCCATGGATGGAGACCTTGTTGCACCCCATTATGCTGATTCGGCGGCGGCCTTGGCGGATTTAGCGCGCATGAACAGGCTTCGTCGTGCGAGCAGTTCGTCGCCGCCTGCAAGAACGCAGGTTTCGCGAAGTCATTGCATCCCTCGCCCGGGCGAGACATACTAAGCCTGAATCACGTACTCAAGGAATGTCACATGAAATGGGAAACTCCCGCGGCGATCGAATTGCGATTGGGAATGGAAATCAATTCCTACGTCTCGGTTCGCTAAGGGCCCAGCGGCAGCGCCACCAGTATCCGGGGCCCTGTCTTACTTAATCTCATCGCTCGCTTCAAAACCGCTCTGTCGTGTTGATCCGTGTATTGGGCGCGGCGGCGGGCGGCGGCTTTCCGCAATGGAACTGCAATTGCCGTAATTGCCGCGCAGTACGCGCCGGTACCCTGAAGGCTACCGCTCGAACTCAATCCTCCATCGCGATCTCGAGCGATGGCAATCAGTGGGTGTTGTGCAATGCATCTCCGGATCTGCATCGCCAGATTGCCGCGAATCCGGCGCTGCAGCCGCGCACCGGGGTGCGCGATACCCCGATCGCCGCCGTCCTGCTCGTCGACGGGCAGATCGATCATACGATGGGCTTGTTGCTGCTGAGAGAGCATCGCCAGCGGCTCGAGGTCTGGACGACCGAAGCGGTGCGCACGGACTTGACCGCGGGGTTGCCGCTGCTTTCCGTGCTGCAGCACTATTGCGGTGTCGAGTGGCACCCGATCGGCATCGATGGCAGACCGTTCCAGATCCCAGCGCTGCCCGGTATCGCCATTACCGCGCTCCCGGTCGAGGGTAAGCCCGGGCCCTATTCGCCCCATCGCCAGAACCCCCGGACTGGCGATAACATTGCGCTGTCGTTTTGCGATTTGCAGACTGGCCACCAGGCTCTCTACGCACCCGGCCTGGCGGCGATTACCGCACCTATCGCTCTGGCCCTGCAGGCGAGTCAGTGCGTGCTGGTGGATGGCACTTTTTGGCGGGACGATGAGATGATCGCGGCCGGCGTGTCGTCCAAGCGCGCGTCGGAACTTGGGCATCTGCCGCAAAGCGGCGCGGGCGGCATGATCGAAAGATTGTCGACACTTCCACCCGGGGCACGGCGCATTTTGATTCATATCAACAACACGAACCCAATACTGGACGAGCAAAGCGCCGAACGCGCAGAGCTGGCTGCGGCCGGCATCGAGGTCGCGTTCGACGGATTGGAGATACGGCTGTGAGCGGGGTGTCCCGCGGGCTGGTCCCCCCCTGGGATGCGGCGGACTTCGAGCGAGCCCTGCGGGCCAAGGGTCAGGCCTATCACATTCATCATCCATTCAACATTCTTTTGAACGAGGGGCGCGCGAGTGCGGCGCAGATCCGCGGCTGGGTCGCCAATCGTTTCTACTATCAGATCAACATTCCGCAGAAAGATGCCGCCATCATGGCCAACTGCCCGGATCGGGAGGTCAGGCGCCAATGGGTGCGGCGCATACTCGATCACGACGGCACCGGCGAGGATTCCGGAGGCATCGAAGCATGGGTCAAGCTCGGCGAAGCGGTGGGAATTTCGCGTGAGGACTTGTGGTCGCTCAAAGACCTCGTCCCCGGTGTGCGGTTCGCGGTCGACGCCTACGTCAACTTCGCACGCCAACGCCCCTGGCAGGAAGCGGTATGCGCCTCACTCACCGAGCTGTTCGCCCCACAGATCCACAAGGACCGGCTCGCCACCTGGCCGATTCACTACCCGTGGATCGACCCCAAGGGGCTCGGGTACTTCCGGAGCCGCATTCCGCTCGCGGCGCGCGACGTCGAACACGGTCTTAAAGTGACTCTGGGATACTTCACCACCCGGGAGGCACAGGACCGGGCGCTCGAGATTCTGCAGTTCAAGCTCGACCTCCTGTGGTCGATGCTCGACGCCATTCAACTGCGTTACGGGCTCGGGCATGACTGAATCAGCGCCGCCCGCGGATTCTGGACGTCCCCGCGTTGCGCGTCTGTTTCGACTGCAGTGGGAGGAGGCGCAGCAGGCGCATGTACTGCTGTTTCCGGAGGGGATGGTCAAGCTCAACGCGAGCGCCGGGCAAATTCTGCTGCGCTGCGACGGCATGAAATCCACGGCGCAAATTGTGACAGAGCTCGAGAGCGCGTTCGCCACCAGCGGACTTGCCGCGGATGTCGAGGCGTTCCTGAAGCTCGCGACCGACAAGGGCTGGATCGAGTGGGTCGGCCGATGAGTGCGGTTCCCGGCGAGCTCACGCCGATCACGCCGCCGCTATGGCTCGTCGCCGAGCTCACCTACACCTGTCCGCTGCACTGCCCGTTCTGCTCCAATCCCCTGGATTTCGCGGCACAGACCAACGAGCTCTCGACCGCGGACTGGATTCGGGTGCTGCGAGAGGCGCGCGCGTTGGGTGCCGTACAGCTCGGCTTCTCGGGGGGCGAGCCCCTGACGCGCAAGGATTTGGAGGAGCTGGTCGCCGAGGCGCATGCGCTCGGCTACTACACGAATCTCATCACTTCGGGCGCCGGACTCAATGAGGTGCGCATTCGCCGGCTCAAGGAGGCCGGACTCGATCACATCCAGCTTTCGTTCCAGGATTCCACCCGCGAGGTGAACGATTTCCTGTCGAGCACACGCACCTTCGATCTCAAACGCCGCGTCGCGGCGCTGATCAAGGACCATGGCTTTCCGATGGTCATGAACTGCGTGATCCACCGCCTCAACATCGATCACGTGGATCGCATCATCGATCTTGCGGTCGAGATCGGTGCGGAGTATCTGGAGCTCGCCAACACGCAGTATTATGGCTGGGCGTTGCTCAACCGCGATCATCTCATCCCGAGCCGCGCGCAACTCGAGCGGGCGGAGGCCGTGGTGGCCGCGCGCCGTGCGGATCTTGATAATCGCCTGCGGATTCTCTTCGTCGTCCCGGACTATTTCGAAGGCCGGCCGAAGCGCTGCATGAATGGCTGGGGGACGACCATTCTTTGCGTGAGTCCAGATGGCACCGCCCTGCCCTGCCAGGCTGCCCGCATGCTGCCCAATCTTGAATTCCCTTCGGTTCGCACCTCGAGCGTCCGCGACATTTGGTACGAATCCCGGGCATTCAATCGCTTTCGAGGCGAGGCGTGGATGCCTGAACCCTGCCGCAGCTGTCCGGAACGCACGAAGGATCTCGGCGGCTGTCGATGTCAAGCGTACCTGCTGACCGGAGATATGGGTGCGACGGACCCTGTTTGCGACAAGTCCCCGCAGCACGGCGTCGTGTTGGCCGCGATCGCAAAAGGTGACAAGGTCCCTGAGCGAGCGTTGCTGTTTCGTTCGCCGGAAAACTCACGGCTCACCATCGAAGCTACGCGTCCCAGTCAGAGCTGAGGTTCGTTGTGCCGTGGCCGAATATTCCTAAGGGCGTGACCGATCCGCGGACCCCAGCCCCGGGACGCCGGTCACCCTGTATGGCGGCCTGCGGCTGAGTTTTTAGGGAATTTTGGTGCTCGGCCGCATCTCGCGGAATCTACAGATATTTTTGACCATCCGCGTAAAATTGCCCGCGACTTCCGCTGCGCCGCACCTTTTGGAAGTCCCAAAACTGAAACATATGTGGGTGAGGATTCCTCCTATGAAAATGACTGATACTTGGATCTCCTGCGCATGAGCACATCACCCCCCTTCGATCACGACGAGCTCGTGCGCCGCATCAGCCGCGATCTGGCCGACGGCTTCGATGAAGAATTGGAGATGGAGCTCGAAGACCGCCATCCGCTCCCGGGCATCTCGACGCCCGCCGAAGCCCAAGCGGAAAGGGACTACCGGCGAGCGTATTTCCAGCAGCTGTTTCGGCTCCAAGCCGAGCTCGTGAAGCTGCAGGATTGGGTGGTCGCTTCGGGACAGAAGATCCTGATCCTGTTCGAAGGTCGCGATGCGGCCGGCAAGGGCAGTGCGATCAAGCGCGTCACCCAAAGGCTCAATCCACGGGTGTGCCGGGTCGTGGCGCTGCCGGCCCCCAATGATCGCGAGCGCACGCAGTGGTACTTCCAGCGCTATGCGCCGCACCTGCCTGCAGCCGGCGAAATCGTCCTGTTCGACCGCAGCTGGTATAACCGTGCGGGCGTCGAGCGAGTGATGGGATTCTGCACACCCGATGAGTACGAGGAGTTCTTCCGGTCGGTGCCGGAGTTCGAGCGCATGCTGGTTCGCTCAGGCATCAAGCTGCTGAAATATTGGTTCTCGATCACGGACGAGGAACAGCACCTGCGGTTTCTCGGCCGCATCAACGATCCGCTCAAGCAATGGAAGCTGAGCCCGATGGATCTGGAATCGCGGCGCCGCTGGGAGGACTACACGAAGGCAAAGGAAGTGATGCTCGAGCGATCGCACATTCCCGAGGCGCGCTGGTGGGTCGTGCAGGCCGTCGACAAGAAGCGCGCGCGCCTCAACTTCATCGATCATCTGTTGAAGCAGTTTCCCTACGCGGAGATGCCGAAGGCGCCGATTGTGCTGCCGCAGCGCGAGCATCACGAACACTATTCTCGCCAGGCGGTGCCCGAGGACATGCTCGTGCCGGAGGTGTATTGAATGGCCATTCCGAATTCTTCGACGCCCGATAATTTGAGTCCTCTGGATGCTGCGCTGGACCGGCGCCTCGAGCGCTTGGGGTTGGCGGACAAACCGGGCCAGTGGACGGAGCGGTACCTGCTGTGTGAGCAGTTGGTCGATCCGCTCTCCGCCAGCTCGCGGCAGAAGTTCGAAGCCACCAGCCGCTTCATTCGCGACCTGATCGCGCATCGCTGGGTCATGACGCGCCGCGCGCGCGCCAAGACCGATCCGAAGCGCATTCACT
Source organism: Steroidobacteraceae bacterium (assembly GCA_052326345.1). GTDB lineage: Bacteria > Pseudomonadota > Gammaproteobacteria > Steroidobacterales > Steroidobacteraceae > Bog-1198. The sequence goes on along the minus strand of JBKQOZ010000022.1, from coordinate 43,252 downwards.
ATCTGTCGATGGAATTTCTGCCCGGCCGGGCGCTGCGCAACAACGTCATGAATCTCGCCGCGGACCCGATCGTGCGTCAGGCGTTGCAGCAGCAGGGCTGGAATCTCGACGCGTTGATCGAGGAGGAACCGGACGCCGGCCTGGGCAACGGCGGCCTCGGCCGCCTCGCCGCCTGCTTCATCGATTCCCTGGCGACGCTTCAGTACCCCGCCATCGGCTACGGGCTGCGCTATGAATACGGCATTTTTCGGCAGGCGATTCGCAACGGTTCTCAGGTCGAGCAGCCGGACAATTGGCTGTTCGAGACTGATCCCTGGGAAGTCCCGCGGACGCGCAAAGTCTATGTTGTGCCGCTGAATGCAAGCTTCTCGTTGCGCGGCTCCTCCGTGCTGATCACGCCGAACCGGCCGTCGAGTCTTCTGGGAATGGCCTACGACCGTCCGGTGGTGGGCTACGGCGCCAACTGCGTCAATACCTTAAGGCTGTGGGCCGCCTTCGCGCCGCGCTCCTTCGACCTGAGCGAGTTCTCGCAGGGCGACTTCGCCGGCGCCGTCATCGACAAGGTCGCGGCCGAGTCCGTCACGCGCGTGCTGTACCCCGACGATTCGACCGAAGCCGGCCGGGTGCTGCGCTTCGTGCAGCAATATTTTCTGGTGAGCTGCTCGCTGCAGGACATCTGCGCCCGGTTCTTCAGGACGGGCAACATGAGCTGGTCCTCGTTCCCGGATCGCGTCGCCGTGCAGATGAACGACACCCATCCTGCGCTGTGCGTGGCCGAGTTGATGCGGATCCTGCTGGATCGGGCGCATATGACCTGGGACGACGCCTGGGACATCACGCAGCGCACCCTCGCCTATACCAATCACACCTTGCTGCCGGAAGCGCTGGAGAAATGGCCGGTCGACTTGTTCGAGGCGCTCATCCCCCGGCAGCTGGAAATCATCTACGAAATCAACCGCCGCTTCCTCGACGACGTTCGCCGCCGCTACCCCGGCGACGAGGCGCGGGCGCGGCGCGTCAGTCTCATCGAGGAGGAGCCGACGCGCCGCGTGTGCATGGCGCACCTGGCCGTGGTCGGCTCGCACAGCACGAACGGCGTGGCGGCGATCCACTCCGAGCTGCTGCGTACGCGCGTGCTGCACGACTTTGCCGAGCTGTATCCGGAACGCTTCAACAACAAGACCAATGGCGTGACTCCGCGGCGCTGGCTGCAGCAGGCCAATCCGTCCCTGTCGAGACTCATCACCGGCGCCATCGGCGGTGATTGGGTCACCGACCTGTCGCAGCTTCGCAAGCTCTTGCCGCTGGCCGAAGATGCGGCCTTTCGCGCGCAATTCCGCGCGGCCAAGCGCGAGGCCAAGGCGGCCTTTGCCGCCTGGCTCGACGTCACCAGCGGCGAGGTGGTGGATCCGGACACGATTTTCGACAGCCAGATCAAGCGCATCCACGAGTACAAGCGCCAGCTGCTCAATGTCCTGCACGTCGTCATTCTTTACAATCGCCTGCGCAACGATCCGAACCAGCGGATGGCGCCGCACACATTTTTCTTCGCAGGAAAGGCGGCCCCCGCCTATTACTTCGCCAAGCTCGTCATCAAGCTCATCGTGCACGTCGCCGGCGTGATCAATGAGGATCCGGCCACGCGCGGCCGCCTCAAAGTGCTGTTTCTGCCCGAATACAACGTGAGCCTCGCCGAGCGGCTCATTCCCGCGAGCGACGTGTCCGAGCAGATCTCGACGGCCGGCTACGAGGCGAGCGGCACTGGCAACATGAAGTTCATGATGAACGGCGCGCTCACCATCGGCACGCGCGATGGCGCCACCATCGAGATGGCCGAGGAGGCCGGCGAGAGGAACTTCTTCCTGTTCGGGTTGACGGCGCAGCAGGTGGCGGACAGCGCCGGCTGGTACGATCCAAACTGGCACTACGCGCACGAACCCGAGACCCGGGCAGCACTCGATCTGATCTTCTCCGATCATTTCAGCCGCGGCGAACCCGGCGTGTTCGTGCCCATCCACCACGCTCTGCTCGCGGGTGGCGATCACTACCGGCACCTCGCGGACCTAAAGGACTATGCTCGAGCCCACGCCGAACTGGATGCGTGCTATGCGGATCCCGAAGCGTGGTCGAGGAAGGCCATCATCAACGTCGCCTGCTCCGGCAAGTTCTCGAGCGACCGCACGATCAAGGAATACGCCGACGAGATCTGGAATCTGAAGGTGTCGCCGGTTTCCTAGGTCCGATTCGATCAGCTGCCGGTGGAGTCCGGATGCCGCCAGCCTCGCTCGAACGGCAGCCTCCAGGCATGAGGCGCGATGAGCTGATGCATCGCGTTCGGCCCCCAGGTTCCCGGCTCGTAGAAGCGAACCGGCGGGTGGGCCTCCAACAAGGGGGTGGAAACTTCCCACAGCCGCTCGATGCCGTCCGCGGTCGTGAACAGCGTGGGATCGCCGCGCATCGCATCGAGTATCAATCGCTCGTACGCCTCGAGCACGTCGCCGATGTGCCCGGTATCGTGCATGGCGAACTGCATGCTCAACTTGTCCAGACGCATTCCCGGACCGGGGCGCTTGCCGTAAAACGACAGCGACATTTTTGCGGCGTCCGCCAGGTCGAAGGTCAGGTGGTCAGGGCCCTGCTCGCTGATCCCGGATCCGGCCGGGAACATGCTCTTGGGCGGCTCGCGGAAGGCAATCGAAATGATCCGCTGCCCTTCGGCGAGGCGCTTGCCGGTGCGCAGATAGAACGGTACGCCGGCCCAGCGCCAGTTGTCGATGTAGCATTTCAGTGCAATGAAGGTCTCGGTATCCGAGTCGGCGGAGACTCCCTCCTCTGACCGGTATCCCGTGTATTGTCCGCGAACGACATCGCTCGGCTTGATCGGCAACATGCTGCGAAACACCTTGTTCTTTTCCTCGCTGATGGGCTTCGGCTCGAGCGAGGTCGGGGCCTCCATCGCCGTGAACCCGAGAATCTGGAACAGGTGGGTGACCACCATGTCCCGATAGGCTCCGGTTTGCTCGTAGAAGCCGGAGCGCTTGCCGAGGGCGAGCTTCTCGGGCACATCGATCTGTACGTGGTCGATGAAGTTGCGGTTCCAGATCGGCTCGAACAGGCCATTGGCAAATCGGAAGGCGAGAATGTTCTGCGCCGCCTCCTTGCCGAGAAAGTGATCGATGCGGAAGATCCGTTCCTCGTCGAACACCTCGTGCAGCTTGGCATTCAACGAGACCGCGCTCTTAAGATCGGTGCCGAAGGGCTTCTCCATGACGATTCGCGAGCGTTCGACCAAACCGGCGTCTCCCAGCAGGTGCACCGCCGGCAAGGCGGCACTGGGCGGCACGCTGAGATAGTGCAGCCGGCGGCTTTCCGTGTTGAACGTGCGCTCCGCCTCCAGCACCGCCGCCTTGAGGGTGGCGGCACCCGCGGTCAGCGGCACGTAATGCAGGCTGCCTGCAAAGGCATCCCAGTCGGCCTGCATCACCTTGCGTGCAGAGAACTCCGTGAGCGCATCGCGCGCCAGCTTGCGAAAGCCGTCCGAGTCCAGATCCTCCAGAGAGACGCCGATGATCCGGCAATCCGGGATGAACCCAGCACTCACCAGATGAAACAGCCCCGGCAACAGCTTGCGTCGGGCAAGATCGCCGGTGGCGCCCACCAGAACCACGACTTGGGGCTGCTGAGGGCCCACACCCGCCGGTACTTTTGCCACACGCGTCTCCTTTGAAGGCAACCGGCGAAGTGTAGAGCACTAGGACGCGAGGGTGCGCGAAAATTGCGCTCCTGAAGGAGCCGCCGCTCGGGGAAGCTGCGCAGGCACGCGAGCGGTGCTATGGTCCTGCCCTGGCGTGAAGACGCGTGCGCGGAGGGTCTGCCATCAAGCCGAGAGATATGACGCCCGCCGTGGACATGACCCGGCGCAGCGCTGCCGGACCTTCGCGCACACGGCGACCCGTCTATGTCGATCTTCTCCCGCCGTGCAATCACGCCTGTCCGGCGGGCGAGAATATCCAGGCCTGGCTCGCGCTCGCGCAGGCGGGCGAGTACCGCCAGGCTTGGGACGCGCTGGTGGCCGACAACCCCATGCCGGCGGTGCATGGCCGGGTCTGCTACCACCCGTGCGAGAGTTCCTGCAATCGCGGCGCACTCGATGCCTCGGTCAGCATCCACGCCGTCGAGCGCTTTCTCGGCGATCTCGCCGCGCAGCAGAACTGGGCGCACCGCATCGAGTCGAAGCCGAGCGGCAAGCGAGTACTGATCGTGGGCGCCGGGCCGAGCGGGTTGTCGGCCGGTTATCACTTGAGGCGCATGGGCCACGCGGTCGAGATCCACGAAGCAGGACCGATCGCGGGCGGCATGATGCATTTCGGCATTCCCGCCTACCGGCTGCCGCGGCCGGACCTCATGCGAGAGATTGCGCGCATCGAGGCCATGGGCGTCGATATCGTGCTGAACCACGCGGTGGTGGACGTGGTGGCGGAGAAGACGGCCGGAGACTTCGACGCGGTCTTCATCGCGATCGGAGCGGGCCTCGGCAAACATGTCGATGTTCCGGCCCGCGACGCGGCGCGGGTGCTCGACGCCGTCTCCTTTCTGCACAACGTCTCGAGCGGCGAGGCGCCGCGCCTCGGGCGGCGCGTCGTCGTCTACGGCGGCGGAGACACGGCGATGGATGCGGCGCGCACCGCGAAGCGTCTGGGTGCCGAGGAGGCGCTGATCGTGTACCGGCGCGACCGGGCGCACATGCCGGCGCATGCCTTCGAAGCCGACGAAGCACTGGCGGAAGGCCTGAAGATCCGCTGGCTCACCACGATCCGGGAAATCGTGGGTCCGAACCTCACGGTCGAAGTGATGGCGCTCGATGCAAACGGGCGGCCGCAACCCACCGGACAGTACGAGACGCTCGAGGCGGATGCCATCGTGCTCGCGCTCGGCCAGGAAACCGACAGCAGGTTTCTGCGCCGCGTACCCGACATTGAAGTCGCCTCGGACGGCACGGTCACGGTCGGGCACGACCTGATGACGGGCCATCCTGGGATCTTCGCCGGCGGAGACATGGTGGGCGGTGAGCGCTCGGTCACCGTGTCGGTCGGCCACGGCAAGCGCGCGGCCCGGAATATCGATGCCTGGCTGCGCGGCGAGCGCGCGCAGGAGATCGCGAAGCAGCCGCTCGTGAATTTCGACATGCTGCACCTGCCGGTCTACAGCGATGCCGATCCGAGCTCGCAGCGCACCCTCGCCCTGTCCGAACGCTTGAGCGGCTTCGAGGAAATCGTCGCGGGCCTTACCGAGCACGAGGCGCGCTACGAAGCGCAGCGCTGCCTCTCCTGCGGCAACTGCTACGAGTGCGACAACTGTTTTGCCGCCTGTCCGGAGGATGCCATCATCAAGCTCGGACCCGGCCGGCGCTATCGCTTCGCCTATGAGCGGTGCACCGGCTGCGCCGTGTGCTTCGAGCAGTGCCCGTGTCACGCCATCGACATGATTCGCGAGCCACGGGTGCCGGGCTAAAGATGGCCGTGCACGTGGCAATGGATGGCAACACCGCCGTGGCGCACGTCGCGTATCGGGTGAATGAGGTCTGCGCCATCTATCCGATCACGCCCTCCTCGACCATGGCGGAACTCGCTGACGAGTGGGCGGCCGCCGGCGCCCAGAATATCTGGGGCAATGTTCCCGTCATCCAGCAGATGCAGAGCGAAGGGGGCGCCGCCGGCGCCGTGCACGGGGCGCTTCAGGCCGGCGCGCTGACGACCACCTTCACGGCCTCGCAGGGTCTGCTGCTGATGATACCGAACATGTTCAAGATCGCCGGCGAGCTCACGCCGACGGTCTTCCACGTGGCCGCGCGCGCGGTGGCCACACAGGCGCTGTCGATCTTCGGCGACCACTCGGACGTGATGGCGACGCGCACCACCGGTTTTGCCCTGCTCTCGTCCGGTTCGGTCCAGGAGGCGCATGATGCGGCACTGATCGCGCAGGCCGCGACGCTGCGGTCGCGGGTGCCCTTCGTGCATTTCTTCGATGGCTTTCGAACCTCGCACGAGATCAACACGCTCTGCGTGCTCAGCGACGCCGAGATCCGCGCGATGATCGACGATGATCTGGTGCGCGCGCACCGCGCCCGCGCGCTCAATCCCGAGCACCCGTGCGTTCGCGGCACCGCACACAATCCAGACACCTTCTTTCAGGCGCGCGAGACGGTGAATCCCTATTACGCGCAGCTGCCGCAGATCGTGCAGGCGAGCATGGACTCGTTCGCCGCGCTGACCGGCCGGCAGTACCATCTTTTCGACTATCAAGGATCGGCGGACGCCGAACGCGTGCTCATCCTGATGGGCTCGGGCGCCGAGACCGCGCGCGAGACCGCGGATGCGCTCAGGCGCGCCGGCGAGCGGGTGGGCGTACTGCAGGTGCGCCTCTACAGGCCGTTCTCGGCGGCGCATCTTCTTGCCGCGCTGCCCGAAAGCTGCCGCGCGATCGCCGTCCTCGAGCAGACCAAGGAGCCGGGCGCGAGCGGCGAACCGCTGTACCTCGACGTCGTCGAATCGCTCGCGCAGGCGCTCTCGCACGGTCGGCGTGCACGCATGCCGAGGATCATCGGGGGACGCTATGGGCTGTCGTCGAAGAATTTCAGCCCGGCAATGGCCAGGGCGGTATTCGACGAGTTGAAGGAGCCGACGCCGAGGAACGGTTTCACCGTGGGCATCATCGACGATGTTGAGCACACCAGTCTTGCATTCGATGCGCGCTTTTCCATCGAGCCGGACGATGTGGTTCGCGCGGTCTTCTACGGGCTGGGCGCCGATGGCACGGTGGGGGCCAACAAGAACAGCGTCAAGATCATCGCTGAGGGAGCGGGGCTTCATGCACAGGGCTACTTCGTCTACGATTCGCACAAGTCGGGCGCCCAGACGGTTTCGCATCTGCGCTTCGGTCCACGGCCCATCCATGCGCCGTACCTCGTCGATTCGGCGAATTTCATCGCCTGCCACCAATTCCACTTCCTGCATCGCCTTGACGTTCTCAAGCTCGCCGCCCCTGGCGCCACTTTCCTTCTGAACAGCCCCCATGAGACCGGCGAGGTCTGGAGCCGACTGCCGCGCTCGGTCCAGCAGCAGCTCATCGACAAGAAATTGAAGTTTTTCGTGATCGATGGCAGCCGCGTGGCGCAGGAAGCCGGCCTCGGGGGCCGCGCGAATACCGTGCTGCAGACATGCTTCTTCGCGATCTCGGGGGTCCTGCCGCGCGAGGAGGCCATCCGCCAGATCAAGGAGTCGATCCGCAGGACCTACGGCGCCAAGGGCGAAGCCGTGCTCGAGCAGAACTTCAGGGCCGTCGATGAGAGCCTCGCTCGACTGCACGAGGTCGAGGTCCCCGCTCGCGCAACCAGCCCGTTCGACCGCCCGCCAACCGTGCCTGCGAGTGCTCCTGAGTTCGTGCGCCAGGTGACGGCGAAGATTTTCGAGGGCCTCGGGGATGATATTCCGGTGAGCCTGATGCCGGTGGACGGGACCTTCCCTTCCGGCACCTCGGCCTGGGAAAAGCGCAACATCGCCGACGAAGTCCCCGTGTGGCGGCCCGAGCTTTGCATTCAATGCGGCCAATGCAGCTTCGTCTGTCCGCACAGCGTCATCCGCGCGAAGTATTACGATGCATCCCGGCTGAACGGCGCGCCGCAGAGTTTCAAATCGACGCCGGTCAACGCACGCGGCTATCCGGATGTGCGCTTCAGTCTTCAGTTCTATGTGGAGGATTGCACCGGCTGCGGTCTGTGCATCGAGGCCTGCCCGGCCTTGAGCGCCGTCGACCCGGGAGTGAAGGCGATCAATCTGGAGGGTAAAGCCGCGGTGCTCGAGGCCGAGCGCGCCAATATCGCGTTCTTCGAGCATCTACCGCACAACGACCGCGCGCGCATCGACTTCGCCACCGTGCGCGGCGTGCAGTTCCTGGAACCGCTGTTCGCATTCTCGGGGGCCTGCGGCGGCTGCGGCGAGACGCCGTACCTCAAGCTTCTCTCGCAGCTGTTCGGCGACCGCATGATGATCGCGAATGCCACCGGCTGCTCCTCGATCTACGGGGGCAATCTTCCCGTGACGCCGTGGGGCCGCAGCGCCGAAGGCACTGGTCCCGCCTGGTCCAATTCGCTGTTCGAGGACAATGCGGAGTTTGGACTTGGCTTTCGCCTCGCCGCCGATCAGCATCTTAAGCTCGCGGCCCAGCGTCTCAAGTCCCTCTCCGCCGAGCTCGGCGAGTCCCTTATCGCCGCGATCTTGAGCGCACCGCAGATCCAGGAATCCGAGCTGCGCGCACAACGCATCCGCGTGGCCGAACTGAAGACCCGGCTGCTCGCGCTGGCGGCGGGCAACGCAGCAGCCCGCGACCTTTTGTCCGTGGTCGATCACCTGGTCCGGCGCAGCGTGTGGATCGTGGGCGGCGACGGTTGGGCCTACGATATCGGCTACGGGGGCCTGGACCACGTGCTCGCGAGCGGACGCAACGTCAACGTGCTCGTGCTCGACACCGAGGTCTATTCGAACACCGGCGGCCAGGCCTCCAAGGCAACGCCGCTTGGGGCGATTGCCAAGTTCGCCGCGGCGGGCAAGCGCGTGCCACGCAAGGACCTCGCGCTGCAGGCCATCGCCTATGGCAATGTCTATGTGGCGCAGATCGCCATGGGAGCCAATCCGCAGCAGACGCTGCAGGCGTTTCGCGAGGCCGAAGCTTACGAGGGGCCATCCGTGATCCTCGCTTACAGCCATTGCATTGCGCACGGCTTCGACCTGCGCTACGGCATGAAGCAACAGGAACTGGCGACGGCCAGCGGATATTGGCCGCTGTTCCGCTACAACCCGGCCATGCGCGGTGTCGGCCAGAATCCGTTCCAGCTCGACTCTGCGCGGCCGACCATTCCATTCAAGGACTACGCGTACAACGAGCTGCGCTACCGGGCGCTCGCGCTGATGCGCCCCGAGGAGGCCGGCGAGCTCCTGCGGGAAGCCCAGGCTGGCGTCATCGTCAAGTACCGCAGTTACGAAGCGCTGGCTGCGGGAGATGTCATCGGGGGAGAGGCGCGATGAACCTGACGACGAGCTATCTCGGTCTTGAGCTCAAGAATCCGCTCATCGCCAGCGCGAGTCCCCTCAACGGCGAGCTGGACAACATCAGGCAGCTGGAGGATTTCGGCGCCGCGGCCATCGTGCTGCCCTCGATTTTCGAGGAGCAGATCGAACACGAGGAGCAGCTGATCGACCAGCTGACCCAGACCCACATCGACAGCTACGGCGAGGCGCTGACGTATTTCCCCTCGCGAGTCTCCTATGCGGCGGACCCGGAGCGCTACCTGACATTGATCCGGCGCGCCGTCGATGCGGTCGAGGTCCCCGTCATCGCGAGCCTCAACGGCTACACGAATCGCGGCTGGGTGGAATACGCGAGGCGGATCGAACAGGCCGGCGCGCATGCTCTCGAACTTAACATCTATTTCATCCCGTCGGATCCTAATATGTCGGGTGGCGAGGTCGAGCAGCGCTACATCGATATCGTGGAAGCGGTGAAGGCAGCGGTAACCTGCCCGGTCGCGGTCAAGATCGGCCCGCACTTCAGCGCCATAGGACACATGGCGCGTAGGCTCGAACAGGCCGGCGCCGATGGTCTGGTGCTGTTCAACCGGTTCTATGAGCCCGACATCGATCTCGCTCGGCTCGCGCTCGTCTCCAATCTCGAACTCTCCACCGCGCGCGAGATCCGCCTGCAGCTGCTGTGGATCGGCGTGCTGGCCGGGCGCATCCGATCATCGCTCGCGGCCAGCACCGGCGTCGAAAGCGCCGACGATGTGATCAAATATCTGCTGGTGGGCGCCGATGTGGTGATGACAACTTCCTCGCTCCTCCGGCACGGGATCGGTCATTTGCGGGAACTGCTCACGGGACTTGAGAGCTGGCTCGCCGCGCGGAAACTCGACTCTCTGGCACCCATCCGCGGGCGCATGAGCCACCGCATCGTCGCAGACCCGGCCGCCTTCGAGCGCGCGAACTACATCATGACACTGCGCAGCTACCAGGAAGGGTCTCCCGGCCGCTGATTATGTTTACTGGATCTTTTGCAGCACCGTGAGAGGTGTATGCTGAAGTGCGTTCTTGAAGGATAAAAAAGAAACTTCGCAAGTTCCACAATGGGGGATTTACATGAGCAGTGCTCGCTTTTTTCAGTGCGCAATTCTCGCGTTTGTCGTCGCTGCATTCACTCTGGCCGGCGAAAGGCCGGCGGCAGCCGTCGCGGCCAGCGACGGCTTCTCCGCGATTGCCGGGAGCTTCAAGCCCACGACCGACGTCGACCTGGGCGAGTTCAGCAGCCCGAACATGACGGTCGAGGTTGCGCTCGCGCCCCGCAATGAGTCGCAGCTGTCCGCGCTTTTGACGAGTCTCTACGACTCGAACAGCGCAAGCTACCAGCAGTGGCTGGGCAAAGGAGAGTTCTACTCGCGGTTTGCCCCGAGCGAGGCGCAGATTGCCGCCATTACCGAGCATCTGCAGGCAAGCGGATTGGTCGTACAACCCTCTTCGTCCCCGTTCCTGGTGCGCGCAAGCGGGCCGAGCAGCGTGGTGGAGGCGGCATTCAAGACGACCCTGCACAGTTACCGCAATTCGAAAGGAACCTCTTACTTCTCGAACACCTCCGCCGTTCAGCTGCCGGCGAGCGTGGCAACGGGGGTTCTCGGCGTCGTAGGTCTTTCGAACACCGTGCGCATGCGATCTCATCCCGTGCGTCCCTTGAATCATGGGTCCCCGCCGACTGCAGGCTGTGAGACGCCCTACGTGACCAGTGAACAGCTGTTCGACTTCGTGAACAACGGCGTCGGATTTCCTTACGGCTATGGCGGCGGCCCGGGGTGCAATGGCCTGACGCCGTCGCAGGACAACTCGATCTATGGCGCGCCAGAGGTGGGACCCGGCGGCCAGGGCGCGGGCGTCAAGCTTGCCGTGTTCGAGCTTTCCGCCTACCAGCACTCCGACATCGACACCTGGGCGCACTACTTCTACGGCCCCGCTTACAGGCCGCCGCTCGTCGACATCACCGTGGACGGCGGGCCGCTCAACCCCATCTGCCCGGCGGGCGATACCTGCCCTGCTGAATACAATGGGTACGCGGGAGACATCGAGGTCGACGCCGACATCGAGATGACGCTCGCGATCTCACCGGCCGCAAAACACATCCTCGTCTACAACGCTCCGAACGATTACACCGGGCAGACCGAGCTCGATGAGTACACGAGGATCGCGAACGATGACATTGCCGATGTGATCAGCTCGAGCTGGGGCGTGTGCGAGAATGACGTGTCGCCCGCCTACGTCCAAGCCGAGAACGAGGTCTTCGAGCAGATGGCTGCTCAGGGACAGAGCATGTTCGGTGCTGCAGGCGACACCGGCGCGTTCGATTGCATCCGAAGCGATGGCACGACGATTGTCAACGTCGAGGATCCCCCGACCCAACCGTGGGTCACGAGCGTCGGTGGAACCTCCCTCGAGTCGTTCAATCCCGACGCGAACCCGAATCCGCGGTACCCGAATGGCGTCGAGACCGTGTGGAACGTCGACAACCTGTGCAACGCGAAGTACAACGAAGGCGGCGTACCGGGCGGCGACTCAGGGTACCCCCTGTCAGGGTTTTTCTGGTGCGCCGAAACAGGCGCGGGCGGCGGCGGCAACAGCCAATACTGGGGCCGGCCCGCCTACCAGTCTGGGCCGGGCATCACCAACCCTTACACGACCTACGGCAATGGGACGACGCAATGCGCACTGGCGCCAACGGGGACGCCGTGCCGCGAGGTTCCGGACGTCTCCGCCAATGCCGACCCGTACACGGGCTATGCCGAATACTGCACCGGAAACGCCGACACCCCTTACAGTGTCTGCGGCACCTTCAGCGGCGGCGAAACCCCGCCGGGCTGGTTCGGCATCGGCGGCACCAGCCTGTCATCGCCCCTCTGGTCGGCGGTCATCGGTGATCGCGTCGGCTTCTGGCACCACCGGATCGGCAACGCGAACTGGCTGCTCTACACGCTGTACCGGTCGGATTATCACGCGTTTTTCAACGACATCACCGGAATTGGGCAGAGAACCAACAACAACGGTTTGTTCCCAACCACTCCGGGATACGATCTAGCGACTGGTATCGGATCGCCAAAGATGAATGCCCTGATCACCGGTTTCCCGTAAGGAGCAGCGGATCCGTGCTGCCGGCAATGTTCACAGATCAATGGCGGCGGGCCTGCAGCGTCTCCAGGACGCGCTTGAGCTCCTCCAATTTTTGACCCGCCTCTGCGAGCTTGCCGGCAGCGGTCAGCTGCTGATAGTCGGAGAAGTCCCGAGCCGCCTCACTGATCAGGGCGTCGAGGTCCGCCGGAGCCGCCCCTGCTGCGGTGGCGGCGGCCGTGGTGGCGGCGCTCGGCGGCCGCGCCGCGGGAGCGGCCGGCGAGACTTGCGTGCTGAGCGTGGAAGGGGCCGTCCCGAACAGCGCGGCCATCGCCGATTCGAACGTCGGTCCGTAAGCGAGGCGATCCTGCACTGCGAGTACCACCAGCCGCAGCTCCGGCATGGGACTGCGATCCGCCTGCAGGTAGATCGGCTCGGCGTAGAGCAGCGCCCGCCCGATCGGAATGACGATCAGGCTGCCGCGGCGCACGTGCGAACCCTGCTGATTCCACAGCGTCAGCTGACCTGACAGCTGGGCGTTCTGATCGATGCGCGCCTCGATCTGCAAGGGTCCGTCGATCAGCTTGGTCTTGGGAAAGTCGTACACCACCGCCTCGCCATAGTGATCGCCGTCGCTGCGGCCTGCGATCCAGCCGATCAGGTTGTTGCGATTGGCCGGCGTGAACGGGAGGATCGCGATGAATTCGGTCGACCGTTCGCCCGGCAGGGTCATGAGCACGAAGTTCGGTTCCATGACCTGCTGGCGCTGATCAGGCATGCCGATCTCTGTCGCCACGCTCCACAGATCCTCGCGGTTGTAGAACACATCGGGATTGGTCATGTGGTAGAGGCCGTACACGGCGGCCTGCACGTTCAGCAGCAGTTCCGGATAGCGCACATGCTTGCGCACGGCCGCCGGCATCGCCGCGGCGTCGGCGAACAAGCCGGGAAACACCGCCCGATAGGCGGCGATGATAGGATCGTGCGCGTCGAACACATAGAAGGTCGTCTGCCCGGTGTACGCATCGATCAGGATCTTCACGCTGTTGCGAATGTAGTTGATGACGTCGTTGCCGAGCAGGTAACGGCGCGCGTACGGGTAGCCGTCGGAGGTGGTGTAGGCGTCCATCAGCCAGTAGAGCCGCCCGTCCTCGCCGACTACGACATACGGGTCCGGATCGAGCGTGAGAAAGGGCGCGAGCTGCTGCACGCGTTCGTTCAACTGCCGGCGCATCAGCAAGCGGCTCTCGGAATTCACATCGTCGCTGAACGGCAGTTTCGCAAGATCCCCGCGATCGAGCGCGATCAGCGTACGGCGCAGCCAGCCGCCCAAGCGAATGCCGCCATCGCCCTGGTAGGAGGTCAGATTGTTCGTATCGCCTTGCGGGTAGTTGAATTCCTTCTGGCGGGTCTTGACGTAGACATCGGTGTTCGTGAGTTCGCCGAAATAAATTTCCGGACGCGTCACACCGAGACCGGGAATCGTGCTCTGCACCGGCATGTTGCTCAGGACGAGCGTCGGCAGCCCTTCAGGCGTGAAGCCATTCACCGGGTTCATCGTGACGCCGTACCCGTGGGTATAGATGAGTTTCTCGTTGATCCAGTTGCGGCTGCTCTGCGGCAGCTTCTCCACGTTGAGTTCGCGTGCGGCCAGCATCATCTGGCGGACCGAACCGCCGATTTGATATCGATCGATGTCGATGGCGGGAAAGTCGTAGTAAGTCCTGATCTCCTGAATCTGGCGAAGCGTATCCTGCAGCGCTCGCCCGTCCCACAGCCGTATGTTGTCGAGCGTGGTCTGATTACTGGCCGGTTCCACCGCCTCGATTCCGGTGTCGGCGGGAAACGGGTGCGTTTCGATGCGATCGAGCGCGTAGGCCCGCCGCGTCATTTCTATGTTGTGTGCAATGAAGGGACGCTCTCGCACCAGCTGATTCGGTGCGACGATGAAATCGCCGACATACGCGCGCACCGCGGCGAGGATGAGGTAGCAGGCGATGGCCGGGATGGGAACCGCCAGCAGCCAGCGCGGGCGCGGTGCACGAACCGCGGCGGCCGCGGCAATGGCTGCGCCTGCGAGCAGCGCCACGCAAACCACCAGCGTGCCGTTCAAGGTGACGTGGGCGTCCGTGTAGGTGACTCCCGCGAAGACGGTGCCATCCTGGAACAGGTGATCGAAGCGCCCCAGGTACGCGCGCACGGCGAGCATCGAGAAGAACGCGGCGAGGCTCGCCGACAGTCCACGCCAGAGTCTCGCCTGCGCCGCGGACGATCGCCATTCGGTCAAGATGCGCGCACCGCCGGTGATCACGACGAACAATGCAGCGATCAGACAGGCGATGATCGACAGCGTGAGCAGCCATCCGGAGATGAGCTGCAAGGCCGGCAGCGTGAACAGGTAAAAATCGAGCGATTGCCCAAAGATGGGGTCGGGCAAGGCGGCGTTTCGCGGCGCGTCCCAGTAAAGGGCCAGGGTCATCCACTGCTCCATCATGCTGGCGCCGGTGACGGCCGCTATGCCTAACGATAGCCCGAGCCCCAGCAGCTTGAGGACGGGTTCGACCGGCAACGCCACCGGCCGCCGGTTGAAGAGCATCGTGGCACCGGCCAGCTGACCGAGAGAGTTGGGCTTGAGCGCCCGGAAAACGCCATAGACCACCAGAAAGGTCACGAGAGCAAAGGCTGCGAAAGTCGCGCCCTGCAGGCTGAGGCGTGTCCAGAATACGGACGAATAGCCAAGGGATTCGAACCACAGAGCATCGACGTAATAGGACACAGCCGTGCCGCCGCCCAAGATCACAGCACCCACGATCACGAGCAGGGCGAGACGCGCAACATGGCGGCGGCGGCGCGTGTGGATCACGATGTCCCTGCGGTCGTCTTTTTCGCTCATTCTCGGTTGCGCCTTTAATCCGCAGCGCAACAGATCAGCCCCGCGCGCCTCGACGGGGCATTCTGCGCCCGGGGCTCATCGTTTGTCGCGTATTCGCAGGACGATTGGAGCTTCACCGCCAGCCATGTCGCCGCCGGACTTGCCCGGCTTTCTGAAAGCTCGGAGCCCAAAAAAAGGGCGATTTGCGGTGGGGGGACCGCAAATCGCCCGAGCCCGGAAAAGCCACGGGGAGGGGCTAACGGGCGCTCAGTATCTGTGTGTGAGACTTGGCGTTCGCGGCCAGCACCGGTCCAGTCAGCTGCGCCACCGCGGCAGTCGTGGCCTCATCGACGCAATGCACGTAGTCGCTATGAATGGACAGCGAGGCGGGATCGACCACCTTCTCGCACAGCCGCCGGGCCGTTGCATTGAGCCGATCGCGGGCCGCCTGCATGCCTTTGTCCGTCGAGAGGTCGAGGTCCGCAACAGACACCGTCGCGGTCGCCTTGTCGGCGGCGTTGGCCGGCAATTGCTTAGCGAGCGCCGCCGTCACCAGGATGACGCCCAGCGCCGCCATCGCGAGCTTGCTGTAGCGCGACTCGTACCGGGAGGGATCGGGTATTTTCTCTTGAACGTTCATGGGAGTATCTCCTGTGATTTCAATGCTCGAGGATCCGGCGCCATCGATGAGCCTGCTGCAGTGCCCACCGGGAGGTGCCGGTGTCGGTCACTTGCTGGCCAGACGGATTCCACTGCCGAAACGCATTTCGGTCAGAAGGTTCGAATTGACCTTCCTGACGGCGATGTCGATAGCCGTCTCCACGCACTTGCGCTCCACCACCACCTCCGACAGCTCTCTGCTCCTGCGCGGGCAGACATCAACCGCCGCCGCTTTGATGCGGTCGTAGAGGATCTTTGCCCCCGCCGGCTTGGTGATATCGAGATCATCGAATCGGACGGTTTCGCTCGGCACGGCTTGTTCGGCGGCTCCCGCCGGAGCCGTGGTCAGCGTGCACGTGCTCGCCATGCCCAAGGCGCAGTAGAATGCCGTGAAAAGCTTGGTACGAATGTTCGCGTTCATTGCTCGTCTCCTTCAGTTGGTTCGGGGTCCAAGAACCCACCACCGTGATCGCTAGTGGCGTGACGAAAGGTGTACGGCGGAGACCTGCTCGAAGTCCTAATGCGTCGCTAAGGAATACTTAAAGCTTTTCTGAAGGAGGGAGAATCAATGACTTAGGGAGGGCGGCGAAGATGAGCGTCGTCGCCGCGTTCTGGGCATGACGGGAATCGCTTCGGCGATAAAGCTATCGAGAGACCTCAGCAGCGGGGCTGCAGGCGAAGCGGCATTCCTCAATCGAAACTATCAACCGGTGTCAGACCCACGCGTGCCGCGAGCGGAGAGATCGTTTCAAAAGGTCGCTGCCTTGGATCGTCGCCGGTATTGGCGTTTGGGTCGGCGGCGTAGATAACAGCTGGCTCCGGGAAGCTTTCCCCTCCTAAATCGCCGCCAAATAGCGCGGACCAGTCGACTCTCGCAGAATACAAAATTAATCGCGCCCTGCGCCCCAGCGCTATTGACGCCGAAAATCTGGTGGCGTTTACTTTGTTCGATTCCACGAATTGCCGTAATCAATTTCAGGGATGAGATGATTAATCACCGCTCAGTCGCGTCATCGACGCGGATGGCTCCAATTCCCTGCGGCGATAGTTCATGAGGATCGCTCACTGTACCGAACGCCGCAGCAAGCGGCGATCCCACGGGGGAGAAGTCCAATGCCGGCATCACTGCGACCCTTCATGGGCGCAAGCCCATATTCCGATTCCTCCGGGAGCGGTGTCACATTTAGAGTCTGGGCGCCGTTTGCCAGTGCGGTCGCTGTTGCAGGGGATTTCAACGCCTGGTCGCTGTCGGCGAATCCTCTTTATTCCGAAAGCAACGGCTACTGGTCTGTCGATGTCGCCGCTGCCGCTGTCGGCTCCCAATACAAATTCGTGCTTACCAATCCCGGTATTGCGGCTCCGTTCTGGCGGATGGACCCGTACGCTCGCTCAATAATACGCGCAGGGGCGAATCTGAATGGTCTGATCGCCACATGTGACGAGCAGTACTCGACGCCGAATTACTCCACGCCCGCGTGGAATGAAATGGTCATCTATGAAATGCACATCCGAACGTTCCTTTATAGTGCTGACGGCATCGACGGAGCCGGCTCCTTCAAGTCCGCCATCACCAAGCTAGACTACCTAAAGGACCTCGGTGTCAACGTCATCGAACTGCTGCCCATAGGCGAATTCATCGGTGACATTTCCGCCGGATACAACCCGGCCTACATATTTGCCATTGAAGACGAGTACGGCGGTCCGGACGGATTCCGCCAATTCGTCGACGCCGCGCATCAGCGCGGAATCGCCGTCATCATTGACGTCGTCTACAACCACCTGGGCGTTCCCGCCGCCGACATGTGGACATTCGATGGATGGTCGCAAAATAGCAAGGGCGGCATATATTTTTACAACGACTGGCGCAGCACCACGGATTGGGGTGAGACCCGTTTCGATTACGGCCGGCCGGAAGTGCGACAGTTTCTTCGCGACAACGCACTGCGCTGGCTGGAACAGCGCTTTGCGGATGGCCTACGCTGGGATTCCACGGGCTCGATCCGCAACGTGTATGACTGGAATAACGATCCTGCGGATGACATTGCGGACGGCTGGAGCTTGATGCAGTGGATCACCGGACTGGTCGCGCAGCGACAGCCCTGGAAGATCTGCATCGCAGAGGACATGCAAGAGAACGAATGGATCACCAAGGATACGGGTGCCGGGGGCGCCGGGTTTGACGCACAATGGGGAGCTGCATTTGTCTCGACGGTTCGTGCAGCGATCATCGACAGTGACGATGAAACGCGCGACATGAATGCGGTCGCGGGAGTCATCCAACGAGAATACAACGGAGACGCATTTCAGCGTGTGATCTATACCGAGTCCCACGATGCCGATTCAAACGGAGCGCAGCGTGTTCCGGAAATGATCTGGCCCGGCAACGCGCAGAGCTGGTATTCGAAGAAACGGTCGACCTTGGGTGCAGCGCTGGTCATGACGGCGCCGGGCATCCCCATGATTTTCATGGGCCAGGAATTTCTGTGCGGCGGCTGGTTCAATCCCGACGCGCCCCTGGATTGGTCCAACGCCGCCCAATTGCCGGGGATCATCATGCTCTATCGCGACCTCATTCGGTTGCGCCGTGATTGGTTCAACAACACCCGTGGACTGCGTGGACAAAACATTCATCTACATCACATCGACGACGGTAACAAAGTCATTGCGTTCCATCGCTGGGATCAGGGCGGCAGCGGCGATGACGTGGTCGTAGTCCTCAATTTCAGCACCCAGGGCTTCGCCAACTACACGATTGGATTTCCGCGGAGCGGCCTTTGGCGCGTGCGATTCAATAGTGATTGGAACGGATACGACGCGTCCTTCGGAAATTCGCCGAGCTACGATACGAGCGCCGACGGCGGCCCGTACGATTCGATGCCCTTCAGCGCGAACATGGGATTCGGGCCGTACAGTGCGGTGATACTCACGCAGGATTGAGCTCGCACAATCGCTTGGCCGTTGCACAGAGTCGACCTGCCGACGCCGCCTTTGGATGTCGTATGGGTGTTCATTTGCTCGATGGCACCGACGAATCGGCAGCGCTAGCCGCGGACGGCTGTTCTAGGGGCCTATCAATCAATCACTTACAGCTCTATCAACTCGGGGCACGTCATGACCGCCCTGCTGCACTCGGGCAGCAATGCGCCGCAGCGCCAATTGCGCTGAACCCCGCCTTAAATCACTGAATGCACTGTGTTCGTCGTCTTCGGTGCAATCCCAAAATCCGCTTGAAGATGCGCTGCCACGGACCGCGAAATGTCCTCTTGAACGTTGATCGCATCGTCCGCAGCCCTATCGTAGTTAACTGACCACAGGTGATAACCATTGCGCGCATCAATGAGCTGCACCGTCACCCGCATGTGGTTGCCGGAACGGCGCACGGAGCCCTCGAGGATGTGATCGGTATCGAGTGCCTTGCCAATTCTGCGCACATCTTCGCCCTTTCCGCGAAATGCCAATGCGGAGGTGCGTGCGACGACCCGCAACGTGGGTATTTGCGAAAGTCGGTTGGATAACTCCTCCGTGAGACCGTCGCAAAAAGGCTGCTCCGCTTTCTCCGCCGTCAAATCGATGAACGGCAAGACCGCGATCGAGGCGCTCCATTCAGTCGGTGATGGTCTCCAGATCAATGAACCGGTCAGGATGACGGCCAGCAGCATCACGCCGCCGAGCACCATCGCCACCCAGCGCCGGGCGGCGGGTGCGAAAGACACGACGTCCGTGGTGAGCGACATCGCCTCCGCCGCGCCGCGGCGCACGGGCGCAACAAGCCGATAGCCTCTGCGCGGGACGGTCGCGATGTAGGTCGGGTCTGGGTCCACATCGCCCAGGAGCTTGCGTAATTGCGACACGGCCTGATAAACCGAAGCCGGACCCACGACCACCCCGGTCCATACCTCGCTGAGCAGACCATCGACGCTGACGACCGCGCCGGCGGCATTTGCAAGGTGCAGGAGCAGCCGCATCATCCGCGGCTCGAGCTTGTGAGTTTCGGTGCCGCAACAGAGAGTGTCGAGGGCCGGATTCACGAGCCAATTACCGATCTGCACCACCTCGAGCGGTTTTCCGTTCAGCGTCCCAAGCTCTTGCACGGCGGTCTGAGGGCGTGATCTCAACGACGCGACGGGCGGCGGGCACTTTAGACAACTATCGCCGCTCAGTTGCATCGCGGCACCTCTGGCGGATCGCGCGGGCGGCACAACTTCATGGACAGCTCCGCTCGCTTTCGCGAGGGGGACGTAGCTGATCTTCATGGTGACGACTCCGTTTGGATGACGGAACCTATCGTGGACGCAGTCAGAGTGCAGTTCTGTCAAGTGGACGACACAAGACGTACACTGGTCGCGAGTTGCACGAGAGGGATCCAGCGGTGGCTTTGACCGCACAGACCATATTGGAGCGCACCCGACTCTTCCGTGGCCTGCCCTCGGCGACGATCCAGCAGATTTCAGCCCTTTCGATCCAGCGTTCTTACAGCATCGGGGCTATAGTTTTTTCACAAGCCGATCCAGGCGATGCGCTTTACGGCGTGGTCACGGGCAAAATTCGCATCAGTGTCGGTTCGCCCAGCGGCAGAGAGATGTTTCTAAACATCATGGAGCCCGGCGATACTTTCGGTGAGATTGCACTCTTGGATGGGCGTCCCCGTTCGGCCACGGCCAGTGCCGCGGCGCCATCGGAGCTGATCCTCATCAGGCGGGACCACTTTCTCGAATTGCTGAAGCGCGAACCCGCGCTTGTCAGCCACGTAGTTCAGCTTCTCTGCGAACGCATTCGCTGGACCAGCGGCTTAGCAGAAGAATCAGCGTTGCTCAGTGTGCCGGAGCGCGTGGCGCGGCGTTTGGTAACTCTCGGACAACTTCACGGGCGCGAAACCCCGAACGGAGTAGAGTTGAGTATTTCTCAGGAAGAGATGGCGCGCTTCTTGGGGCTCTCCCGACAGGCTGTTAACCAGTATCTGCAAAACTGGAAGGTACAGGGATGGCTCACTCTCAGTCGCGGCAAGATCGTCATAGTCGACCAGCACGCGTTACGGAATGTCGTTGCGGCGCACTCACCGCTGGACGATAAATTCGCACCCTAAAGCAGCACTTTCAGCTGAGTGCGACCCGTCGCAGCGCTTTTCAGCAAAGCAGACCAGCACCGATGATGCGGAGCTGAATCTGCCGCCGAGACTAATTACTTTGGACCGGTTGGACGGAGTCTTCCAAAACTAGCCGCTGTGCGACATCATTCGGGTCTACGATATGGGGCAGTTCAATGCTCAGTCATAATCCACGCTCCACGGCAACCCTCGGCGGTCGTCCCATCCACGCGATGCTCGTGCCGGTTCCGATCGTCTGCTTCGTTGGTACGCTCATCACCGATATTGTCTACTGGCGAACGGCGATGATGCTCTGGGCGGACATGTCTGCCTGGCTGTTGGCGATGGGCCTGATCGTCTCTCTCTTCGCGGCGTTGGCGGGACTGATCGACTTCTTCGGCGATCACCGCATTCGGGAGCTCCGCTCCGCCTGGATTCACGGCCTCGGCAACGCGACGGCACTCATCCTCTCGATCTTCAACGCGTGCATCCACACCCGCGACGCCTATACGTCGGTCGTGCCCACGGGCTTGATTCTCTCAGCGCTCGTCGTGGTGATTCTGCTGATTACCGCCTGGAACGGCTGGACCATGGTGTACCGTCACGGCGTTGGCGTGCGCCAGGGGGATCGCCCGTGAAGTCCGTTCGCTGCGGCGCCGCCGCAGCCGCCCTTCTGCTCGCGCTTGCCGCCTGCGGTCCCTCGCCAATAGATCCACGCCGCCAGGTCGGCCCCAACCCCTATCTGCCCCCGATCCATCAGTACCTGCTGCCGCCGACGCATATCGCAAAAATCGTGGGCTGGAACGGCGCGATGCCCGCCGTCGCGCCTGGCCTGAAAGTGCAGGCGTTCGCTACCGGGCTCGCGAACCCACGCTCCCTGTATGTGCTGCCGAACGATGATGTGCTGGTGGTGGAGACTGGCGGGCCTCCTGCCTCGATCAGCCGGCCGAAAGACCTCGTCATGAACTGGGTGGAGGCGAAGACGCACTCCAGCACGAAGCCAGGCCAGCGCATCCTGCTGTTCCGCGACACCCGTGGGGGCGGCCTGCCGGACGAGAAAACGGTGTTCCTCGACCATCTCAATTCACCATTTGGGGTCGTACTGGTCGGAAACGACCTGTATGTCGCCAATACCGACGCCGTGGTCCGCTATCCATACACCACCGGCGAAACGCGAATCACCGCTGCCGGCGTTAAGCTCTGCGACCTGCCTGGCGGGCCGATCGACCATCACTGGACGAAGAGCCTGACGGCGAGCCCGGACGGGTCCAAGCTCTATGCCGGCGTCGGCTCCAACAGCAATATCACAGAGAACGGTATTCAGGCGGAGGTCGGCCGCGCGGCAATCTGGGAGATAGATCGGGCCACTGGTGCGCACCGCGAGTATGCCACGGGGCTCCGCAATCCAAACGGACTGCAGTTCGAGCCACAGACCCAAGTGCTCTGGGCCGTCGTCAACGAGCGAGACGAGGTTGGACCGGACATGGTGCCCGATTATCTGACCTCTGTCCGGGATGGCGCCTTCTATGGCTGGCCTTACAGCTTCTATGGCCAACATCTCGATCCGCGCGTGCAACCGCAGCGTCCGGATCTGGTCGCAAAGGCAATAGTGCCCGACTACGCTCTGAGTTCGCATGTTGCGCCCTTGGGGCTCGTCTTCTACACGGGGATGAACCTGCCGGCGCACTACCGCGGCGGCGCCTTCGTCGGCGAGCACGGGAGCTGGAACCGCAGCGTGCTGAATGGCTACAAAATCGTTTATGTGCCGTTCGAGAACGGTCGCCCGTCGGGGCCGGCAGAGGACGTCGTCACCGGCTTCCTGATCGACGGCGACAAGGCAAGGGGGCGGCCGGTCGGCCTCGCGATTGACAGCGCAGGAGGGCTGTTGATTGCCGATGATACCGGCAACAGCGTCTGGCGTGTCTCGGCGGCTTCACCCTGAGCCGATGGCTGACGCTCTACGTCACACTCTCTGACGAACTCGAAGACGGCTTTGAGCTGGCCCTTCACCTGGTCATATCGATGGCCACGAGCATCCTGAGCTCGGCGTCGACGCGGTCTATCCATAGGGGCATCTGCATCTTTCGAAACAACGCCGCAGCAGCTACCAGCTGGGCGTGTGCATCTTGATCCTTCCCTGCCCTCCGGTACAGGCTGCCGAGGCCGAGGTGGCAGCGAGCTGTAAGTGGTCGCAAGCCGAGATGGTCAGCTCTCCGCATCGCCTGACGGTAGAGTTCTACTGGAACGTCGAGCACTTCATGCCGCGTGGTGACTTCAGCGACCAAACGGAGCGCCCACGCCTCGAGGCCCGCTTCGTGGCGCTCTCGCGTGTTGCGGAGCGCATCCTTGGCGAGTTCGCTCGCTTCTTCTACCGCACCCATCAGGAAACGCGCTTCACCAAGCCACATGATCATTTGAGAGTGGAAGGTCCCCATGCGCATCAGCGCGGCCTCCTCGAGCGCCTCCCGGAGTATGCTCTCCGCTTCGGTGAACCGCGCGGACAATGCCAGCGCGTAACCGAGGAATGACGAGACGACCGGTCTGAAGAGCGGGATGTCGTGGCGCTGACAAAGATCTCGGGCGCGCTCAAATGGCCCCACCGCGTACCCGACGTCGCCGTGCCTGACATAGAACGTCCCCACGGAAACGAGCCCGGCGGCTACGGTCTGTGGATGCCCGGTGGCCTCGGCGAGCTCCAACGCTTCGCGGGCACTCGCTTCTGCCTCGGCAAAACGTCCGAGTTCGGACAACGACCAGCTCAAGTAGCCCCGCGCGAAGACGGCAGGACGGATCGCGACCCCGAAGCTCTCATGGTTCAGTTCACGAGGGAGCAAACTGACGACGCGCCGAGCGGCCTCGATGGACCGCTCGTGCTCGCCAAGGAAGAAATACGCCGCGCAGAGATAGGTGTTGGCGAGAACACCGATGACCGTGTCCCCAAGCACGGAGGCGATTTCCCTGGCACGCTCGCCATGGTGGGCCGCCTGATCGTGACGGCCGATGGTCGGGTAGGCTCCCGCCATGAGTGCGGCAACGAGGCCCTGGCGTCGCTGGTCTCCGAGTCGCTCCGCGAAGGACTCCAGTTCGCGGAGGAGCTGGAAAATCCGCGGAAACTCGCCGAGGGGTATCAGCGCGCTCCGCAAATCCAGGCGGATGTCGAACGCTTGCGCGACCGCGCGGCTCTCCTCCGGAACGTGGCGCAGCGATTCCAGCGCCTCATCAAGGTAGGCGACTGCCTCTCGGTTGGCCGATCGCGCCATTGCCTTGTGACCCGCCTGCCAGCAATAGTCAACGGCCTCCAGCCAGCGCTCGCTACGCTGCGTATGATGAGCGAGTCGTTCGACGTATTCCGGGAGCCGCTCGCGATAGAGTGCTGTGAAGGCATCAACGATACGACCATGCAGGGCGCGGCGTCGATCCTTGAGGAGGCTTCCGTAGGCCACCTCGTGGGTGAGGGCGTGCTTGAAAGTGTACTCGAGGTCCGGGAACAGACTCCGTTCGTATAGGAATTCTGCGGCCTGCAATCGCGCCAGGCTCATTCGGAGGTCGTTTTCCGAGAGGTCGGCGATCGATGCCAACAAGGCCGCCGGCACGTCCTTGCCGATCACTGCGGCCGCTTGCAGCAGCTGCTTGTCCTGTTGGGGTAGCCGGTCGATGCGAGCCGCCAGCAGTGGCACCAAAGAGGGGGGGATAGGCACCGTCGGGAGCGGTCGCGCCAATCGGTACGCACCGCGCGTGCCCGTCAAGACCTCCGTCTCGACGAGCGCCTTGACGCTCTCCTCGAAAAATAGCGGGTTGCCCGCCGTTTGCTTCCACAGAATGTCCTTCACGCGCCCTAAACTTGGATCATCGCCGAGCAGGATGTTCAGCAGCGTCTCGATGCTCTCCGGAAGCAAAGGGTCGAGCCGCAGCTCGGTGTACAAACTCTTTGCGTCCCAGGAGTGACGGTACTCGGATCGGTGACTGAGAAGCACCATGATGCGCGCGTTGGAAAGCGCATCAATGATGGCATTAAGTACGGCGTCGGTTTCTGAGTCGGCCCAGTTCAGATCCTCAAGCGCGAGGACGACCGGCTGTCGTTGGCTCTCCAGCAGCAGCAGATGCTGGATGCCGTCGATGGTTCGAGCCCTGCGTAGAAGCGGGTCCAGTGCCACCCACTCCGGATCGTCGACCGGGATGTCGAGCAACGCGAGAAACGCCGAGACAAAGGGTCCGAGGGAACTGTCGCGCATGTGGAGATGGTTCGCGACCTGGGCCCGAATCTCGTCCTGATCCTGGCGCTCCTGTATCTCGAAATATTTCTTCAACATGTCGATGATGGGTGCGTACGACACTTCCTTGGCATAGGATGCCGATTGCCCCTCCAGGAGCGAGCAACCCTGCGTGTGATCTGAGTGGATGAACTCCCAGAGTAAACGAGATTTCCCGACGCCTGCTTCTCCTATCACGCCGACAACCTGGCCCCGCGCGGCGCGAGCCTCGTCGAGGGCGCGTACCAGTCGTTGCATCTGTTCGCTCCGCCCCACGAATGGCGTCAGTCCGCGGGCGGCGGCGGCTTGCAGTCGGGAGCGTGCTTGCCCGGCGCGCACGATTTCGAACACCTCTCTCGGCGCGTCGAAACCCTTGATCCGCATCGGGCCCATGGGGTTGAGCACGACGTACCCGTCTACCAGCGCGGCAGTATCGGCAGTCACGAGAACGGAGCCGGGCGTTGCCGCCTGCTCCATCCGCGCAGCGAGGTGAGTGACCTGTCCGACAGCGGTGTAGTCCATGTGCAGGTCACTCCCGATTGAGCGGACCAGCACTTCCCCGGAGTTCAGGCCGACGCGAATGCTGATAGCCGCGCCCAGGGCCCTCGGCAGCTGCGCAGCGTAGGCCCGGACGCTCTCCTGCATCCGCAAGGCCGCATACGCGGCCCGGACTGCATGGTCCTCAAGAGCGAGCGGCGCACCGAACAACGCCATGATCCCATCGCCCATCACTTGATTCACCAGCCCGTCGTACTGGTGTACGGCCGCCATCATGCACTCAAGTACAGGGTCGAGGATTGCCCGTGCCTCTTCAGGATCTCGCGCCGTCAGCAGCTCCATCGAGTTTCTCAGGTCGGCGAGCAGTACCGTGACTTGCTTACGCTCTCCCTCGGCCATCGCCGCGGTGCGTACACGCTCGGCGAGGTGCGTCGGAGTGTACGCGTCAGGCGTGAGGGTCGTTTTGGAGCCGCTCGAGAGGAAGTAGCCGCAGCTCGAGCAGAATCTCGAGTCTGCGGTGTTGTCTTTCGTGCAGCTGGGGCAAATCATCTTAGTACTTCGCTACATGTGTCTAGAGCTGCAGGCCTTCGCGAATGAGTGGAAAGACATGTTCCGGCGCATCTGATCCCCAGTAGAGGTCCTGATGCCCGAAGCCGTTCAGCACGTACTTCCGCAGCGTCTGCGGCTGGTCTCGCTTTCGCCCGCGCCGCAGCCACTCGTACATCGTGTCGATCGAGTCTCGATGCCAAAGGGAATTGAGATTGCCGGTGATCAGCGTGAGCGCCCGGTCGCGGAACTCCGCGTGGTTGAGGTAGCTGTAATCGGTCGGGAGCGTGCTACCGCCGCTATTCGGCACGAACTTGCCGCAGTGGCCCCGCCGCAGGTTCTGGGCGCAGTGCAACAAGAACTGCATGGGAATGTAGCCGAACTGTGACGGGAGATGATCTTTGTGGATGGAAGGGATGTTGTCCGGCAGATAAGGCATGCCGAACATGTACGAGACCCGATAACAGTACTCGACGTCGCACGCGTCCCTAAGCGGCGTGTCGAGCCAGATTTCGTAGGGCTCCTGAAGGAGGGGATCCCAGTTCCCATTGCCGGGGTCTTGTGTGCACACGCTCGGCGCCCACTTCTTTGTCGGGTGGAGAAGGTATTGACCGTTCGCGAGAAGTTGTTCGAGCACCTGGTCCTCGACCTTGAGCACATCGTCGATCGCGGCTTTGTAGAACAGCCCCAGCGCCGTGATCACCACGTTCTCGACGTCGGTGGCGGGAATCACGCCCTGCGCGATCCCTTGCGCGACGATGGCGCCTCCCATGCAATGGCCGATGAGGCCGATTTTCCCCACGACGTTGTGATCACGCATCCCGCTGATAGCCCGGGGCACATCATGGGTCGCCGCGGCGTCGATCGTGAAGATGTTCGGGTCTGTCTGCCCGACGGCGCAGTAGACGCTTTGCGAGCACCTCATGCCCGCTCGCCAGTCGAGGGTCCAGACGTCGAAACCTGCCTTCAGGAGATAATCGACGACCGTCTGTTTCTCTCCGATACGAAAGGTGTCGCTTCCGGCACTCGCCCCGTGGACGAGGAGCACAGGTCGAGTCGAACTTGCCCCCGGATGGTGCCGCAGCTCGAGTCGGCAACCGTCTTTCGTCTTGACATCGATGGGCTCGGGTGTCTCGGTGAAAACCGCCATGGTCGCTCCTCAGCTGCCCTTATCGCCGAACGGATCCAACATCTGGATCCCGGGCAGGTAGACCTGCCGCAGCGTGCCTAAGAAGAAGCGGAAGAATCGGCCGAAGGCCCAGGTGATCTGAACGTCGTCCCGGGTACCCGTGATTCGTAATGAAGGCAGCTGTGTTCCGAGGAAATCCGCAAGGTGCACGTGCATCTCGCCACATCCTAGTTCCGTGTTGGCCCTGTATAGCGTGGTTTTGAGCGTCGTCGTCTCCGTCCACGCGTCGAGGCCCGGCGCACCATAGATCTTCTTCACGCCCTTGAATTGGTACGACCCCCCCGTGCCATCCTTGGGCGTCAGGTCGAGGTCGTAGTCCATCTGGTACCGATGTACCTGTTGCTCCAGCCGCTTGAACAGCGATTCGATCGCGATCTCGGCCTCCTTTTGGGCTTGCTTATCCTCGGGGGTGATTGGTGACCGTGCGCGGACCTGACCGAGCGTATCGAGCATTCCGAGCGCCTCTTTGAAATGCTCCCTCAACGCGGCGACCGGTCTCACGCGCTTGAGGAGATCGAGGGTGCCTTTCGCCTCATACGCGATTTTCTCCTGACCCGGGGCAGGCGTAATCCAGACAGTGCCCGAGATGGTGGCCGGGCGCCGAGGGTCGACGAGGAACGCGTTCAAATCCTCGATCGTCGCGACGAGCTCCGCCCGGATCGGCAGGTTCTCCTGACCGGCTGCCGTGTAAAAGCCGTCCATGACTTCCTCGAACGTAAGCCCGACCGCCGGCGCGCGCGGCTCGGCTGGCGGCCCGGGTATTCCCGCGAGCGGGTCGAGCATGGCGTCCGTCTGCCCGAGCTCTTGCCGAATCTGCTCAAGGCTCGGCCCGCCAGGGAGCGGCGGATTCAGGGGGACGGGCGTCGGCTCGTGAATCGGCGAGCGCGTGTCCTCGAGCGCTTTTCGAACGTTGCGCTCAGCGATCGCTGCGATCGTCGCCGAGGGGTTTGCCCCGAGGGGACTCGGCACTGCGGCACCGTCGAGGACATAGAGCGCGCGCGTCCCCCAGACCTTGCCGTTCGGGTCCGTCACCCCGTCCTCTGGCCTGTCCGACATCGCGCAGCCGCCGAGATTGTGCACGATCACGGGTCGCTGCCGGCTCGTCGAATCCGGGTTGAGCCGCATCTCACCGCCGAGCTCAGCCGCGACATCGTGCATGAGTCGGTCCTCCATCGTCGAGAAGGGCTCGTTCGCTGCAATGTTCCAATACGCGAGGAGCCGCTGCTCGTCATCGAGGTACAGACGTCCCGGTGCCACATCGATCCCCATCACCAGCATGAGGAAAGCGTGGTCGTCCGGGCGTCTACCGAGGAAGAGCTTCCGCGCAGCCTCGACGACGCGCGGCCACAGAACCGCGACGGTGAACGGCTCCGCTGTGCCTCGGGGCGCCTTGAGGAAGTAGCGGTGGAGGATCTCCAGGGTCGCCGCGAGAAGTTGCGGCCGTACCTCCGCCTTTGCGCGCTTGGCGAGCCACTTGAACCAGGGGCGCAGCCAAGCGGGCTTCGATGCGACCACGCGCCGACTGACCTCGTCCAGCGTCTCGCGGCTGACAGGGCCCGCCTCCCCGCGCTCGAGTAGGTGGGCGAAGCGGCGCAGGTGCGGTATCAGCTGCTCGCGGATCTGTGGGGGAAGGATCTGGTCGAGGTTAAGTCCTGCCGCCAGCGGGCGTCGGCCCCGCGGGTGACGAAACGCGCGCCTCGCATCCAAAAGGCCGAGCAGCGCGTGCGCCATTTTGTCGGCCTGCTTCGTGCGCGCCTCGGCTTCGCGCTGGATCAACTTCGGGTCAAGTAGCGCCGGACCCTTCCGTGCGGGCTCCATGCGGTTTCGCTCGAGCCAGAAGTCACCGCGGAAAAGGCCGAGGATCGGCTCGAGCCATTTCGGGTAGCCGCCGTCCTCCAAGAGGAACCACTCGCCCCGTGCCGCGGCGGGTCCGGGCATACCCTTGTTGTAAAGCAGGGCTGTCGTAATCGTAGGGCCGAGCGTAGGGGTCGGCGCGGGCGCCGTGTCGTAGACCATGGCGATCGCGTCGCCGTTGGCGAAGAAGCGGCGCCCGATATGCGCCTTGCTCACTTCCGGCATCGGTAACTGTTCCTTCGAGCGCAGGAGGACGTGCGTCGAGTTCACCGAACCAGCGCAGAGGAAGACGCTCTTCGCCCGCACCGCGTCCTCGTCACCGATCGCGTGGTCACGATACCGCACCGCGTAGCCGTCGCCGTCCTCCCGGATGTCGACCGCCTCCGCCAGCGTACGGACGTCCACCCCCGTGCGCTCGGCGACGGCGAGGTAGTTGAGATCGAGTGTGTTCTTCGCATGGATCTGGCAGCCGACGATGCACTCACCGCACATCACGCACTTGTCGAAGTCGATTGCGAGCGGCGGCAGGAAGAACCAGTCCTCCCGGCCAAGTGCTTGAGCCGCCGACCGCATGGCCCCGACCTTGGGCAGCGGTCCGTTCAGGCCGGAAGAGGGCGACGGCGTTGACGGGATTGGACGAACACGGAGGTTCGCGGCGACGACATCGTAATAGGGATCGAGTTCCTGTCTCGTATAGCAAGCGGGCCAGCCGTTCGCCTCGGGTCCATGCGTCGTCGGCGGCGAGAAGACTTCCGGCGATGGGCGCAGGTGCACGTTTGCGTAGATGAGCGAGCCGCCGCCGTAGCCAGCGGCCTGGACAGCCAGCGCGCCTTGGAGATCCTTCGCGTCAAACAGCCCGTGGTCGAGGGCCCATGCCCAGCGTGCCGTGTCGGGTAGATGGTCGGCCCGCTCCGCCGGGCGCGGGAAGTCTCCGCGGCCGTAGCGCCGACCCCGCTCGAGGATGCAGACGTTTTTTCCGGCCTGAGCGAGGCGGCACGCGGTGACGGCACCACCAAAACCAGTGCCGATCACGACCGCGTCGAACAACTCCTCGGTTGCCTTTGCCGCGCTGGCCCTGTGGGCCTGGGTCGGGCTGCTCACGTTCGACCCCCGTCCTTGTTCGTTTCCGGTCCCTGGGTTAGACGCAAACAGACGTTCGCGCGAACGCACCCACGCGGATGAGAATCGCCCGCATAAGTAGGTGTGTCAAGAGAAGGATATTTCTTTGGTCATTCGGAAAAAAATATTCCGCTCGACAAATCAAAAATGTAAGCTCATCCGTGCTTCACCGAGCGGCACCTTACAGTGCCGAATCTATTTGCCGCGACGCACGACGGCTGAAAGATTTCCCACTAGCTCTAGCGAACCCGCATGAGACGGTCGAAACGAGCAGCGATAAGTTGTAGAGTGCCGACGCGATCCGCTCCAACCTGTTGATCTAATAGTGGCACGGAGGGAATTGAGCCCCCCGACACGCGGATTTTCAGTCCGCTGCTCTACCAACTGGGCTACCTGACTATACGTGGGAGCCGGGTACTGAACAGGCGCTGGCTCAGATCGTCGATGAACATCATAGAATCCGTCGCTTGCAGGGCGGAATCGATACACGCTTGATCGATGCTTACCCCTTACGGTCATATTTGCAAATCGGCGGTACAGAGCCTCTTTCCCAACTCCGCCGCCTCCCAGTCTATTGGCGCGATTCGAGGAAGAATGACGGTCCATGCCAAAAGGCCGAGCACATTCACGGCCCCCGCGAGGATGAACGCCACACGAAATGACCGGTTGCTTCGACGAGCAGGCCCGTGACCGCCGGCGCGATGATTCCCGCCATGGCACCAACGCAGTTGTGCACACCCACCCATCGGCCCGTGGCATGGGGTCCTGCGAAGATCTGCGGAATCGCGAAGAGTCCGGGCGAGGCGACCCCTGCCATGGCCTCGTACACAAAGAGCGCCGCGATCATTCCTTTCGCCGGCAATACCAACATCGCCGCCATGCACGCGACGCCCAGGAGATGATTGACGGCCATCACACCCTTATAAGCCAAATTCCCACTTCGCCGCGCTTTGATCCAATGGTCTAAGAGCCACCCCGCCAGCAGCGCGAATATCGCCGTAAGCAAGTAGGCCCACGAGGCCGTCCAGGCCATGCTCTCAACTGAGAATCCCCGTGCCTTGACGAGATAAAACGGCAACCACGCCAATATGAGGTAGAAACTGTAGTTCGCCGAAAAAAGGCCAAGGGCTGCGCCCAATAATAGGAATATCGAGCGCCAGCCGAATGCGCTCATGAGAAGTCCGCCCAGCAGCGTGCCGACCGCGGGACCCATGAGGTATCCGAAACTCATCACTCCGTTCGCAGAACCCAAGCGCCGAGGCTCCACGGCTTGCGCCAGCAGCTTAGAGGCACAGGGGAATGCGGCGCTCTCCCCGAGCCCGAGCAATAACCGAAGTATTAGCAAGGACGAAAAGCTCGAACTGAACGCTGTCAGCACGGTGGCGATGGACCAGATCGCCACTCCCGTTCGAGCACAATCTTGGGTCCGTAGCGCTCGGCGAGCCATCCCACCGATGCCATCGCTAGCACGTATGTGTAGTAAAACGCGGACAGGAGAATCCCAAGCTGGCTCGCGCTTAAGTGCAGATCATCCTGAATGAGCGGCGCCGCGGTGGCGAGATTGCCTCGGTCGATGTAATTGATAAATACGGCGACTGCGACCAACAGTACGATTCGTACTGATCTTGTAGGAGCATCTGGTGATTCACCCACCCTTTATGCTCGCGCCAATCGACGACTTCGGGGGCATCTGTGATGGGGCGATCGCTGCACGCCGTTCGAAAGCGACTTCACGCCGCACGTTGTGCCTTTCATGAGCTTTCTTGAATTCCGATTTATTATTGGCAGAACGGTTCGCTCGAACCGACATCACTTCGGCACGAATTCCTTGGGCTTCTCCGAGCCCTCGCCGAAGAAGAACTTCTCCATCTCCTTGACCAGGAAGGCGCGCGCTTTGGGCTCGATGGGCGTGAGGCGGTTTTCGTTGATCAGCGTGGTCTGGTGCGCCACCCACTGTGCCCACGCTTCTTTCGACACGCTGTTGTAAATGCGCTTGCCGAGCTCGCCGGGGTACGGCAGGTAATCGAGGCCTTCGGCCTCGCGCTTCAAGAGAACACAATGTACGCGGCGCGCCATGGCGCCATCTTAGCCTAAGCGCCGGGGTCTGAGAAAAGGCGCTGGAACAGCTGCATGATCGGCTGCGGCAAACCGACCCTGGGCGGGGCCTTCAAGGCGTACCAGAGCCGGTCATCCGCTTCGCGCACGCCGCTCGCCGGGGTGCAGCGTACGTGCAGCGGATTCAGGCGCAGATCGAAGTGGGTGAAGGCATGATCGATCGGGGCCAGCGCCTGCGCGGGCTCGACGACACCCAGTTCGCGGCGGCACCACTCGAGGGCGGCCGATTCATCGTCGAATTGCGGCGGCGACCACAGCCCGCCCCAGATACCTGGCGCGGGCCGGCGCTCGAGCAGCACCGCCCGCGAGGCATCCTCGCCAGTTTCGGCAAGGAGCAGGGTGGCCTCGCGCGCCTTGCGCAGCCGCCGGCGCTTGGCCCCCGGCAGCTCGGCCTGGCGTCCCTCGCGAGCAGCGAGGCAGTCGCCGTTCATCGGGCAGACCGTGCAGGCGGGCCGCGTGCGCGTGCACACGGTCGCTCCCAGATCCATGATGGCCTGTGTGTAGGCGGCCACTCGCGCAGCGGGCGTGCAGACTTCCGCCTGCGCCCACAGCGTGTTGAGCACAGGCGCAGAACTCGGGTCGCCGGCAATGCCGAAGACGCGCGCAAGCACACGTTTGACGTTGCCGTCGAGGATAGGGTGGCGCTCGCCGCGCGACAGCGCGAGGATCGCCCCGGCGGTCGAGCGGCCGATGCCGGGCAGCGCCGTAAGTTCATCGATGGCTCGCGGGAATTCGCCGCCGTGTCGGGTCGCAAGCGCCTGGGCGCAGGCGTGCACGTGACGCGCCCGGGCGTAGTACCCCAACCCGGTCCACAGATGCAGCACCTCATCGAGCGGCGCGGCGGCCAGGGCGTGAACGTCGGGAAAGCGCGCCATGAAACGCTCGAAATACGGAATCACGGTGGCGACCTGGGTCTGCTGCAGCATCACCTCGGACACCCATACGCGATACGGCGTCGGGTCCCACTGCCACGGCAAACCGCTGCGGCCATGCCGGTCGAACCAGGTCAGCAGCCGCTCGGCAAAGCCCGCCATGTCCGCCGCTCCCCGCATGACCCACCCCTTTGAAATACCAGGCCGGATCATAGCTCAAGCCGGCGCAAACCCGGCCGATACATCCCGTGAGGGCGCGCGCCCACGCCCACCCATTGGCTCCGGATGTCGCATGCGCAGTTGGCCGGTCCGCATCAAGTTGCTCGCACTCCCGATGGTGGCGGCGGCCCTTGTCATGGCGACCACGCTGTGGCTGGTCGACACCAGCCGCCGTTATGACCAGCACGTTCGCGCGGCGGTCCATCAGGCCCTTGATGCCTCCGCAGCCTTAAGCGGCCGGCCGGGCCGCGACGCCGCTCAAGTTTCCGTGGCCGCCGTGGACGATGCCTTGAGCGCAGCGGCGCGTTCGAACGCGAGCGAGCACGTGGTGATCGGCTCGCTGGCGATTGCCGCATTCCTCGCGCTCGTGACCGGTGCCTGGCTGATGGCCAACAGCCTCACTCGCTGCATCATCGCGCTGCGCGAGGTGCTGTCGCACATGCAGGATCGCGGCGCCCCGCCGACGGGCGGCGCCGAGCGGGACTCGCTGTCGCGGAGCCTGCACAAGGCCATCTACCGGAGCAAGGAGCGGGAAACGCAGTTGCGCCGCTCCTCCCAGTTCCTGGAGTTCGCGCAGACTGCCGGCGGATTCGGCATCTTCGATCTCGACCTCGCGACCGGGCAGATGACCGGCACCCCGCTGTTCTTCGAGCTCATCGGGCTGCAAGTACGCAATGCCGATTTCATGCAACACGAGTGGCTCGCCACCGTGCACCCGGAGGACTTCGAGAACGTCGTCCGGGAGCTCAATACCGCCATCAGCGTCGGCGGCAAATTCCAGGCGGAGTATCGATCGCTGACGCTGGACGGCGGCGTGCGTTGGCTGGCGGGCCGCGGGGAGGTGATGCGCGATACCGAGGGCGTGCCGGTGCGGGTAATCGGCACGCTGACGGACATTTCCGAGCGCAAGCAGCTGGAGGACACGCTGCGCTACACCACCGAGTCGCTGAACATCGCGCAAACGGCGGCGGGCGTGGCGACCATGGATCTTAACTTCGGGCGCCGCAGCTGGATATGCTCGGATAACTTCCACGAGCTGCTCGGGATCCCTTCATCGATGCAGCTCGAGGATCTCGAGGCTCGCCTCTTGCGCGTGCACTTCGAGGACCTGGAGCGCATCCGCCGGGCGCCCTTCGAGACCAGCAGAGCCAACCCCTCCTATCGCTGCGAATACCGGCTGCTGCTCGATGACGGGACGGAGCGCTGGATTGCCGAGAAGGCCAATGTGACGCACGGTGCCGACGGCGAGGTTCTGCGCATCGCGGGCGCGCTCATCGACGTCACGGACTTGAAGCGCACGGAGGCGGCGCTGAACTCGACCGAAAAGCGCCTGGCCCGAACCATGCGCGGCACGCGCGACGGCGTGTGGGAATTCGACATTCCGGCGAACAAACTCTGGTTCGGACCGCGCTTCGAAGAGCTGCTCGGCTTCGGCAACGGCGAGCTTTCCCACTCGCGCGAGCGCTTCGAGAGCATGATTCACCCCGAGGATCGCAGCATCGCGCTGCGGGGCATCGAGGAACATCTGGCGCGCGATGTCGTCTTCGACGTCGAGGTTCGCGTGCTGCACAAGGCCGGACACTACGAGTGGGTCCGCCTGCGCGCGCAGGCCGAACGCGATTCGGTCGGCAACCCGATCTGGCTCGCCGGGTCGATGCAGGTGGTCACCGACCGCAAACTGGCCGAACAGGCCGCGCTCGATGCCAAGCTGGCCGCGGAAGCCGCCAACCGGGCCAAGAGCAACTTTCTCGCGAACGTGAGCCACGAAATCCGCACGCCGATGAACGGCGTGATCGGCATGTCGCAGATCCTGTCGGAGACCAATCTCGACAATACGCAGCGCGAATACGTCGACATCATCCGCGACAGTGCGCAGGCGCTTTTGTCCCTGATCAACAACGTGCTCGACCTGTCGAAGATCGAAGCCGACCGGCTGGAACTCGAGCACGTCGACTTCGATCTTCGCGACGTGATCTACGATACCGCCTCGGCCATCGCCCTGCAGGCGGCCGTGAAGGGCATCGAGCTCGTGGTCAACATCGACGGCAACGTGCCGGTTCTGGCGCGCGGCGATCCGGGGCGCCTGCGCCAGATCACCATGAATCTGATCGGCAATGCGGTTAAATTCACGCACGAGGGCCACATCCTGCTGCACGTCTCGAAAGGCCTGGCCGCTGACGGCCACACACTGCTGCGCATCGAGGTCACCGATACCGGCATCGGCATACCGGCCGACCGCCTGGACCGCCTGTTCAAGACGTTTTCGCAGGTGGATTCCTCCACCACCCGCCACTACGGCGGTACGGGTCTCGGCCTGTCCATCGTCAAGCGGCTCGCGGAGCTCATGGGAGGCGAGGTCGGCGTCGACAGCACGGTGGGCGTGGGCTCGCGCTTTTGGGTCACCTTCCCTTTCCGGTCGCTGCGCGAACAGCGTGGACCGAGTCCCTTAGGAAAGGGTCGGAAAATCCTGGTGGTCGATGATCTGCGCGAATGCCGCGAGGGACTGGCGACCAAGCTCGGGTTGTTCAGTTTCGACGCGGTCACCGTGGGCAGCGTGGATGAAGCCCTGGAGCGGCTGGCGTCCGGTGAAGCCTTCAGCCTGGTCCTGGCGGATGAATTGATGCCGGTCAAGGGCGGGCTCGACCTCCTGGCGGCACTGAGGTCGGATCCGCGCGACGCAAACCTGCCATTCGTGCTGCTGTCGATGTTCGGCGCCGACCATGCCGCGATCTTTGACGGGCCGCACCAGCCCGATGCGATCGGCTTGAAGCCAATTCGCGCCTTGAAGCTCGCCATGCTCATGGACAAGGTGCTGAGCGGCAATGCGCCGCTCCTGGTGAGCCCAGCGCCGGGGCCCCAGGCGAGCCCCACCTTTCGCGGGTATCGCGTGCTGCTCGTGGAGGACAATCCGGTCAATCAGCGAGTGGCCCAACGGCTGCTGCAGATGCTGGCGGCCGAGGTGACGATCGCCAACAACGGCGCCGAGGCGCTGGAGCGCATCGCCGAAGGCACATTCGATGCGGTGCTGATGGACTGCCAGATGCCGGTGATGGACGGTTTCACCGCCACCGCACGCATCCGCGAGGCGGAGCGCCAGAGCGGCCTGCGCAAACGACTGCCGATCATCGCGCTGACGGCGAACGTGA
This sequence comes from Steroidobacteraceae bacterium, assembly GCA_052326345.1. GTDB lineage: Bacteria > Pseudomonadota > Gammaproteobacteria > Steroidobacterales > Steroidobacteraceae > Bog-1198. The sequence goes on along the minus strand of JBKQOZ010000022.1, from coordinate 6,635 downwards.
TGAGCGAGGATCGCGAGCACTGCCTGGCCGCCGGCATGGATGCGCACCTCGGCAAGCCCATCGTGCCGAGCCAGCTGGCGGATTGCCTGAGCCGCTACCTGGTCGGCAACAAAGCCGGGTACGAAGTGGATCTGCATGCGCTGCACGAGCTCACCGGCGGCGATGCGGACTTCGAACGAGAATTGATCGACACCTTCGTCACCAGCGGCGACAAATGCCTAACGGAGATCATGGCCGCACTTCAGGCCAACGACTTCGAAACCATCGGCAAGCGCGCGCATGCGCTGAAGGGCGCCAGCGCCAACATTCACGCGCATCGATTGAGCGCCGCGGCCTCGAATCTGGAAAGCGCGGCGCGCACGAATTCGGCCGCCGAGATCGACGGGCTGGTGCGTGAGGTCACCGAGAATCTGCACGCCGTGAATGCGCAGCTGCGCAAAGTGGGCTGACCGGGCAGCGCCTCAGCGTCCCGGCTGGCCGTTCGCCGGGCGCGCCGTTGGCGGTCTAGCCGTTCGCCGTGAGCGCGATGGCGGCGGGAATCTCGATGCCCGTGGTGCAGTTTCTGCCCGCCAGCTTGCTACTATACAGGCACTCATCCGCGGTCCGGATGAGCGTTTCGACTTTGAGCGCAAGATCCGGTCCCTGGGGCGCGGTCGAGGCGACCCCGAAGCTCGCGGTGACCTCGGCGTTCCCGGCGCGGGTCAAGAACGGCGATTCGGCCATGAGCAGGCGTATTTTCTCGGCGACGACCACCGCGCCCTCGTGTGCCGTTTCCGGGAGCACGATGAGAAACTCCTCGCCGCCGTAGCGCGCGACCCAATCGCAGTTGGCGCGGATCGACCTCTGCATCCGCGCCGCGAATTGCTGCAGCACATCGTCGCCGGCCGCGTGGCCGCGCGCATCGTTCATCTGCTTGAAATGATCGATGTCGCACATCAATACCGACAGCGGGGAAGCATAGCGACGGCAGCGTTCGAGCTCGCGCGGCAGCTGCTCCATCAGATAGCGGCGGTTGAAGACCCCGGTGAGCGCGTCGGTGATCGACAGCAGCCGGTTGCGTTCGTTCGCCGCGCGCAGCGAATGCTCGAGCGCTAGGATCCGCCGCCCAGCGTTCAGTCGCGCGATCAACTCCGGCTCATGCACGGGCTTGACCAGGTAGTCGTCGGCTCCGGCATCGAGACCGGCGATGATGTGCTCCTTGGCATCGCGCGCGGTCAGCAGCAGCGCATAGACGTAGCCATCGAGCTGCAGGTTGCGCACGGCCTTGCACAGCGCGATTCCGTCCATCTCCGGCATTTCCCAATCGGTGACCAGAATCGGGTAGTAGCGCCTGGTCATGCGATCGAGCGCTTCGGTACCGTCGCCAACGGCGTCGACCTCGTATCCGGCCTTCTTCAGAAAGCGGGTCATCAGCATTCTCGTCACCGGATCGTCTTCCGCCAACAAGATTGCAGTCGATGTTTCGGCTGTGACGGGCGTCACAGGTTCGCTGTCGTCGGGCACCACTTTGTACTCCGCGTCCCCGGTACGTATCACCGGATTATCGGCGCGACTCGGCGCGACTTGACCTGCTCGTGCACAGCCCCAAGCCCATGCGCTCCCGCGCCCGCGCCCGCGCCCGCGCGGCTTGAGCAAAATTGCGCACGCGCCTCGGACGCCGCCAATTGTTGGAACTGTGCTGTGGTAGATCGGGCATTTCCCTACGGTGGCCCCAAACCGCCTTAAAGATCACGCGCCGCGACCGATAAGCTGCGGATGCACGAATCGCCACGCACGCGCACCGCACCTACCCCCGGGATGCGCGCACTCGACGCCTGCGGCGATGGCTTCTGGGAGTTCGACCTTCTGGGCGGCTCCGCATGGTTCAGTGAATGGTTCTATCGCAAGCTCAACTGGACGAGTGAAGCGAAGCGCACGCTGCTCGACTTAAGGCCCGTGCTACCGCCGGGGCAGTGGGACAAGCTGATGGCCCAATTTCGCCTCCACCTCGAGCAGGGCGCTCCCCTGGATGTGGAGCTCAATGTCGATCTGGCCGGACAGCCATCGTCATGGTGGCACCTGCGCGGCTCGGCGCTGCGCAACGATGCCGGACAACCGGTCTATCTTGCCGGCAGCGTGCGCGTGGTGGGCGCCCATGCGAGGCGGCCCGAGGGCGAATCGCCGAGCCTGCCCTGCGTGAGCGCAGCGTTCGATGCGCTGCCGGTGGCCGCGGCGCTGCTCGACGCACGTTGCGCCGTGCTCAAGGCGAATTGCAGATGGCGGGGGCTTCCCGAGATCCAGGCAGGACACGCCATGGCGCAACTGCAGGCGGCGAACCCTCGGACCGCGTTCGAGCGGTCGTGGCGGCACGAAGCGGGGGGCGGGGGTGGCGGCAGCCGGCTGCGCTTGCAAGCTGCCCCATTCGAGCACGACGGCTCACATCACCTGGTGGTGACGCTCGAGGATTGGTAGCGCGACCGCGGAACCGACGCGCGGCGGATCCCCTGCAAGAACCGCCGCCCCTTGCGAATCGTGTCCTTAAGAGTCGCCGCCCGACTGCGCGGCAGGGCGCGGATCCTCGCCCTCCGGAGGTGGGTTGACGCCGCCTTCGCGGACGGTAAACCAGTTGACCGCGTACTGCACGAGTTGAGTGCCGGTGTTCAGATTGAGCTTGCGCTTGATGCGCTGACGGTGCGATTCGACCGTCTTGATGCTCAAGTTCAGCGAGTGCGCGGTCTCGCGCGTGCTCATGCCCTTGCCGATCATGTGCAAAATCTGCAGCTCGCGGTTGCTCAGACGGTCGATGGGATTGGCCGAAATGTAAGACCCGCCGGCGGCGAACTTCTGAATCATGTTATTGCCGACGGCTTCCGAAACATAGATGCCGCCGTCGAGCACGCGCCGCAGGGAGACGAGAAATTGCTCGCTGGCCGCCTGCTTCATGATGTATCCATTGGCGCCGGCCGACAGCATGCGCTCGGCATAAATGGTCTCATCGTGCATCGAGAGCACCAGGATGGGCAGGTGCGGGTAGTGCGCACGCACGTCGCGTACCAGTTCGATGCCGTCGCCCTGTTTGAGGCTGATGTCGGCAATGATCACGTCCGGGTTGAGCTCTTTGATGGCGGCACGCGCGTCCCGCGCCGTCTCCGCCTCGCCGCAGACCATGAGATCCTCCTCGTTCTCCATGACCCGCCGAAGCCCTTGGCGTACGATTGGGTGATCATCGACGATCAACACCCGCCGCACCCGCCGCTTGCCGCCGGCCATGCCCGCCATGCCGGTTTGAGCCATCGCATTACGCATCCATGTGTTACTAGCGCCCATCATCATTTCCTCCATATATGGCGTGAACGGAGTGCAACTCACTCCCCACCGGGGGTTGCTCCCCGGTTACCCGAACAACGGTCCCTCGCGGCGCGTTTGACCCGATCTCGAACCTCGCTCCTATCATTTCGGCCCGATATCTCATGATCTTCAGCCCCATCCCTGTTACCGGCGCATCGGCGCTTTCAATCCCAGCGCCATCATCCGTGATTCGCAGCAAAAAGCTATTTTTTGCAGCTAAAAGAAGAATATCCACCTTCGAGGCGTGCCCGTGGCGCGCGGCGTTGGTAAGCGACTCTTGTGCAATGCGGTATAGATGGCTGGCGTCGGACTCGGTCAAAGTAAGCTCAGGCCACACTTGTGCCCGAAAGTTCACTTCCAGACCGTAGAGGTCACGGCTGCGAGCGGCCAGCGTGCGCAGTGCAAATGGCAATCCGCCGGTGTCGGTGCGCACCGGGAGCAGCCCTCGCGCCAGCGAGCGCGCACTTTCTATCGATTGGTTGACCAGTCCGACGATTTCGTTGATGTAGCCGACGGCCTCGGGAGACTGGCGCTGTAGTCGCGTCGCGAGTCCGCGCAGCATCAGCGCCACTCCGGTTAGTTCCTGGCCCAGTCCATCGTGCAGGTCACGGCCAATGGTCTGCCGCTCGCGGCTCGACACCTCCAGAATTTCCCGCTCCAGCCGCTTGCGCTCGGTGATGTTGCTCACGCTGATGGAAATGCCCCTGCCGCTGTCGTCGTCGTCGCGCACCAGCACCGCGCGATTTTCAAAGAATTGCGTTTCCAGGCCGCTCGCCTTGGACTCGAACTCGTAAGTCGCCGTCTCCCCGGTTTGCAGCACCTGGCGCAGCTTGGCGACCACTGCGCAGCGAGCCGTCTCGGGCAGCACCGCGGAGATCTCGCAACCGACGATCTGTTCGATCGTCATTCCGCCGCAGGCCTTGTTGATGAAGCGGATGCGCAAGTCGGTGTCCAACAAGATGAGAGTGTCGGCGGTGTTGGCGGTGGTCGTGCGCAGCAGCCGTTCGGAGCGGCGCAGCCGCGCCTCCGACGCGCGACGCGCCGTCACGTCCTGGGTCACGCCCACGAGGCCGTGCGGCGCCCCAGCCGCGTCGAACAGAGGTCTGGCGATCGTTGCGTAGGATCGAAAACCGCCGTCATTGGCCTTGAGCCGGAATTCCGTATGCACGTCGCTCTTGTGCTGAAAAGCCTGCTCGATCGTGCGACTGGCGGCCGCCCGGTCCTTCGGGTGCATCCGCGGCATCAGCTCCTTCATTCCGGGAAACGTGCTCGGCAGGTGGGTCTGCTGACCGTCAACGATCGCGAACTCGAACTCGTCCTTGACCTTGTCCCAGCGCCACGCATGCATGTGCGCCATGTTCATCGATAACTTCAGCCAATCGGTGCTGTTTTCCAGGGAAATTTGCGCAAGCTTCTGCGCCTGCACATTCTGCAGGGAGCCGAAAGCGCGAAACGGACGGCCCTCCAGCTTCTCGAGATGTCCGATCATCCTCACCCAAATGCGCCGGCTCTTGAATGTCGTGATTTCGAGTTCCAGGTCCAACTGCCCGTCAGTGGATTCTGCGTGGACACTCGCCTCGTGAAAGCGCTGACGGGATTCCGGCGTGCACTGCGCCAGCATCGATTCCCAAGACACAATGAAGTCAGACGGGGTCGTCTCGAAGATGCGGAACATCTCGTCGGTCCAGGTCAGCTCGCGCGTCGAGTAGCTGTACTCCCACCCACCCATCTTGGCCGCACTTTGCGTCTCGGCCAGCAAATCGGTGAGGCGTTTGATTTCCGAAACATCCACGCAACAGCCTATCGCGCGCAGCGGGTCGCCGCCCGCGTTGCGCTGAATCAGGCCGCGCTCGAGCATCGATCGGTAACGCCCTCGGGAGTCGCGAATACGATAGGTCGTGGTCCAACCGCGGCCGTTGATGAGTGCCACAGCGATGTCTCTACGGACGGCTGCAAGATCGAGGGGATGAATCCGCTCACACCACGCGTCGCTCGCCGGCGCAATATCCTCCGGTTCTATGCCCAGAATCTCCTGCACTCCGCGGGAGCGGTGCACGATGCCGCGGGTGATATCCCATTCGAAGATGACGCCTTCGACCGCATCCGCTGCAAGCCGAAACACTTCCTCGCGCTGGGCGAACTTGACCTCGGCCTCTTTGCGCTCCGTGATGTCGTGCGAATTTATCACGACGCCATTGATCAGCGGGTTGTTGAGCGCGGAGACGTAAATCGTTTCGAGCCAGCGATAGCTGCCGTCCTTGTGGCGCAACCGGTATTGATGGGTGAATGTGTCGATCTCAGCGGCCGTCAGCCGGTTAAATTTTGCGCGCAGCGGACCCACATCCTCGGTGTGTACATGATCGAAGATGGAGTTCAAATGCCGCTCTTCGCAGGTATAGCCGAGAGTGTTCGTTACCCCCCCGCTGACATACTGCAGCCTGCCATCGGGCGCCGCGACGGTAATGATGTCCAGCGCATTCTGCGTCAGCGCACGCAGGCGGCGTTCGTTACTTCCCTGCGCACCGTGCATCAAGCCGCGCCGGCTCACCTCGTTCGATAAAACGGCCAATCCAATGATGCCGGACGGCCCCTTGAGCGGCTGCACGTCGACCTCGAAGCAGCGGGCCAGGGCAGTCAGCTTCGGCAGCTCCACCGCAACATCGTGATAATGGCAGCCCTCCAGTGCGCGGCGGTAAACCTCCTCGGGCAGGGCGCTCAACGGCGTCAATGTCAGCGCCGAACACCCCAAAATACTTCCCGTCGCGCCGCTCGAACGCACCGCACCCGGATTGGCGTACGTGACGTTGAGATTGAGGTCCAAAGTCAACAGATCGAACGGCAGCTGCTCCACCGCAGATGCCAGATCCGGGTCGACCGCGGAGGCCGTAAACGTGAGCATGATCAGGCGGTGGCCCTGAGCGCTGTCCAGCAGCTTCAATTCGGTCATGAGAGCGGTCTCGCCGCCCCCGAACCGCCATGCAAGCACCCGATTGGTCCTGCACTGGGCTTCCGACAAGGAAGCCAGATTCGCGTCAATAACGGCTGCCGACGCCGGTCCCAGGAGACCGTAGAGCGAGGAATCAATCAACGTCTCGCCTTCCAGCGGCCCGGCTCCGAGGCAGCCGCGCGCAGCCACATTGGCACAAACGACCGGCAAATGCTTAATGCGGGCATCGACGACCAACACCGAGTCGCGAACGCTATCAAAGGCCCTTTCCGCTACCGAACGCGTCGCGCTTGTCGCGAGGCGCAGGTAGTCCGGAGATGTCGCCATCCTTTGGAACTCCGGGAAAACCCCTAAACAGACT
>JBKQOZ010000021.1:0-5352 GCA_052326345.1 Steroidobacteraceae bacterium | reverse complement strand
GCGTCGTGCTCCCAAAGCAGATGCGCTACCAGACTGCGCCATGCCCCGTGCCGGTCCCGCGGGAATTTACTGCGGGCCGGCATCCTAGCAGGTTCGCAAACGCACGCAACACAATGCGCCGGTTTTGCAACGAAAACTCCTGGCAAATTAGGGGTTTAAGAGTGCACATGCTGATTTCACAGAACGCGGATCAGCCAGCCGAATAGCCCGAATGCGCGCGGACACTAAAGCGTCATGAACCACCATCGCCGGTCATCGGTTCCAATGGCTGTACGCGAACATCGACCTTGAGCTTGTGTTGACCGCCGCCCACGATCACGCCGCGAATCGGGGAAACATCGCCGAAATCCCGGCCCCACGCGAGGGTGACGTGATCTTCACCGACGATGCAGTCATTGGTGGGATCGAAATCCACCCAACCTAGAGGCGGACAATAAACTGAAACCCACGCATGCGACACATCGCCGCCGAGCAGCGCCGCACCGGTGCCCGTGCGCACCGTTCTGATGTAGCCGCTGACGTAACGCGCGGCGAGTCCCGTCGCGCGCAGGCAGCCGATCATCAGGTGCGCAAAATCCTGGCAGACGCCGCGCCGGCTCGCCAGGACTTCGAGCACCGATGTCCGGGTCGTGGTCGATCCGGGAGCGTAGTCGAAATCACGGTGAATCTTGCGCATCAGCGCGGCGGACACCGCCGCGATCGAACGGCCCGGTGCGAAGCAATCCTCGGCGTAGTCCCCGAACGCCTGCTTGATCCGCACGTAGCTCGATTGCATTCGAAACCGGCACGCTTCAAGATCTGCCGCGGGCATCGGTGTAGCGCCGTAGCTCAAGCGGCTTCGCACCGCATCCCAGGAATCACTGACCTCGAGCGCGTTTACGCGACGCGGCAGGATCTCGACGCTCATTTCGCTCGTCACGGACAAGGCGTCGTGCGGCCGGTCATATTCCAGTCGTGCGATCGCGTTGCCGAAGGGATCGACATCCTCATACCTCGAATTCGGCTGCGGATCCAAAGTCAGGGAATGCTCAAGACAGCGCTGGAACTCGAATTCCCGCGGCGTCAGATGCAGCAGATGATGCGAGTGCGCGACATCGCCCCCGTACTCGTACACCGTCGCATGGCGAACCGCATAGCGCGTCATGCGGATACCGCGCGCAGGTCGAAATCGACGTGCGAGAAATGCTGCGAAGTGATCTGGTCGGACAGCAGCCCGGCCGCCGAATTCAGGCTCACCAAACACTGAGATAGATTGCGGCGCGATGCACGCGCCATCTCGAGTTCGCCGTTTAGACTCGTGCCCTGCAGCGCCAAGAGGCGTGCGATCGGCTCGTTGAGGGTGCCTTGCGGCGTGTAACCGAGAGATTCCGAAACGCCGAACAGCAACGCCTCGATGGCCTGCCATTGGAATGCGAGTGCACGGGGATTTCTTTGATCGTAAACCAGAAGATCGATGGTTGAGTCCCACTCGGGCGCGGCACGATAGCGCGTTCGATAGGTGATGGCGCTATCGCCGATTTCGAGCAGCCATTCGAGTTCACCGCGCGAGGGGGTGATCTCGCTGTCCAGGCGCCGCGCAATGACCTCCGACAGAAATTGCAAACGCTCCAGACGGCGCCCGATCATCATGAGGCGCCATCCGTCATCTTGGGTCATGTCATCGAGCGCGAACCCGGCCAGTGCCACCAGCGATAGCAACAAACGATCCAGGGTTTCCCGTGAATCGCTGCGCGCTTTTTCATCGCGACGGAACTCGCGCTGCAAAACGGTCAGTACCCGCCAATTCTCGGCCGAAAGATTGCCGCGCGCTTGAGCCGCGCATTCGCTCAAACGGCCGATATCCCCGCTCAGCGAGAATCGCTTCTCGGTATCGAAGACAGCCGAGGCGCCGAATTCCTTGCAGATTTCCATGGCTTGCGGCCAGAACGGCAAATTGTGCCGAAGGGCAAGGGTCGCGCGGAGCAATCGTGTCTTGTCCTCGCAACGCTCGGCGTATCGACCCATCCAGAATAGATTCTCGACCAGGCTGGAGGGCAGATCGAGGTGTCTCGGCACCGCCCGATGATCGATCCTGTCGGCATTAGTCGCTGTCGATTCCTCGGGCACCTCCCTGGGATCGCTCAACACCCAGATGTCCTTGCTGCCGCCGCCGCGCTGCATCGAGACGATTTCCGCGTGCGCGTCGAAGGCGAAGCGCGCCAGACCGCCCGGCATGACGCGATAGCCTTGCGCGGTCGCAATGGCGTAGACGCGTATGCCGAGCGCGCGCGCCGAAAATCCGTCCGAGTTTTTCGTATACCAGACGGGCGCTTGCGAAAACGCCAGGTGCTCCTGAGCGACAAAGGCATAGGGGCGTGCGCGAATTCGGGCGATCAGCGCTTCGCGTTCCTCCGTGCTCAAATCGCGGCCGAACAGGGGGCCTAAATTTTGATTCGGAAACGCCGGTTTGATCACCAAGTGAGACAGGTTTGCGATCACCGACTCGAAGGCGGGCGCCTCGCCACACCACCAGCTGGCCACCGAGGGTAAGCTCAGTCGTTCGCCGATGACCGGCTCGGCAATCGCCGGTAGAAACCCGAGCCAGGCGGCGGATTCCAACACGCCGCTGCCGAGTGCGTTCGCGATCACGAGGTTGCCCTTGCGCACGACGCCGAGCAATCCCGGCACGCCGAGCGCGGAATCGGCGCGCAATTCCACCGGATCGCAGAAGTCGTCGTCGAGCCTACGCATGATTGCGTGCACGCGCCGCAGACCTGCCAGTGTCTTCAGAAACAGGTGCTCGCCGCGTACGGTGAGATCGTGGCCTTCGACCAAGGGAAATCCAAGCTGGCGCGCGAGGTAGGCATGCTCGAAATAGGTTTCATTAAACGAGCCCGGCGTCAGCACGACCGCCAGCGGCTCTTCTCCGGCATCACGCAGCAATTCATCTCGAAGACCGGTAAAAAACGTGCCCAACGACCGCACGTCCATTGTCTGAGTCAATTCGGGGAACGCACGGCGCACGATCTGGCGATTTTCGAGCGCGTATCCCGGCCCCGACGGCGCCTGCGTCCGGTCGGCCAGCACCCACCATTGTCCATCGGCCGACCGCGCCAAGTCGGCGGCGTAGATCGAAAGCCATCGATCTCCGGGCGGGCGAATGCCGGTGCAGGGCCACAGAAAATTCGGGTGGCCGTAGGGAATTTCGGCGGGCAACGCCCCTTGGGACAGCAGGTCCTGCTTCCCATAGAGATCGATCAACACCGCATTCAAAAGCCTTGCGCGCTGGGCAACCCCGGCCTCGATCGTTTGCCACTCCTTCGCGGTCAAGACATAGGGCAACGGATCGAGAATCCACGGACGGTCGCGTCCCTGGACATCAGCATAGACATTATAGGTGATGCCGTTCTCGACGATCATCCGCCGGGTCAGTTCCGTGGCGCGACGCGCCGCCTGCGCATCATCCTTGGCAACGCCCGCGATCAAGGTCTGCCAATGGCTGCGAATGCGGCCCTCGCCATCCAATAGCTCGTCGTAGCGGCGGTGATCGCTGCGATAGCTGCTGAGCCGCGGATCCGGTGGGTTATCGATGATTGCGCAAGTCCAAGGTGAAGGGGAACTCGTCGCTTGGCGTCGCCGGCTCGATGCTCAAGCGGCCCGGGGTATGCCCGAGGCGGAAGAATCGGGCCAGTCGCCGGCTTTCGGCCTCGAATGCATTGACGGGAAAGGTCTCGTGACTGCGGCCGCCCGGATGAACAACATGATATTGACAACCACCTTCCGATCGGTTCATCCAAGTGTCGACTATATCAAATGTCAGCGGCGAGTGAATTCTGATATTCGGATGCAAGGCGGATGACGGCTGCCAGGCACGGTAGCGGACGCCCGCGACGAACTCGCCCTCGCGGCCCGTCGTACGCAACGGAATGGCCCGGGCATTGCAGGTGACCACATAACGGTCGGGCGCAAGCCCGCTCACCTTGATCTCGACGCGCTCCAACGACGAATCGACATAACGCACCGCGCCGCCCGCCGCTCCTTCTTCGCCCATCACATGCCAGGGCTCGAGTGCCTGACGAAGTTCGAGTTCGATTCCGCGCACCGCGACATCGCCAAGTTTCGGAAAGCGGAATTCGAAGTGAGGTGCGAACCACTCGAGCTGGATCTCGAAGCCGGCGCGATTTTGCTCCCCGATGATATCCGCGAAATCCTGTGCAACGAAATGCGGCAGTAGGAAGCGGTCGTGTAACTGGGTCCCCCAACGCACCAACCGCTTCGGCGCATAGGGCTCGCGCCAGAATCGGGCCACCAGCGATCGCAGCAACACCTGCTGCACGAGACTCATGCGCGCATGCGGGGGCATTTCGAAAGCGCGCATTTCCAAGAGTCCGAGCCTTCCGCTGCTGCTGTCGGGCGAGTACATCTTGTCGATGCAAAATTCGGCACGGTGAGTATTCCCGGTCACATCGATCAACAGATTTCTGAGCAGGCGATCAACGAGCCACGGCGCTACCGGACTTCCGGCCTTCGGGAATTGTTTGAACGCGAGCTCGAGTTCGTACAGGGAATCGTTGCGGGCTTCGTCCACGCGTGGCGCCTGCGATGTGGGGCCGATGAAAAGCCCCGAGAACAGATACGACAGCGAGGGATGGTTGTGCCAATACGAGATGAGGCTGCGTAGCAGATCGGGGCGCCGCAGGAACGGAGAATCGTTTGCCGAGGCGCCGCCCAGCACGATGTGGTTGCCGCCGCCGGTTCCCACGTGCCGGCCGTCGAGCATGAATTTTTCCGAGCGTAGCCTGCATTCGTTCGCGGTTTCATAGAGGTATGTCGTGCGTGCCACGAGCTCTTCCCAGCCGGCGCTGGGCTGCACATTGACTTCGATGACGCCCGGGTCGGGGGTCACCTTGAAATTGACCAGCCGTGGATCCGCAGGCGGGTCGTAACCTTCGACGATGACCGGTTGACGGAGCGCGTTCGCGGTGGCCTCTACCGCCGCGACGATCTCGAGGTAATCATCGAGGGTGCGCGTTGGGGGCATGAAAATGTATAGGACGCCGTGGCGTTCCTCGGCGCAGATCGAGGTTCGAGCAATGGCCGCCGGATTTTCAAGCCTCGGGACGACGGTCGGGGCGGCGTCCGCCTCGCTGGTCTCGCGCATCTGCCGGCGAATTTGGCCGTACGGTGGGAGCGCCGCAAAATCCTGGGTCGGATCGGGTGGAAACACATGTGGAAAGTCGTCCGGGCTGACCCAGGGCTGCGAATCCAACGGTAAGCGATAACCGAGCGGGGAATCGCCCGGGATCAAATAGCATCGATCCCGGCGCAAAAACCACGGGCTGCTGTGCCAGGGAGCACGCTCATTCGAACGGG
>JBKQOZ010000020.1:0-13430 GCA_052326345.1 Steroidobacteraceae bacterium | reverse complement strand
TTGAACGAAGCGGGCTTCTGGCGCGGCGGGAACTTGATGAATCCATCGAGTTGCTGCGCCACCACCGCCTGCATCAGGTACAGCTGCGGCACGTGATCGACCATCCAGTCCCAGTAGGTGTTCGAGTTGAAGTCCGCGCGCTCAAACGGGTCGCGGCGCAGATTGACGATGTGCGGCACCCGCAGCTTCACCAACGGCTCCGCCCACTGCGCCATCTGATTGGCCCGCTGCACCGCCAGATTGAACTTGTAGTCGCCCACCCGCACCGCCATCACTTCGCCGTCATCGCTCATGTACATGATCCAATTGCGCGGGCTCTCCTTCGCCTCGCCCGTCAGGTAGGGAATCATGTTGTAGCCGTCCAGATGCACCTTGTAGGTCTTGCCCCCCACCGTGTAGCCGTTGAGCAGCTTCTTCGTCACCTCCAGATCACCGGCGGCCGCCAACAGCGTCGGCAGCATGTCGATGTGCGAGACGATGCCGTTTAAGACCGAGCCGGCCTTGATCTTGCCCGGCCAGCGCATGAAGCACGGCACCCGCCAGCCGCCCTCCCAGTTCGAGTCCTTCTGGCCGCGAAACGGGGTGTTGGCCCCATCCGGCCAGGTGTCGTTCTCCGGGCCGTTGTCGGTCGAGTACATCACGATGGTGTTGTCCGCGATCCCGAGCTCATCGAGCTTGTCGAGCATCTGCCCGATCTGCTCATCGTGCACCACCATCCGGTCGCTGTACTCGTCCTGGCCGCTCTTGCCGCGGTTCTTCTCCGCCACATGCGTTCGAAAATGCATGGCGGTCGAGTTGTACCAAAGAAAGAAAGGCTGATCCGCCTTGGCCTGCTTCTCCATCCAGGCCAGTGCGCGCTCGGTGATCTCCTCATCGATCGTTTCCATGCGCTTCTTGGTCAAGGGCCCCGTGTCCTTGATGGTCTGGCCGCCCTTGCCGTCCGATAAGCAGTGCAGCACGCCGCGAGGGCCGAACATCTTCTTGAAGGCCGGATCCTTCGGGTAATCGGGCAGCTCCGGCTCCTCCTCGGCATTCAAGTGATACAGATTGCCGAAGAACTCATCAAAACCATGCATCGTTGGCAGGAACTCATCCCGATCGCCCAGATGGTTCTTGCCGAACTGGCCGGTCGCGTAGCCCAAGGGCTTGAGCATCTCGGCGATGGTCGGATCCTCTTTCTGCAATCCAATGGTGGCGCCGGGCATGCCGACCTTGGTCAGGCCGGTGCGGATCGGATTCTGGCCGGTGATGAAGCTCGCGCGGCCCGCGGTGCAGCTCTGCTGCGCGTAGTAGTCGGTGAAGGCCACCCCTTCGTTCGCCACACGGTCGATGTTCGGCGTCCGGTAGCCCATCGCCCCCCGGCTGTTGAAACTGATGTTCCACCAGCCGATGTCATCGCCCCAGAGAATCAGAATGTTCGGTTTCTTTGCAGCCATGAGGTGTTCCTTAGTCGTTGGTCGTATCAAGTTCAATCGTGCGTTCCGCGCCGTTCGGCGCGGATACGTTGCGCTCTTGGCGCGACTCGCGAGTACCGTGGCAGAAGCGAAATTTTTCGCCGCTACCGCAGGGGCACGGGCGATAGGGTCCGCGCCTCGCATCGTCGGCGGCGATCTGCGCCATCATCTCGGAGGGCGCACGCCCCTGCTGGATCAACTGGGCCATGGCCTTGAACGTCGGGCCGGTATGCATGAAAAACAATTCCAGTCCGGCACAGAGGTAATTGTGTCCCGGCTCACCGTCGCGCGACAGCGCAAAGCGGTCCTTCGGACAGCCGCCGTTGCACCAATGCCTCACCTTGCAGCTGCGGCATTGGGCAGTCAGCGTATCGCGCTTGTCCTCGCCGAACTTGCGCTGCTCGGGCGAGGCCACCAGCTTCAGCATGTGCGTTTGGTGAATATTGCCGAGCTTGAAGCGCGGCTCGACGAAGTGATCGCAGGAGTATAAATCGCCGTTGTATTCGAGCGCCGGCCCGTAGCCGCAGGTGGGCGCGTGAATGCACAGCAGATGGCGGCCGAAAAACGCCTCGAGGGTCACGTCGAACAGCTGGACGTACACCTCGCCCACATCGTGGCGCACCCATTCCTCGAACACATCGACCAGGAAGCGGCCGTATTGCTCGGCGCCCACGGTGCGCTCGGTGACCAGGTTGCCGGTCTGCGTATAGAGCAGGCGCTTGCCGCTGGACGGCTCGCTCCAACCCTGGTTGGCGATCGATAGCGTCTCTGCGCTGGCGCGCTCGACGATCGGGATGAACTGCACCCACTTGGCGCCCAGCTCGTCGCGGAAGAAGCGGTAGACGTCGCGCCCATGCTTTTCGTTCGCGGCATTGACCGTGCACAGGATGTTGAAATCGACCCCGTGCTGGTGCAGCTGCCGCCAACCCTGCATGACGCGGTCGAATGTGCCTCTTTTGCGCCGGTCGACCCGGTAGGTGTCGTGCAGTTCGCGCGGTCCATCCACGCTCAAGCCGACCAGAAAATGGTGCTCCTTGAAGAAGGTGCACCAGTCCTCGTCCACGAGGATGCCGTTGGTCTGGAAGGTATGCTGTACGGTCTGGCCCGGCCGGCGGTACTTCTCGACGAGCTCGACGGAATGCCGGAAGAACTCGAGCTTCATCAGCGTCGGTTCCCCGCCCTGCCACGCCACGGTCACCTGAGGGGTGCTGTGCGATTCGAGCAGCTGACGGATGTACGCCTCGAGCGTGGCGGCCGACATGCGGTGCTTTTCGTTGGGGTACAGCGCGTCCTTGGACAGGAAGAAGCAGTAGGTGCAGTCGATATTACAGGTCGACCCGCTCGGCTTCGCCAGCAGGTGAAAGCCCGGCGGGGCGTCGGTTGCGAGCAGATCAGCGACGCCGGGGACGGATTCGGACATGAACAAACCTCTGGGGGCGAACCCTGAACCTTTAAGCAGCCTGCCGCCTGCCGTGAAGCGGGGGAATTGGACCTAGGTCCATCGAGTGCGGCCTCGGCTGTAGCGGATGACGCCGAGTGCCTGCAGCCGGCGCGCGGCCCCGGTGACGCCTTCGCGGCGCACCCCGAGCATGTTGGCGATCAGCTCCTGCGTCATGGTCAACTCGTTACCCTTCAGGCGATCGAGCGAGAGCAGCAGCCAGCGGCACAGCTGCTGATCGACCGTGTGGTGGCGGTTGCAAACCGCAGTTTGCGCCATTTGCGTGATCAGCGCCTGTGTGTAGCGCAGCATCAGCAGCTGCATCTGCCCATTTCGCCGGAATTCAGCCTGCAGGTGGGCTCGGCTCATCCGGTACGCGTAGCCGGCGCTCTGCACGACGGCTCTGCTCGGGGTGGTCTCGCCACCCATGAACAGCGAGACGCCGACCAGGCCCTCGTTGCCGACCATGGCGATTTCCGCCGAGGTGCCGTCGACGAATACGTAGAGTAGCGAGACAATGCAATCCGCCGGAAAATAGGCGGCGCGCGGCTTGCCGCCCGCCTCGTACAAGGCCTTGCCGAGCGGCATCGGCACGAGCCGCAGCTGTGGAAAGATGCGCCGCCGCGCGTCGGGCGCCAACGCGCCAAGCAGCCGATTGTGTTGCGGCTCGTGCGGTGCCAGCGGCATTTCGCAGCGGTTCCTGTGGCAGCGAGCGATGATTGCACAGTATAGGCAAGCCGCAGGTGTTGTGCACGGTAGTGCACTTAGGGCTGCTGCAGGCCAGCATGGTGCGCTCGGCCCTAGCCTACGATGCGGTCGTAGGTTTCCTTGGCGGCCGCATAGCATTCGCAAGCGGCGGCCTGCAGGCCGCGACGATCCAGAATGCAAAGATGCCCCCTGCTGTAGCGGATCAGCTCACGGTCCTGCAGCAGTCCGGCGGCGCGGTTCACGCCCGCGCGGCGCACGCCCAGCATCGAGGAAATAAATCCCTGGGTGATATAAAACTGATCGCAGTGCACCCGGTCGCTGGTCGTCAACAGCCAGCGGGCAAGCCTGGCATCGAGCCCGTGGAAGTGAGTGCAAATGGCGGTGCGGGCGAGCTGACGCTGCACGACATAGAGATAGCGGCCCAGCTCCCGGCGCAGCGCCACGCTGCGCTCGAGTTCGCGGCTGAAGGCCGAGGCCTTGATGCGCCAGGCGGTGCCGGCTCTCTGCACCAGGGCACGGTGCGCTGATACGTTGACGCCCAGCAGCAGCGAGGTCCCCAGCATGCCTTCATCACCGACGAGTCCCACCTCCAGTCTCGCATGGGCATCCGCGCAGGTGATCAGAGAGATGATGCTGCCGGTGGGAAATAAAGTGAAGCGGATGCGCTCCTCCGGTTCGCACAGCACATCGGCCAAGCGCAGCTCGACTCGCTCGCAGCGCGCCAGCAGCTGCTCGCGATCCTGACGCGGCAGCGCCTCGAGCAGGCGGTTTTTCGCCGGCCGCGGCGCCTGGCGGCTGACAACCTTCGTGGCATCGGCAGCGGCCTCCTCGAAGCCCGGCCCGTGCCGCGCACCATCGCTTTCGGACAGGGATTCAGCGGGGCCATCCGCACCGGCGGGTCGATGTTGCTCTCGTTGGGATTCAAACACCTTGTGCAGACCCTTCGGCAGCTAAACCATGCGAAAAAAGACGGCCCCAAAGGCAAATACGCCAATCAGGGCCACGGCAATCGTGATGGACATGAGGGGCGTCTGCGAAACGACCGGTGCCATGGACCTCGCGCCGACGCCGGCCAGAACGTTGAACTCGCTGCTCCACATGTAGTGGACCACCTTGCGGTACTGCCACGTCGAAATGACGAGCGAGAGCACGCCGGCGCCGATCAGAGCGAGCCCCAGATGGCGCGGAGCCTGGGGTCTGGCCGCCGGAGCGACGCCTTCCATCCCGCCGAGGCGCTGGAAGAATTGCACGATCGTGAAGCCGAATCCGATCAGCGCCACGGAGGTGCGCACCCATGCCATCAGCGTGCGTTCAACGGCCATTCGCGTGCGCAGCCACGCAAAATGACTGTCCGAGGTCACGCGCACCTCGAAGCGCGCGGTCGACGGTTCGTGTTCGGTCATGGCTCGGCCCCCTTTTATTCAGCCACGTGAGCGTCGCCATGACTATGTAGCCGACAATGACAGTCACGACGATCGCTTCGATCGCATTCGTGCCATACCCCAGGCATGCGCTTTCGCGCCGCTAGCGGCCTTCAGCCGCGACGCACCCACTGCTGTCTTGCGCGCAGATGACCACCAGCTCCGAGCGGCTGCCGCAGCCGGTGACGCCGATGGTGTATTGGGCACGCTCAGTGCCCATCATCATCGGGCCGTTCAATACGGGCTGTATGTTATCGCTCGACAGCACCTGTGCGGTCGCCGACGGGCAGTTCATCTCGAAGCGCGCGCGCTGCAGCGCATATTGGACCGCCTGCGGCTGCAGCTGGGTCGTGAGCGGAGTGGTATTGCATCCCGAGACGGCCGCCAGCGCCGCGATCGGCAGGAGCATACGCAATATTGTTTTCATGTGGGAACCTCCATGGTCAGGGTCGCTTGAGGAAACTTAGCCACGGTGCGGGCGGGAGTCTATGCGACCAAGGTCGCACGGATCTTGCGCGCGCGGCCGGTGCCGCCCCGACATCAAGGCGGCGAGCCAATCGCGGCGCTCACCGCGCGGAGCAGCACCCGCTCGTCCAATGGTTTGCACAGATAAGCGGCCGCGCCCTCACGCATGCACTCCTCGCGCACCCCGGACGCATCGTGCGCGGTGATGATGATGACGGGAAAACGCGCTCCCGCACGTTTGAGCGCCCGCAGCACGTCGGTGCCCGATAGGCCGGGCATCTGCACATCCAGAAGGACGCATTGCGGCGTATCGGACTGCCAGGCCTTCATGAATTCATCGCCGGACGAGAAGCCGCGCGCCGCATAGCCGGCCGCATGCAGCAATCGCACCACCGCCCTACGCACGGATTCCTCATCGTCGACTACTGCAATCATTTGCCAGCGCCCGCGTTCTACAACGCACCTTTGTAGCGCACTTCAGCGCGGTTCCCTATTGGACGTTAGCCGCGTGGGCCTGCAGGCTGCGGGAGCCGGCCTCTTGAGCAGGCGGGGTACGGTGCTTCGCGGGCAGCGCAGGTCAGGCGGTTTGGCGGCAGCTAGCCGCCGCTCGATTTCCTCGCGGCGCCGATGGCGACATCCACGGCATCGAGCAGGACCAGCACGTCCACCGGCTTGCTAAGGTAAGCGACTGCCCCCTCGCGCATGCACTCTTCGCGTGCTCCGGGTGCATCGTTCGCGGTCATGACGATGACGGGAAGATGCGCTCCGGCGCGATTGAGCGCTCGCTGGACTTCGGTGCCCGACAAGCCCGGCATCTGCAGATCGAGCATGAGGCAGTCCGGCTTATCGCCAGGCCAGCATTGGAGGAATTCGCTGCCCGATGCGAAGCCCTGCGCCGTGTGGCCCGCGGACTGCAGCAAGCGCACCACGGCCTTGCGGACCGATTCCTCGTCGTCGACTACTGCGATCACAGCACATACGCCCGAAAAGTGAAGACTGGGTAACTTTTACCCCATTTCGAGGCACGTCACTATGGGACGTTAGGCAGAGGTGGGCGTAACCTTAAGTCTATGCGGCGCCGACTGACAAATCCGCGCCCATTGACAAATCCGCGCCGACCGACAAATCCGCGCCAACGGCCAGGGCCGGTTCCCTTGCCATTCCGACCTTGGCGGCAAGCTGCACGAGTTCTGCCACGGAACGCACTTCCATCTTCGACATCACCCGCGCACGGTGAACTTTCACCGTCTTTTCGCCGATGCCCAGCTGCGCAGCGATCTGTTTATTGAGCCGCCCGCTGATCACCTGCTCCATGACTTGGCGCTCGCGCGGCGTCAGCGTATGGAGGCGCTGCTCGATCGCTCCGCAGATGCCGCGCTCGCGACGGGCGGCCTCGTCGACCTTCAGCGCCTGTTCGACCGCCGCAAAAAGACGCGTGGTGTCGATCGGTTTCGTCAGAAAATCCACCGCGCCCACCTTCATGGCATGCACGCTGGTTTGGATATCGCCGTGGCCCGTGAGAAATACGATGGGACGACCGCGTTTCGTGCCGGCCAGCTCACGCTGTACATCGAGCCCGCTCATTCCCGGCATGCAGATGTCGAGCAGCAGGCATCCCGGCACCTCGCCGTCTTGATCTTCGAGAAATCGTTCCGCCGATTCGAACGCCCGCACTTCGTAACCCGCGGCCCCCAAAACTCGCGACAGGGCGGTACGAACTTCACGGGCGTCATCCACTATGAATACGGTTCGCGTCGCGCCGCTCATTGCCGTTCCTCCATGGCCGCCACAGGCAGCACGAAATGAAATGCCGCTCCGCGATCGGACCGGTTCTCCGCCCACAGCCGTCCGCGGTGCGCGGTGATGATGGAGCGGCAAACCGCAAGTCCCAGCCCCAAGCCGCCCTCCTTGGTGGTGACGAACGGGTCGAATACCCGTTCGAGCTTCTCCGAGTCAATGCCTCTTCCGCGATCGAGCACCGAGGTGCGAACGCCGCCGTGCTCCGGATCGAACGCCGCGATGAGCTCTATGCGGCGGTCACCCGCCGCGTTTTGGCTCATCGATTCGCTCGCATTGAGCACGAGATTCAGCAACACCTGCTGCAGCTCTACGCGATCGCCGAGAATCGCGGGAACGCCTTCCTCGATGTGCGTTTCGACGTCAATCTTGCGCTCGGTCAGCGTGCCGCGGGCGAGGATCAGAACGCCGTCCAGCAATTCGGCGATTTCGTGCCGATGAAAATGCATCTCCCCGCGCATCAACAACGCGCGCAGATGATGGATGATCTGCCCGGCATGCTTGTCGTCCGTGACGATGTCCTGCAGTATTTCCCGCAGTTCCACCACGTCGAGGCTTGATTTCGCGGTCAGCATTTGCGCCGCCTGCGCATTGCACAATATCGCGGTCAGCGGCTGCTGCAGCTCGTGCGCGAGGGCGCCGGAGAGCTCGCCGAGCATCGCCACGCGGGTCAAATGGGTGATTTGCCGCTGCTGCTGCGCCAGTTCCTCCTCGGCTCTTCTGCGCTGGGAATCGTCGATGACACAGCCCGTCACCCTCACCAGCGCGCCCCTCGCATCGCGACTGGCGGCGGATTTCGCGGTGATCCAGCGAATCTCGCCGCCCCGCCCCGCCACCCGCAGCTCCAGCTGCACGAGATCGCTCGTGCGCGTGGTCGCGCCGATCGCCTGGAGCACGCGCGGCAAATCCGCCGGGTGGACCGCGGCAAGGAGATTGTCGCGGGTGAGCAACTCGTACTCGTCCAATCCGAGAATGCGGCGGGCCTGCGGACTGGCCCAGACGCCGTCCGATGCGGCATCCCAGCTCCAAAGACCCAGGCCGTCAATCGAGGAGACGACCGCCAGCTGCTCGTGCAGTTTCGCGAGCAACTTGTCGCGTGAGGCAGCATCGGGCGCGCGCAGCGAGTTCGTGTCGTCATCCAACACATAGACCTCTGCTTCGACTACCGCCATCCGCATCCCTTCCATGTTTCAGTTCCCTAGCCTCATGACGCCCGAAACGGGCACGTGCAGCATCACGTCCTTATGCACGCGGCCGCCCACAGGCTATCGCAGGTTGCGACTGCAGTCGACCAACGTCTGTGCGTTTGCGCACATAGCATTCGCATCTCTCCACTGGCACAGCGAATTAAGGAATGACCATAGCGACAAAATAGATGTCGTGATATATCATTTAATACATCGTGCTGGCCGCGCGCCACCTATCGGCCGCGGGGCGTAGCGCCTGTGTCCGGTTGCATACAAAACATCTTGTCCCTGCGAAAAGCCTCTATTTTCAGCCGCGCGACGGCGCGCGGCGCATCCCATCATTCTTGGCAAGAAGCTTTATTGCGCAAAGCCTCGCACAGTCCATGGGCGATGGCAAAGGTTTGTCGCGATCATCAAGCGCTCTTAATAGTCGGCCACGGGCCTGACCATCGCGCGTGGATCCTGTCACACAAAATTCATGTTTATGCGGCAGCACCCATCTCGACCAGCTGAATCTTGCGATCGGCCGCCGCAGAATCGAACTCGGTGCAGAGAAGCGTCAACTCCCGTTCATCATGGACGCTGACCGCTCTGATCAAACAAGCACGGTTACGGCCGCGGCGCTTCGCTTCGTAAAGCGCCTTATCAACGAGACCGATCGCGCGATCCAAGGAGATCGCCATTTCCGCTCCCGTGATCGGAAAACACGCGTAGCCGATGGAAATGGTGCATTGAATGGCGTGTCCGTTCCACATCACCGGGTCGCGGCGCACGGACTGCAGAAGTCTTTTGACGGTCACATCCGCCTGTTCAGGCGTGATGGGATCGAGAACGGCGAGGAATTCCTCTCCGCCCCATCGCACGAGCTTGTCGTTTTCGCGCAGCGCCGCAGAGAGACGAAGACTCACCGTCGCCAGCACCGCATCCCCCGCCGGGTGCCCCAGTGTGTCGTTGATCCGCTTGAAATGATCGAGATCCGCCAGCAGCACGCAGCCCCCCACGGGCCGTGCGCCGTCGACGCTCAATACGTGTTCGTTGAAATAGCGACGATTGCGCAAGCCGGTGAGCGCGTCGCGCTCGCTGTCGAAGCGCAGACGGTCGTTGGCCTTCCTCACACGCGCAAATGCCCAGATGAACGCCGCACAAAGGCACGTGACGAAGAACGCTCCGGCCAGGATGAATTGCTGCCGCAAACGCTGCCTGCCCATCTCCGAGGCGTTGAGCGCATTGTCTCGCCGCAACAGATCGAGCTCGCGCGCCCTGCGCTCGTCGTCAAATTTGGCCGACAATTCGAGGAACGCACGCTGCCGCGTGCTGGTCATTATTTTCTCCCCGATCTCGTTATATCGATGGTAGGCCTGAATCGCCATCATCAGATAGCCCGCATGCTCGAGGGCGTCTGCATACTCGTGCAGCAGCTCCTTGGCGTCGAGCAGGTTGTCCCCGGCAACGGCTTCCGCTATCGCGCTCTCGGCCAGCTTGACGCCCGGCGCGATATTGCCGAGACCGATGTTTGCAAGCCCTTCATTGAACGTCACGATCGGCTCGTCGCCGCTGCCGCGCAACCTCGACACCAGCGGCATCGCCTGTTTGGAAAACTTGAGCGACTCGGCAAAATCGCGGGTCTTCAAATAAGAATCACCCAGATTGGCCAGCGCATGCGCGAGCCATTTAGTGCTTCCCGAACGCTTCGCGTGCTCGAGCGACGAGAGGCTGGCGCGACGCTCCGCGGCATGATCTCCCTGCCGATCCGCGATGTCCGACACGCAACCGTCAATTTCCGTGAGCGCCGCCTCGTCGCCGAGCGTCATCGCGAGCTTTCGAGCGGCCTCAAGCTGCTCGGAGGCGCGGTCGAAATTGCCGGTATTCGTGTAAATACGAGCCAGCCAGAGCACGGCGTGCAGGGTGCGCGGATCGTCGTGCATGTCATGCGCGACATCCAAGCCCCTCTCCAGAAACGGCAACGCAGCCTCCGCCTGACCGAGCGTACGCAGACTGTTGCCGCGCAGAATCGCCACCCGATAACGCTCGGTGTCCGTGGCGATCGAGTCGAGATCGACGCGACTCAATTCGGCGTTCGCGGCCGCGTATTGCTCACGCTGATAAAGTGAGTACGCCCGCACATACTGCTCTGCCAGGACGGCCGAATCATCGCCGTCCTGGGCGATGCTGTGCAGGCGGGCGATCGTGGCATCGACTTCCGAGTCCCGGCGCACGTCGACGTACACCATGCCGCGAACTTCGAGCAACTGGATGTCGGATGCGCCGCCTTCCTCGGATGCCGGCAGTGCGTCGACGAGCTGTGCCGCACGCTCCGGGTCGGACCAGTCGAGCATCTCGATCCGGTCGACGAGGGTTTGCTCGGCGAGGGCACCCGTCGCCGCCGCCCACGCTACGACCCCCACCAGCGCGCTCTTTCTAAAGTGCCGCATATCTCCTTTACTTCTGGACTGCAGTGCAGCACCGCAAATGCAGTATTCTTGGCACGCTCCCGCGCCGGGCGGCGTGATGCAGGTCAATTGCCGCAGTTTTGACCCGGCGCTCGAGCCGCGATCGGCTGAAGATGTGATTCGCGGCCCACAATCATAGAAGATCATGCGGCTATTCAGGGGCGCCAACGCTTTCCTGTGACGGGATGGACGTAATGGAACGCGACCACGTCGGTGTCGGGCCAGAGCACCGGCTTCGGCGCGGTCAACTCGTCCGGACCGAGCGGATCGGTCGGATACACGGTCGAGAAGAACGGCACGAAGTTCGCCGGTGTATGCGCCCAGCCCTTGTCGTACAAGCCGTGATAAACGGCGCGGTAATTGAGGACCTGAATCTTCCAGACGCCGTTCTCCCGGATGAATTCATTTTCGTAGATGCCTCCTTCCCACCATTGCGAGGGCATGCCGGGAGCAAAGGATGGCTTGCTCTCGTGACTGCCGGCTTGCATGAAGCAGCGAAAGCGCCCGCAGGCCGTCTTGCGGTCCGGCGCGACATCGACAATGTCTTGCAGCTGCAGATGGTCGAGCAGAAACCCGTACACCGGTCCGTTGTGTCCTAAGGTGAAGTTTTTGCGAAAGCGATCACAGTACAGGCGTCGAAGGCCCGCCTTGGTCTTGAACGCGCCGCCCATGAACCGCACTTCCCCCGACTCCGAAAAGAGGTCCACGACTTCGTCGTAGAGGCATTTATCGAGGTAGTATCCATAAGCATGTTGGAGCTTGCGGATGGCATGCACGTCGCTCAACATGCCGACCTCGTTCGAGAGCTGCGCGACCTGACGCGCCAGGCTGTTCAGTTCATCGGGGCTGGACATGGCACGATCTCCTGTAGCGGTTCATCGAATGGATTCAGCCGCGGCGTCGCGTAACAGCTGTTCAAAATCGTCGTTGACGTCCAGGTAGCGACCCGACAACGAGTCGTATTCGCCTGAAGCGATGCGCACGCAGACTTGCGCACAGCGCTCCAAGTCCCTGGTCCCTTCAGGGGTATCGCGCAGTTGGGCGATCCGCGCCACCATGGCAGGCAGCCATTTGCGGGCGTCCGGCCGCTCGGCGGTCTGCTCGGCCAAGGCGGTCACCGCCATGCCCGGCTGCAAGGCGAACGCCCTCACCCCGCGGGGCCGGCCCTCGGCATCCAGGATTTGCGTGAACCGAAGCTGCGCCGCCTTGCCGACACCATAGGCCGACATGTTGGTGGCAATCACCACCGCAGCGGTCGCGTTGATGTTGAGAATTCGACCGCCACCCCGAGCCAGCATCCCCGGGAGAACCGCCGTGGTGAACAACAGCGGGGCCAGCTGGTGCACCTTCTGGGCTTCCCACCACTCCTCGGGGTCGAACTCGCCGATGGGACCGAACGGCCCGGGCACGCCGGCGTTATTGACGAGAAACGTCACCGGCCCGAGCCGCTCCGCCGCGGCCTGGCAGGCCCGGCTAACCGCGCCTTTGTCCGTCACGTCGGCGGCGATGGCAACGGCGCGTCCGCCAGGCCCTTCAATCGCCGCGACGACCTCCGCAAGCTGCGCCATCGAGCGGGACACGACCGCCACCGCGGCGCCTTCGGAGGCGAGACGCACGGCGATCGCCCGGCCGAAGCCGCGGCCTGCGCCGGTCACGATCGCCACCTGCCCCGCCAATCGGCCGATCATTCTCACCCCGAAAAAATGAACATTCTATACGATCTTAATGCGCTTTCTTGACATCTTGTACCTTGCAAGGTACGGTGTACCTTGCAAGGTTCCAAACTGATGCCGGATAGAACGAAGCGCAAGATTCTGCCCGCGATCTTCTATCGGACGGCCGCGGGATCGGAACCCGTTCGAGATTGGCTCAAAAGTCTGTCTCGCGACGATAAACGCATCGTCGGTCAGGACATTGCAACCGTAGAATTCGGTTGGCCGGTTGGGATGCCCCACTGCCGCTCGCTCGCCCCCAGGCGCGGGATGTGGGAAGTTCGAAGCTCGTTGACGGGCAACCGCATAGGCCGGGTCCTATTCTTCATCCACGGGGGACAGATGGTGCTCCTGCACGGCTTCATCAAGAAGACGCAGCAGACGCCCGATCAGGATTTGGACCTCGCCGTGAAACGCAAGAAGGAGATCGAGAATGACGGGAAAACGAAAGAATAAGCATTTGGGCTCCTCCTTCGATGCCTATCTTGTCGAGGAAGGACTCTATGAGGAAGCGACTTCCGTGGCCTGGAAGCGCGTACTCTCCTGGGAGATCTGCGAAGCAATGAAGAAGGAAGGCATCAGCAAGAGCGAAATGGCCAAGCGTATGAACACGAGCCGCAGCCAGCTCGAACGCCTGCTCGACCCGGATAACCCCAATGTCCTTCTAGAGACAGTTCAGAAAGCGGCGGCGGCGGTCGGCAAGCGCATGACCATCAGCCTCGCGGATGCGCCCTCGTAGGGCTCCTGAACCGAGTAGTCCTCCCCAGATTCGTCGACGATCCTGAGGTACCCAGTGCC